>JBHIWP010000130.1:0-14189 GCA_041987425.1 Promineifilaceae bacterium (SeqCode) | reverse complement strand
AAACGCTGGGTAACTGGATAAGCGCCCAGCCAAAAGCCTGCTCGCGTTGGCAGTACAAGGCGGTAAAAATTCTGCCGCAGGCCCTGCAAGACGCCGATTTTGTCATCATCTCCATCCAGCCCGGCTCGTTTGAAATGATGGCCCATGAAATTGCCGTGGCTGAAAAATACGGCATGTACTTTCCTGTCGGAGACAGCACTGGCGTGCCCGGACTCATGCGCGGCCTGCGCTCTGCCCTGGCGTTTGCCGGGTTTGCCCAGGCAATCGCCACTTACTGCCCAGACGCCTGGGTCATCAACTACACCAACCCCATGACCATCTGCACCCGGACCCTAACGAAGGTTGCTCCGGAGCTTAAAGCGTTTGGCTGCTGCCACGAGGTGTTTGGCACGCAAAACATTCTGGCGGAACTGGCGCAGGCTTACCTCAACTTACCGAAAAAACCGCACCGTAACGAAATTCGGGTCAACGTCTTGGGCATTAACCACTTTACCTGGATTGATTCGGCCCATTATCGCGACCTGGATTTGCTGGCACTGCTGCGTGAGCACATTGAGCAGCCTGGGGTGCTACGGCCGTTTACCCGCCAGGAAGTAGAAGCACAAAACAATATTTATTTTGACGGCCGTCAGATTAAATTTGAGCTGTTCAGGCGCTACGGCATTTTGGCTGCCGCAGGGGATCGCCACCTGGCCGAATTTGTACCCGGCTTCACCGCCTCGCCAGAAGAGCTGTTTCGCTGGGGCATCATCCGCACGCCGGTCTCTTATCGCATCAAAACCTGGGAAGCGATTGGCCAGCAGGTGGCGCAGATTATCAGTGGTGAACGGCCGTTCACCTTCAAGCCCTCCGATGAGGAAGCGGTACTGCAGCTCAAATCCCTGTTGGGCCTGGGCGATATGATTACCAACGTAAACAAAAAGAACGTGGGCCAGATGGCAAACCTGCCAATGAATGCAGTGGTAGAAACAAACGCCCGCTTCAGCCGCGACCGGGTGGAGCCCATTGCCGCAGGTGCCCTGCCCCCCGGCGTACAAACCCTGGTAGCCACGCACGTACAAAACCAGGAAATGATTGTAGAAGCAGCCCTCACGGGGAATGTTGACATCGCCTTCCAGGCTGTGTTTAACGACCCCTGCACTACAGTCCCAATCGACAAAGCCTGGCAAATGTTTCAGGAAATTGGTCTGCCAGAGGGCTTTTACACAAGTTCACCATAGCTTTATTCAGCCAGCTGCTAATAACGCGAAAAGTTGAGTCGCTACGCGAATAGGCTTCACTTGGTCCATTCCACCCCATCATATGTAACCGTGATTGTCTCATTCTCTCGCTCTGGATAATCTACATGTGAATAAACGATGCGGATATCGGGACGGCCGTTTTCATCAAAATCCCCCGTGTCAATGCGCGTCGGTGCGCTGCCAATGGCCGGGAGCTTTTCCGGCCATGGCAATTCGGTAATCTGCACCTCTCCCGTTGCATTTGGCTCAATGAGCAGTACCGGGGGAAGGATACCAACTAAGAGCTCGCGCTGCCCATCGTTGTCCACATCTTCCAGTTTCATAACCAGGCCATAAGGAGCGTATGGGCTTAAGGTCTCATGCAGCCTAAAAAGCTCTGCACCGTTTTCCAATGTGGTAAAACCCTCCGGCAAGCCTCGAATATAAGCGAGGAAATCTTCCCGCATGAAAGGCAAAACTTCGGTCGGATCTGGCGGCGCGCTGTCAGAAAACGCTAATTTAAGCTTTAGCTGGTTAAACGCCGCCTCTGGACCAAAGGCAAGAGGGGAAGGCGTGAAGCTCGCCCTCTGGGTAGGCGGAATATCGGTTGTCTCCGGTACCGGAATAGATCCGGCTGTTGTTGTCTGCAACGAAGATCGCAAAGAGAAAAACAGCACAAGAGAAAGGAACAAGAGGGCCAGCACGGCCGTTCCTGTTGCGAACTGCATAAAAATAGGGCACGTGGACTCCTGTTCCAAGGTCTTGTAGAAATCTGTGCGCAAGCTGTCGGGCGGTTGAGGCCGAGGCAATTTGGCGATCAGAGCGTCAATTCCTTCATCTTCTAAATAGCTGTCCTCTACCTTGTTCATGACTGTTCCTCTTCAGCAAACGCCTGGCGAAACATTTGCCGGGCACGATGCAGCCGCACCTTCACGTTAGGTTCTGTTAAATTCAATAATTCAGCGATCTCTTTTATGCTAAAGTCGAACTGGCTAAAAAGTAGCAGCGGTACCCGATAATGTACTGGCAATTCAGCCAGGGCACGTGCTGTTTGCTGCTGTTGCGCTATTTTGTCCACTGGATCGTCAGCTGAATGCCGCAAATGTTGCGCCTGCCAGGGCAACCAACCGAAGCGCCGCTGCCGACGCAAATATGAGTAGGCCCGGTTAGTCGCTATGCGATAAATCCACGCACGTGGGTTTGCAATATTTGGTAGCTGCCGACGATGACGCAGGACCTGCACAAAGGTATCCTGGGTCAGGTCTCTGGCGCACTCTTTGCTGTTTACCAATCGGTAAAGGTAGGCAAAAATTGGCCGATTATATTGTTCGAATAGCTCCCTGACCTGCTGCTTGTCATCCATAAAAGTTTCAGAATGCGGAAATTTTACCCTGTATGACGCGTTTAGGACTTAGAAGTTACAAAGATAGCAAACATTGCTATAATCCCATCCGCCGGTAGCAGAAAGGGCGACCTAGCCCCTACCCGGCAACGCCCCGGCGTAACCAAAACTGCGGGACCCAAGCCCGCCAATAATTTACGAACGGCATTGATATACGTGACAGATCGCTTGTCTGTCACGTTTTGTGTGCTGTGGGAAGGATATATGACTGTATTAACACCGAATCAACAGAAGCAAAAGCAGGAAACCGTGCGGGCAGTGGCTACGGCCGTTCCCGTTGCGGCCGTAATCATTGTCGCAGCCTACATCGGGGCGCAAATGCTGGCCGATATCACCAGCCTGAAGATTGGCCTGGTGGCGGGCTACGCCGTCGATATGGGCACCTTTATCTATCCCATCACGTTCACCCTGCGCGACATGGTGCATAAGCTGCTGGGCAAGCGCAATGCCCAGGCACTCATCATCATGGCGGCGGTGATTAACCTGTTTATGGCCGCCTACCTGGCCTGGGCCGCCAGCGTTCCCAGCGATCCGACCTGGGGACTTGGTGCGGAGTTCAGCGCCTTGTTAGGGCCGCTGTGGCGCATCGTCATCGCTTCAATTCTGGCCGAAGTGGTCAGTGAACTGATCGACACCGAAGTTTACCACTGGTTCGTTACCCGCATCACGGAACGCTATCAGTGGGCGCGGGTGCTTCTGAGCAACAGCGTCAGCGTACCCATAGACAATCTCATCTTTGCCGTAGGTGCCTTTGGTGCGCTGCCGTACCTGCAAGACCACTTCCTCACCCTGCCCTGGGACGTGGTGTGGCAAATCTTTGTCTTCAATCTGATCGTTAAATTCGGCATGACGCTGCTTAGCCTGCCGCTGATTTATCTGTCGCCTAAAAAAGCGTAACGGTCTAGATTGGACCAATTTTCGAAATTGGTCCAATCTTACCAGCCAACGCTACTCTACCGTCACACTCTTCGCCAGATTTCGCGGCTGGTCCACATCACAGCCGCGCCAAACGGCAATGTGATAGCTCAATAGCTGCATGGGTATCGTGTTTAGAATAGGTTGGAGCAATTCAGACGTGTGGGGTACTTCAATCACGTAATCTGCCTCGTGCTTTATCGTCTTATTACCCTCTGTAGCAATCGCCAGCACCACCCCGCCCCGCGTTTTGGCCTGCTGGATATTGCTCACCATTTTCTCGTAAAGCCGATCAGATGTGGCGATGGCTACAACCGGCATTGTCTCGTCAATTAGGGCAATCGGGCCGTGCTTCATTTCACCGGCTGGATAGCCTTCGGCATGAATATAGCTGATCTCTTTAAGCTTGAGAGCCCCTTCCAGCGCAATTGGATAATTAATGCCTCGCCCCAAAAAGAGAAAATCGCGCGCTTTGTGGAAAGTCGTTGCCAAATTTTCATAAACGGCCTCACTCTCCAAAAGCTGCCCTGCCAAATTAGGAATATGCGCCAGATCATCTACCAGACGGCGCATTTCGTTGGGAGAAATGGTGCCTCGCAGTTCGCCTAACACGCAGCCCAGCATATATAAATCGGCCAAAGAGGTGACGAACGCTTTTGTGCTGGCTACGCCGATTTCTGGCCCCGCCTGCATGCCGATGTAGCCATGAGAAACGCGCATCGACTGGCTGCCGATGACGTTGACAATTGACCAGAGCGTAGCCCCTCTGGCTTTGGCCTGCTCGCTGGCAACGAGCGTATCGGCCGTTTCTCCAGATTGGGTAATGGCGAGAACGGCCGTTCTCGCATCAATGATTGGGTCATAGTAACGAAACTCTGAGCCATACTCCACCTCTACCGGAATTCGCGCCAGGGCTTCGATCATAAACTTGCCAATAAGCCCGGCGTAGTAGCTGGTGCCGCAGGCAACGATGATGATTTTGTTGAGTGAATTGACCAATTCGGCCGTCAGGTTCATCTCTGGCAGCGAAATTGTGCCCTTCTCAAAGTTTACGCGCCCCCGCATCGTATCAATGAGCGCCTGGGGCTGTTCGTGAATCTCCTTCTGCATGAAGTGCTTAAATTCACCCTTGACGGCACTCACAGGGTCCCAGCTGATGTTGTGAACCTCGGGCTCAACTGCAGTGCCTGCCAGATCGCTAACCTGGTAGCTGTGGCGGGTGACGATAGCCATCTGCCGATTTTCCAGGAACACCATGTCTCGCGTGTATTCCAAAATGGCGGGCATATCGGAGGCGATGAACATTTCGTCGCGACCAATGCCCAGGGTAATGCCGCCCGCATTGCCCATACGGGCGCAGATGAGTTGGTCAGGCTGATCGACGCTCATGACGACAACGGCATTTGCCCCTTCCAGCTGCGTGAGGGTCTGGCGCACGGCCGTTTCAAAGGCCAGCCCGCTTTCCAGGTAACGCTCAACAAGCTGCACAATGACTTCTGTATCGGTTTCTGAAGAAAACTGGATGCCTTCGGCCGTTAGCTCTTCGCGCAAGGACAAGAAATTTTCTACGATGCCGTTATGGACGACCACGACGCGGCCGTTCATGCCAATATGGGGATGGGCATTGCGCTGGCTCGGCTCGCCGTGCGTCGCCCAACGGGTGTGCCCAATGCCTATCTGCCCGCTCAATGGCGACGCTGCCAGAAGGCTGCCCAGATTGTTCAGCTTGCCCACGTCGCGCCGAATGGCAATGTGGCCGTTTTGCGCCAACACCGCCACGCCAGCCGAATCATAACCTCGATACTCCAGCCGCTTCAAACCGGCGTAAACCACTTCTGCCGCCTGACGCGGCCCCACGTAACCAACAATACCACACATAAGCGTTTAACCTCCGCTAAGCGGTTGGCCAAATCGCACGATTTAGCCAATCGCCACTGGGCAGGCAGCGCGGCAAGACAGCGTCGTACCAGGCGCACCTGCTGGCGGACGTCCAAATACAATTGCCAAAAAATGGAGATGTCCCTTCAGTAAATTAATTGTTTGGTCAATGTGAAGCGATTTAAACAGAAAGTTACCTCTCTGATTTGACGCAACACTCTCATTTGAAGGGATTTGTTGCTTGCCGGAGAACACCTGGCAAACAGCTGACGATATAGAAATCGCCCGACTCAGGATTTGACCAACCCTGGGAGGCACCCGCTGAACTTTCGCTTTTCCCAGAAGCATAGCAACTTGAGACTGAAGGCTAAAACATTCGCATCGCCTTACTTCTCATCGTTAGCCTGATTCTGGTTAGCATCCACCTGAAGTGGAGAACCTCCTCCGCGTCTCCCTTTTCACTGATAACTGATTACTCGAAAAGGGCCTTGCGCTATCGATCCCTGGGCAATTTTGCCCGTATGCAATTGTGCCGGAGTTTTATCTTTTTTGGCGCGTAGAGGCAAATGTCCGGGCCAGTTCATAGAAAATGCGCTGCTTTTACCTATGAAACCTTAAGCTATTGTGAGACCTAGGACCATTATCTGTTAACTCGGACTTGACGCTTTATAAGCATGTGGCGTAAAATTAGCCCGCCTAATGATTAGGCAAGCTAACTATTTACAAACAGTTTGCGGGAAGATTGACCTTGATTCGGCCGTTTCCCCACACCCTAAGGCAGAACTTTTCTACCACTAACAATTATGGATGAAACTCGTCGCGGGATTTCTCTGACAATCCTGCAAATAATCCCGTCTATTATGCGCCTGCTGGCGGCCGAACTGCGCCAATGGGAGCCGCCGCTGCTGCCGCCACAGCTTGGGGCTTTAACCCTGCTGGGCGAAACATCATATAACCTGAGCGAACTGGCCGAACTACACGGCGTGAGCCTACCCACCATGTCTAACACCATCAGCAAGCTGGTTGAGGCCGGATGGGTAGAGCGCCATCGCTCAGAGACTGACCGCCGGGTAGTGATGCTGAAGCTCACCCCTGCGGGCGAAGAACTGCTCACGGAAATTGGCCAGTATCTGGTCAATAACGTGGCTGAACTGCTTTCTAAGATACAAAATGAAGATTTAGCAACCCTGCAAGATGGGCTGACCATTTTGCAAACTGTCTTTACACCGTTCACTTTCAAAAAAGAAGAAAAATAGAATGCTGAACTGCCAGCTACTTGTAGCAGCTAACCGCAGCCCAATATGACGGCTGCGCCAGCGTTCTGTTTACCAGGAGACTTAACTAAATGCTTTCAAAATTCTTTGACCAAATTACCCGCCTTTCGCTGCGGTTTCGCTGGATTACCATTGCCCTTACGGCCGTTATCCTTGGCCTGGGCGTCTATGCCGCCACGCAGCTGAATCTGGAGCTTCTGCCCAGAGTAGAATTTCCCCAAACAATTGTCCTTGTGCAGTGGAGCGACAGCGAGTCATCTGCTGATGTGCTGAATAACGTTACGATTCCGCTGGAAGAGCAGCTTTCGGTTGTTGACGGAGTCCTCAACGTTGAATCCACCACCAACAATGGATTTGCCTTTGTCGTGGTTCGGTATGATTTTGGACTGGATCAGGCGCGCCTGCTGGCCGACATTGAAACGGCCGTAACAGAAGCCAACCTGCCCGATACCGCTGAATCAAATGTGCTGAACTTTAGCCTAAGCGACCTGCCCGTTGTCGTGGCCAGCGTCTCAGCCGAAAACGTTGGACTGGCCGAGCTGAAACAGCTTGTGCAAAGCGATCTACAGCCGCAGCTTTCGGCCGTGGCAGACGTCAGCGAAGTGCAAATTAGCGGCGGCCAGGAACTGCCAGAAGAAGTAGTGGTCGAGGTTGACGAATCTGAAACAGAAGAAGAGGATGAAGACCCGGGCAGGCTGCCCCTCACGGTGATTCAGGGGGCACGGGTGCTGGATGTGGAGATTGAGTACGCCCAGGAAATCACCGTGGAGCTATTGCGCAGCCTAACGAGCTATGAAAATGCAGCCGCACAGGTGCTGCTTGTGCTGAACCTGCTGCCGGAGGACGTGCTGGTCTTTATCCAGCCAGAAGCCCTTTCCTATCTGCCGCAGGAGTATCTGGCGGATCTGGACCCTGAGCTTGTGGCCGAGCTGGACGAAATCGCGGCCGAATTTGGCGGCGTGGGCCAATACACCGTCGATGAAGCCGTTGCTGCTCTCTCCACCGACGGCACGGTGGCAGAAGCTGAACCCACGGCCGAACCGACAGCAGAGCCAACGGCCGTTCCCACCACTGAACCAGAAACGGAACCCGTTGCCGAGCTGCCCACCGTTGAGCCAGTACCGCTGCCAGAAACCTGGATTGCCGGAGCAGCCCAACTGGGCCAGGTCATTACCGATACCAGTGACATTACCCCAGAATTTATGCAGGGAATTGCTAGCGTTGCCTCTGAGCAGCTGGCCGAGCTAACGCCCGAAATGTGGCGCGCCATCGAGCCAGACGCCGTGGCCGTTGTTTTGCCCGACATTGTAGAAACGCTGGAGCCAATGCTGGCAGCGCAGCTTATCGCCATTCAAAATGCAGCCAATGGCATAACTCCGGAGCCGGTAGCCCTGCCCGAAAGCTGGACGGCCGCTGCCGCCGCTGCCGGACAAGAACTTACCACAACGGCCGATCTGACGCCGGAGGCAATAGGCTTGTTGGCCGCCACGGCGCCCGCACTGCTGCAGGATTTGACGCCAGAACTGCTGCTGGCCCTGCCCGCACAGATTCAGGCCGCGCTGCCTGCGGAATACGTTGCCACGCTGGATGAAGGTACGGCCCAAACGTTGACCAATATTGGCATTTACGTGGCGCGCAATGAAGCAACGGCCGTCGCCACTGCTGACGCACCGCAATTCACGCCTGTACCGCTGCCTGAAACCTGGATTGCCGGGGCGGCCCAGCTAGGCCAGGTCATCACCGATACCAGCGACATTACGGCCGAATTCATGCAGGGCATCATTGGCTTTGCGCCAGAGCAGCTGGCTGAGCTAACGCCGGAAATGTGGCGCGCGCTGGCCCCAGAAGTGGCGGCCGTTGCGCTGCCTGTGGCGGCAGACACGCTGGAACCAGAACTGCTGGCTCAACTTGAGGCCATCCAAAATGCCGCCAATGGCATATCGCCTGAGCCAGTAGCACTGCCTGAAACGTGGATCGCCACGGCCACGGCTTCTGGCTTCCCCATCACCACCACGGCCGATATTCCCGCCGAGGCTTTTGGCCTGCTGTCTACAGTCGCACCGGAACTGCTGGCCGACCTGACACCGGAAATCCTGCTGGCCTTCCCGGCTGAGACTCTGGCCGCCATCCCGGAGCCGATTTTGGCGCAGCTAGACCCCGCCTTACAGCAAACTGTTAGCAACGTGATCATTGCCAATGCACAGTTCCAGGCGGAAACGGCCGTTGCCGAAGGTGAAGAAGGCGAGACGGTAGAGGAGGCAGAGCCGGAGGTTGTTGATCCTGCTCGCCTGCCCGATTTGCTCATTCAAGGTGCCGCCCAGGCAGGCTTTGAGCTTGAAAATGCCCAGGACATCTCGCCGGAGATGATTCGCCTGTTTGGCGGGCTGGGCCCACAGGGCATTCAGGTGCTGCAGCTGCTCACGCCAGATAATCTGCGCCTGCTGCAGCCGGAAGTGATTGCCCTGCTGCCAGCCGAATTTGTGGACACGCTGCCTGCCGAGCTGCGGGCTGAACTGGATGAAATTGCCGCTGAATTTGGCGGTGCTGGTGCGCTGGCCGTTGCCGAAGCGGAAGAAGCCGCGGCGCTGGCCGAAGACGCGCCAGCCCTGAGCGGCATCTGGCTGGAACCCAGTCCAGAAGGAGAACCGTCCATCTTCCAAACGGCCGCAGACCTGCTCAATAATCCGTTTGTGCTCGGCGCGGCCAACTTCCTCAACTTCTTCCCCACCGCGCCAAACGTAGAGAACCCGGCCGACTGGATGGGTGCGCTCACGCCTGAGGTGATCCAGTTCCTGGCAGAAAACGAAGAAGGGTTTGTTGAGACCCTGGCACCGGCCACGCTGGAGCTTTTTTCTGCTGAGACGTTAACTTTTATGCTGGAAACGTACCCTGACGCATTTGATGCGGAGCTGGCCGAGCGGCTGCAGGGCATTGCCCAGGGTGACATCGAAGTTTTCATCCCTGAGGCGGCTATCACCCGCACCGACGGCAATCCCAGCGTGCTGGTAAGCCTGTACAAAGCCGGTGATGCGAACACGGTCAACGTAGCTGAAGAAATATTCGCCACGCTAGACGCTTTCACCGAGTCTAATCCGGGCACTTCGGTGAATCTGGTGTTCGAGCAGGCAACATTCATTGAAGACTCGGTGGCCGGTGTGTCTCGCGAGGGGGCGCTGGGCGGAGTATTTGCCGTCATCGTTATTTTGCTCTTCCTGAGCGGCCGTATTGGCAACAAATATCAGATTAGCTGGCAGGCCACGTTGGTAACGGCCGTATCCATCCCCCTCTCCATCTTCACCGCCTTCTTGCTCATGGCCGCTATTCCACCCACCGTTGGCGAATGGCTGCACAACCTGGTGATATCCACCGACAGCAGCGCTTTGCGCTTTATTGCCCAGCTTTTCCCCACGGAAATCACCCTCAACATCATGACGCTGAGCGGGTTGACGGTAGCTATTGGCCGCGTTGTCGATGACTCGATTGTGGTGCTGGAAAACTCCTACCGCTACATTCAAAAGGGCGACGATCCCAAACATGCCGTTTTGCAGGGCACGCGAGAGGTAGCTATTGCTATTTTCTCGGCCACGGTCACCACGATGGCAGTATTCCTGCCGCTGGGACTCATTGGCGGCATCATTGGCTCCTTCTTCCTGCCCTTTGGCCTGACGGTGGCATACGCCCTCGCGGCCAGCTTCGTCGTTTCCATTACGGTGGTGCCCGCGCTGACCTATCTGCTCATTCGCAAAGAAAACATCCCGGACGAACGGGAGACCACCATGCAGCGCTGGTATACGCCTGCCCTGGAATGGGCCTTGCAGCACCGCTTTTACACCATGTTGGTAGCCACGCTAATTTTTGTCGGCAGCCTATTCCTCCTGGCTCGCCTGCCGCAAAGCTTCATTCCTGGCCTGGGTGAACCCACCATCAATGTCTCTATATCGCTGCCGCCGGGCACCGGAATGGCAGAAACTAACGAACAGGTCGAAGCGCTGGAAGCAGCCTTGCAGCAGTTTGATGAAATTGAAACGATTCAAACGGAAATCGGCAGCGGCGGCGGCTTCGAGGCGCTGTTTGGCGGCGGCATCAGCCAAAATCTGGCGAATCTGACCATCAGCGTCGGTGAAGAGCTGGTGCAGGATGGCGAAGCGCTAAACGATTTGACCAATGAAGTGCGCCAGGAAGCGGTGCGCATCATCGGCCAGGACGGCGTGAGCGTATCGGCCGCATCTCAGACCGGCTTTAGTGGCTTTTCCATCATCCTGACCGGTGAGTCCCAGGCTGAGCTAGAGATGCTGGTTGAGGATGTGAAAGCGGCCATCGAATCCGTGGACGTGGATGGTGACGGCGTTGCCGATATTGCCAATGTCTCCAGCAATGTAGACGGCACGGAAGAGGGTGACGGCGTCAACGAAACGATCTTGCGGATAGACGGCCGTTCCGCCATCAGCTTTAGCGGCGAACTGGAAACGCAAAACACTTTGGGCGTTACCGACGCTGCCAAGCAAGCCATCAACGACCTGGAGACGCTGCCAGAGACAGTACAAGTAACTGAGGGTTTTGATTCGCAGCAGCAGGTGGAAGGGTTCCAATCTATGCTGTCGGCGATTGGCTACTCAATTGTCATCGTCTACATCATCATGGCGCTGACCTTCCGCAGCCTGATTCATCCGTTCACGATTCTTTTCAGCCTGCCGTTTGCCCTGGTGGGTGCGGCGCTGGCTCTGTTCCTCACCAACAGCGTGCTGGGCATCTCGGCCATGATCGGCCTGATGATGCTGGTGGGTATTGTGGTGACCAACGGAATTGTGCTAATGGAGCTGGTGCAGCAGCTGCGCACCAGGGGCCAAAACGTGTACGACGCCCTGGTAGAGGGTGGCCGCACCCGCCTGCGCCCCATCTGGATGACGGCGCTGACCGCCATTCTGGCACTGATTCCGCTGGCGGCCAGCAATGAAGCCGGGGCTATCATCGCCTCGGAGCTGGCCCGCGCGGTGATGGGCGGCCTGCTGGTGAGCACGGCACTGACCCTAATTGTGGTGCCGGTCGTGTACAGTCTGTCTGACCAGCTTTGGGTCAAGATCGTAGCCCTTTTCAAGCGGAACTGAGCCATTGCCCGGCAGCTGCGCAACTGAGCCGCCAGGCGTTTGACCAGTAAGAATTACTCAAATTTTTTGTCACCCCTAGCGAAAGAGCGCCGCTGCTAAAACAGTGGCGCTTTTTCTTGCGCCTGGCCTGGAATGCTTATTTATTGCGGTGAACGGCCGTAATGGCGTAAGATTACAGTCAACTTTCACTGATCTGAGCTAATTTTTTAAACGTGGTTTAGAAGGGATTTTCGGGTCAGCAAACACAACGGAGGCATGTTTGACTGGTGAAATTACCTTAGTCTTAGCCATTTTAGGAGCATCTGTCGTTTTATTCGCGTCGGAAAAAATTCGGGTCGATGTCGTTTCTATGATGGTGTTGCTAACATTGCTGCTAACCGGCTTACTCACAACAGAGGAAGCCTTTTCCGGGTTTTCTAACCCGGCCGTTATCACCGTTTGGGCCATTTATATCGTCAGCGCCAGCCTGACACATACCGGCATTGCCGATGTCATGGGCAAATATATTGGCCGCATTGCGGGCACAGAAGAGGCCCGGCTGACGTTTGTGATCATGGCGGCAGTGGGGGTGATGTCTGCTTTTATGAACAACATTGGCGCGGCGGCGGTCTTGCTGCCGGTTACTATTGGATTGGGCCGCAAGGCGCGGATTCCCGCCTCTAAACTGCTCATACCGCTGGCGTTTGGGTCTTTGCTGGGCGGCATCACCACGCTCATTGGCACGCCGCCCAATCTTCTAGCCAGCGATGCCCTTCAAGAAGTGGGCCTGGAGCCGTTTCAGCTGTTTGATTTTACGCCGATGGGCCTGATCGTTTTGTCCAGCAGCCTGGTTTACATGACCTTCATCGGCCGTCATCTGCTGCCTCGCTATGAAGAAACGCTACACGAAGACCCCAAGGAATTTAATCGGGAATACCAGCTAAAGGATTACCTGGCAGAGCTGCACGTGCTGCCGGAGTCGCCACTCATTGGCAAGACAATTGTAGAGAGCCGCCTGGGCGAAAATTATGATCTGACCGTGATGGGCGTGCTGCGAGACGGCCGTATGCGGCTGGGTATTTTGCCTAATGCCCACATTCGGCCAGGTGACATGCTGCTGGTAAAGGGGTCCGAAGAAAGAATGCTGTCCATACGCAGCGAAATTGGCGTGACGCTGGTTCCAGAAAACGAATTCGATGAGGATGAGTTTCAGTCGGACGAAGTGGGGGTCGCTGAACTGGTTGTCAGCCAGAAGGCGCCATTTATTGGCCAGACAATTAAAAGCGCCAATTTTCGGGCAAGGTACGGACTAACCGTGCTGGCAATCTGGCGAGAAGAAAAAGCAATTGCTGGAAGGCTAGGAAACGCGCAGCTCAAGCTGGGCGATACGCTGCTGGTGCAGGGGCGCAAAGAACGTATCGAGGAAGCGGGCAACGACATCTCCTTTTTGCTGCTCACCGAGCGAAAAGAACAGCCCTTGCGCACCGGCAAAGCGCCCATGAATCTGCTTATTTTTGTCTCGATGATTACCATGGTGGGTCTGGGCTGGCTGCATATTTCGGTTGCGGCCGTTTTGGGGGCAATTCTATCGGTTGTAACTGGCTGTTTAACTATGGACGAAGCGTATAAATCGATTGAATGGAAGTCTGTTTACCTTATTGCCGGAATGCTGCCCATGGGCATTGCCATGGAAAATACGGGTACCGCCCAATTCTTGTCTGAGCAGGTCATTGGGCTGGTTGGCGCGTGGGGCCCGCGCGGGATTATGGTTGGTCTATTTATTTTGACCACTGTCCTGACCGCGTTTATGTCCAATGCAGCAGCGGCCGTATTGGTGGCCCCCATCGCCATTCAATCGGCCTTTACTTTGGGGCTGCAACCACAGGCTTATGTGATGGGCATTGCCATTACCGCTTCAAACTCCTTTGTCACGCCCATTGGCCACCAGGCATGCGTGCTTGTTTATGGACCCGGCGGATACCGCTTTTTTGATTTTGCCAAAGTTGGCCTGCCGCTCACTATACTGATTTGGATTTTGATGACGATCTTCTTACCCATCTTTTTTCCATTTTAAGAGAATGGGCTTGCACTTTATGAACGTCGCGTGTCGCGTAAATTTGCCAGACACGCGCATTATCATCACGAATGAAAATGAATGAGTAAACGATCTTTTTGGCAACAGCAGGCAAAGCGTTGGCCAGTGATTTTGCTCCTGCCGCTGCTGTTTTTGCTGCTCTTTTTTTTCTACCCGCTGGGCAACATCTTCCGGCTAAGCTTAACGGCCGAAGCGCTGGGGGAGTTGCTGCAACGGCCGTCCTTTCGCAATGTGGTCTGGTTTACGGTGTGGCAAGCGGCATATTCGTCTTCTTCAGGACGGAGGAAACTGTGCAGCACTCCCCATTGCCGTTGTTGATTG
>JBHIWP010000129.1:0-14339 GCA_041987425.1 Promineifilaceae bacterium (SeqCode) | reverse complement strand
GTAATACGCCGGATCAGGCGGTAGAACACCTTCGCGGTAATCAGCTTAAACCACGTTTCCCCCTGGCGGCTGGCGCGCACGCCATAAACCACTTCATACCCCTCGCGCCACTTGGCGATCATCGCCGGGTACACTTCTGGGGGGTCCTGTAGGTCGGCATCGGTCAGAATGACGGCATCGCCCTGAGCATGGTTTAGCCCGGCGGTAACGGCCACCTGAAAGCCAAAATTACGCGAAAAGCTGATGCCCTTTACGCGCGGGTCTTTTTGATGCAGGTCAGCAATCACTTCCGCGGAGCGATCCCGGCTGCCGTCGTTGACCAGCACCAATTCCCAGGGCTCGTCTTGCGCATTCATCACCTGGCTGACGCGGCGATGAAGTTCAGCCAGCACCGCTTCTTCATTGTAAACGGGGGCAACGATGGAAATGGTTGGTTTCGTTTGATTCATGTTTCTATTTGCTAGATTGGTGGGGAGTGAAAAGTGATAAGTGAAAAGTGAAAAGTAGATGCCCACTTTTCACTTTTTACTTTTTACCTTTTACCGACCCAATTCGTTAAAAATGCGTTCTACGGCCGTAATCTCCGGCGGTATGGTCACAGCTTGCCCTACGGCTTTCATGGCTGAGGCAACGTCTTTTAAGCCGCTGCCCGTGAGAATGAGCGCCACGCGGGCATCTGGGCCAAACAGTCCGCTCTGCACCGCCTTTCGGAAACCGGCATAGGCAGCGGCCGAAGCCGGTTCGGCAAAGACCCCACTGCCTTGGGCCAGGGCCGGAATTGCCGCCAGGATTTGCTCATCCGTCACGGTGATGAAAGCACCGTTGGTTTGGCGAACGGCCGTCATCGCCTTGATTCGGTCTCGCGGCAGAGTGGCGCTAATGCTGTCTGCCACCGTGCTGGCAGATATAGGCGGCTTGGTCAGCACGTTCTCATCGTTGGCCCAGGCATGGTACAGATACGCTGAGCCTTCCGCCTGCACGCCAATGATTTGCGGCATTTGTGGCAAAAACCCGGTTGCCATCAAGTCACGCAGCCCTTTGTACACGCCGCTGATGATGCAGCCGTCGCCTACGGAGACAAAAAGGTGTGTGATGGGCGGTGCATCAGCCGCTCTCTGCTGGTAAAGCTGGGCAATCAGCTCAAAAGTGACGGTTTTTTTGCCTTCAGCCATGTACGGATTGTACCCCGTGTTGCGACTATACCAGCCAAACCTCTCGCTGGCTTGCAGGCATAGGTCAAAGGCGTCGCCGTAGGTGCCCTCCACCAGCAGCACCGTCGCGCCATAGACCAGCAGTTGAGCAATTTTAGCCGCCGGCGCAGCAGCGGGCACGAAGATGACGGTTTTTTGCCCCACGCTGGCGGCCAAACCGGCCAGCGCAGCAGCGGCGTTGCCTGTGCTGGCCGTAGTCACAATTTCCGCGCCCAATTCCTGGGCCTTCATAATCGCCACGGCGCTGGCCCGATCTTTAAGGGAGGCGGTGGGATTACGGCCGTCATCCTTCAGCCACAGTTCCGCCACGCCTGCGGCCTGGGCCAGACGTGGGGCCGATTGCAGCGACGTGCCTCCCACCACCAGCGGCGGTGCAGGGATTTGCTCTGCTACCGGCAAAAACGGCCGATAGGCAAACATGCCCTCGTCGGCATTCGGCAGCGTCTCACCAAGCTCAGACTTGATGGCATCATAATCATATTCAACGTCCAAAATGCCTTCATTGCCGTGATCAGGGCAAACGTAAAGCACCTCGTCAGGTTGGTAAACTTTGTGGCAAATCACACAGCGTAGGCCAGTGACATGTTTCATTTCTATACCTCTAGCGTTGCCAGCAGCCCCACGTGGTCCGAAGGATAAAGCGTGTCGTCATCCGGTGCAGGTACGTTGCAAAAGATGCGCGCTTCGGGCACGCGACGAATGGCGGAAGAAATAAAGATGTAGTCCAGGCAGCCAGACCACTCTCCCAGGGGCACCAGCGCCGTGGGGAAGGTGGCCAGCGGCTCAATCCCGTGCCGCACCCGGTACGCAGAGCGGTAGCGTTGCTTCATAATCTGGATTGCCGGACCATCAGGCAGTTCGTTAAAGTCTCCGGCAATCACCTGGGCCGGAATCGGGCGGTTGTCGGCCAGCCAGCCGGTTAGCATCAGTGCCTGCTCTTGTCGCGCTTCTTTATCGGTATGAACGTGGTGAAAATGGGTTGAGACGAAATCAAGAGGCTGGCGGTTGTTCAGCTCTACGTTCACCCGCAGGGCAACGCGCCCACCGTACCCCAGATTAAGCCTATCGGCGTATAAAATTGGCAGGTTACTCAACACGCCAATGCCTTCTAAATAGCCATTGATGGGGTGCTGCTTGCGCTGTTGGACCAGGCGATACGGCCGTTTGCCCTCGGGCAATCGCGCATTGATCTGGTTCCGCAGCCAGCGCCCCTGGGCAATAGGAAAGCTAATCTCTTGCAGGCTAATCAAATTGGGCGTTTCGTCCAGCAGTTGGGCCACCAGCAAGTGGCGGCGCTCGCGCCAGCGGTCCGAACGATTGCGTAGATTGATTGTAGCGACTGTTATCTGCGGCATGGTTGGTTAGAAGTACTAAATCTGAGCTATTCTAGATCTATCTCTGTGGTTCCACTGGGAACGGCCGTTTGCATCGATTGTGTAGCGTCTCGCAGCGTTAGCGTAAAGGGTACGTCAGTTGTCAGCGTCAGCCTGGCTGCATCGGCCACCATCGACAGCTTCCCGTCTGGCCCCAGGGGATAATTTTCTACGCCGTAAGGCTGTTCGCTCTCCAGGCGCCGGTCCCAAAACACGCGCCGCTGCGGCCAGTCTACCGAAATACCAATCGCATCCTCCAGCAAGATGGCAATCGGGCTTAAACCTGCCATACCAATAGGATTTTCCGCGGCAGGGCTGCCAGGAGCGGCCGTTTCTGGCGAATAATTTTCCCAAAAAGAGCCAGTCAGGTCATAAACCTGGCTCACGTTTAGCAGATGGTTCACGCCGATTTCGTGGGCCAGGCCGTGCTGCCCCACCTGCCGCAGGCCACGAAGCACCATAAAGTTCGTGCTAGGCCAAACGCCTCCGCGCCAATAGTTGCCCGTCTCAAAATTATAGCCTTCGCTATCGGCTGCCTGGCTGGGCACGCGGTGGGGCAGCTTGAATGCCCAATTCTCGCGCAGGGCCTGCACAAATGGTTCCAGCCGCTTTTCGGGAATCAGGCTGCTGTCTAGCAGCCCCCAGTAGGCTGCGATTGATTTTACCGGGCTAAAACGGCCGTTTGGGTCTACATCCTGATAAAACTGGTCCGCTTTATTCCATAGATGCTCGTTGATCAGCTCAACCAGCCGAGTGTGCTCTGCTTCCAGCTCGTTGGCCAGCACTTCTTCCTTTAGCAGCATGCCCATTTGCGCCAAAATCAGGCTGCTGAGCGCCGCCTGCATGGAGGCGTCTACCCAGCTCCAGTGGCGATGGTGGAAGCTGCTGTCTGGCACGCGCGGCTGGTTACTGAGGCCACTGCTGTGCCCGGTAGCCCAATACAGGCCATTGGGCCAGGTACGGTTGGCCCGGCACCAACGATGGTAAGCTACCAGTGGCGGAAAGACTTTGGCCAAACGGCCGTCATCCCCGGTAAAGCGATAGTGACGCCATTCTGCCCACGCCAGAATGTTGGGTCCGGTGCCGTTGGGGTCATAGGGATAGAAAAAATCTTCACCCGTCGCCTGATCGATCTGGCGGCAAATAAAGCCGTCGTTGTGCTGGCGGGCGTAGAGATTGTCCAGGTTGCCCATGAAGTTGAAGGCGCGACGGCCGTAGAGCCCAAACTGACTGATAAAGGCACTGTCCCACATAAAGAGAAATGGTTCGGTAGCCGCATCTAAAAAGTTGGCGACAAAACCAGATCCTGGAGGCGGCTGACGCAGATTATTCCAGGCCAGCTCCCAGGCGCGCCAATACAGCTTTACCCAATTCTCATGTTCGGGCAGCACAGGCCGGGGCAACTCTCCCTTGGCCGCAGCAAATGAAGGCCACAGCTGCGGCTCATATAGTTGCTGGCGAAGTTCATTTTGAGAGACCAGGGGGTCAGACGGCCGTTCAAACTTAGGATGCGGCTGAGGCATGAAAGCCCACTCCTCTAATCCAAACCATCTGCAGGCTTATCTTTGGGGTTGCCCCCGATAAACGTGCCTAAGGTTTACTATTTGTTTACCAGCATTTCGGCCGTACCGGCCAGCTGAAGACTGTTTTCACTAAAATGGACAACCCGAAACGTATACCGAATTGCAACATTATCTTGCAGCATCCCAATCCAGGTCATGGAGTCCCCCGTGGCAAAAAGTGGATGCCCTGTAAGGCCGGTCATTCGGGCAGAATCGACGCCCCCCTGCGTAGAAACACCATCATAGGCCAGCGTGGTGCCGGGTATTGTCCAGCCCACCGGCACGTTGTGCGTTAATACAATGTTATTGTACCGAATGGCGTTGGGCCAGTCTGGCAAGGCGCTAAACTGCGTCACGGCCGGATTCAACACATTAATCTCGATGGGGCCAACCACCCGCAGTGGCCCCAAAAAGTCTGGCACCAATCGCAAATTGTAGCTGGCAAAAACGCCGGGTGCCACAACGCCGCTCCAAATAAAGGAGTCTCCAATCCTCTTCTGGGCCGGTTCCCCATCAATTTTTACTTCATACAGATCGTTCTCAACTTTGTCGATGTACTGGAGCCGAGAGCCTGGCACGGTCTCACCAGGCTCCAGGTCGTGGGTATAGGCCGGGACAGTAAACGTTAAGTAATCGCCCTCCGGCGTGGGGGTTGCCTCAGGATCTCCCGTGCCGGTGCCGGGAATGGTGCAGGCCAATGTCGTTAAAAGTAAGACGAGTAAAAAGCCAGCAAGACTTTTAAGTGAATGGCTCATTTTTCCCTCTTTGTGAAGTTACTTTATTACCACCTGCTTGCTTACTGTTCCTTCACAATCGTTATGGTTTCAATGCGTTCGCCTTCAGGGGCGTTGGGATCTTGAGGGTCACGGGCAGCAATGCCTTCCACAACATCCATTCCCTCGATGACGCGACCAAAGATAGCATGACGGCCGTCTAGATGAGTTGCCGCACCTGTTGTGATGAAAAACTGGCTGCCGCCGGTATTGGGGCCAGCATTGGCCATAGACACGATGCCAGGGCCATCGTGCGAAAGTTCAGGATCAAACTCATCATTTATAGCGTAGCCCGGATCGCCAATGCCTAGACCTGTGGGATCGCCCGTTTGGGCCATGAAGCCAGGAATGACGCGATGAAAAGTAATGCTATCGTACCAGCCTTCTTCAGCCAAAAAGACAAAATTATTAACGGTTTCCGGAGCGGATTGTGGCAAAAGTTCTATCACAATTTCTCCACCGTTTTCCAGCAAGATGGTTGCGGTGTAGCTGGCGTCCACATCGATGGTCATTGGAGGCGGGGCATCATACTGTATGTCGGCCAAAATTTCTTCGGCTTCCAGCATAGTCAGGCGCTGCTCGACATAGCTTTGCCACACTTCATATTCAAACGGCACGTTGGTCACTAAAACACCATCGACGATAACGCTGGGTGTACCGCCTACACCAATGGCGATTGATTCCGTTTCGACGGCCGTTACATAGTCTGCATAAGTACCAGCGTTCAAATCCTGAGCCACTGCGTCCCCGTTCAGGCCCAGCTCGTCTGCCAATGCTACAAAGTAGTCGTGCGCAGCATCCGCATCCAGATTTCCCCATTCCCCCTGCTGCTCAAACAAGGCATCATGATACTCCCAGAAGGCACCCTGGGCACCAGCCGCCTCGGCCGCCTCAGCCGCTTTCTGGGCATTGGCGTGAATGCGGTTTAGGGGAAAATGGCGATAAACAATCTGTACAGTTTCCGGGTAGGCGTCTACCAGACGCGCCAGCACAGGCGAAAGGCCCGCGCAGCCCGGTCATTGAAAGTCACCATACTCAATGATGACCACCTCTGGCGTTGTGGCTCCTTTGCGCCAATCCTGCTCACGCACAACGGCCGCTTCTTCTACCGTGCCTGCTGGAGAAAAGTTTTCTAAATTGGCAGCGCCTTCCAGAAAATTATCCGCAGTGGCGGGGACGTCGTCGCTTTCGCTGGATGCATCCGCTTGCGCTGTAGGTTCTTCACTATTTTCAGCATCCTCGCTGTTGGCAACGGCCGTGTCTTCCTCCGTCTCCGTTGCCTCCGTGTCGGCAGGCTCCGTATTCGTGGTCGCCGGAGCACAGGCCAGCAGCAAGGACAACAACAATAGCCAAATGGCTTTCTTCATAAATTGTGTCTCCTCTTCAGTTACGTAAACCACAAAAAGCGATTTGACAACAAAAAAGCATTGGTGGCTTACGTTAAGGAGAACAAAAGCATCTTTGGACCGAATCTATTTCTAAAGCTTTTTGTTCTCCACATTCCGTAATCGGCAAAAAGTTTTTGCAGAAAAACAGAAGGTCAGCATACCCTGCCACTGCTTATCTATTCTGAGTATCCCATAAACAGAAAATAAGGATATTGAAGCAGGAACTAAAATCAGTACCTTGTCGTTTTCCGTATGATAGCGCATTTTGTTACAATCTCGTAACGTCTACATAAACCGCAAAAAGCCTTTAAACGATTTACAGGCTTTTTGCGGATTACGTTTGGGAAGGCAAGGGCCACTCTATGGCGAATGCCATTTTAAGCGCTTTATTGCCTCCCCGTAATTTTTGATGAAGGAGTGTAATGTGAAACGAATTTTATGGCTTTTGATGACGATTTTGTGCCTTACGGCCGTTTCCTGCGGACCAGGCCCGGTCGTAGAAGATTCCTCAACTGAAGTTCCCTTTGGCGGTGGGCTGAATGAAGCACCCGCCGCAGATTCCGACGTTTTTCCGCGCGCCACGCTGACGCCACCTCCGGTTGGTGACCAAACCGAACCAGAGACGGCCCCGGACGATGAGTCTGGCTACCCCGCGCCCCTACCACCCGCCACCACCTTACCAGAAGGTTACGTAGTGCCAACACAGCTCCCGCCCTTAAACCCTTACCCAGAAGCAACAGGAGAATTGATCTGGATTTTAAAGCCGGTCGGTGAACAGTGTGCCGAGGCCCCCACCACGCCAGATCTGCAAACGGCCGTCGCCGATATGGTTGCCTTTGGCATTCCCGTAGAAGCGTCTGAACTCACCGATCTGCCCGTTTGCAGCGCCTGCGGCTGCCCCACCAGCGCCCACTTTCGCCTGCAAATTGATTCCGGTTACCTGGGCAATGCAGAAATTTTGGGCTGGTACGCTGAAGAATAAGATGTAATTGGGGTATTGAGTAATTGGGTAATTATGTTTACATAAAATACTTGCCCAATTACTTACTCAACGCAGCTTAGATTTCAAAAGTCTTGATTCTCTCTGGTGACAAGCAAATTGCTAAGAAGACTTTTGAAATCTTCTCATCAACCTCATTCACCCATCCAGGCATCGAACACTGCCCGCGTCAATCGGCCAATGACCAAAACGCCTGGTGCGTCTGGATTCCAGAGTTCTGGTTCGGGGTTACCCTCATTCATCACGGTGATAGCAAATCCTCGGCGTTCCTCAGCTTTATCGCGCCAGACAACGGCCGTTTGCGCTCGCGTGCCCGTTAATGAGCCAGTCTTCCCCGCCAACTGCAGCCTTTCCTCATCCGGCACGTCGCTGTCCCAATGTTCAAACGGCAGATAGCGCCCAACGCGATCAGCGCCAACTTTGTTCATCATGCGCAGCATTTCTGTACAGGCGTCCGGCGTAAGGTGTTTGTGCTGAAAAACGGCCGTCATCATCCGGGTTAGCGCCGCCGGGGTAGCCGTGCCCAGTTCATTTTGATCTTTCTTCAAGATGGTGAAGTCTATTTTGCGGTGCAGGGCCACATCTGGATAATCATTGTCGCACAGCCACTGCTGCACCTCGGCCAGCCCAACATGGTCGATTAGCACGTTGGTTGCCAGATTATCGCTAATGCTCATCATCAAAAAAGCCCAGTCGCGCAGGCACATGGTGAGGCCGGGCGTAAGGTATTGCAGCAGGCCACTGCCGCCAATTTTGTCACCGCGCCGCATCATCAACGGGTCTTCAAGACTGTACAGGCCGTCTTCTACCTGCTGCATCAACGTCAGCAGCACCGGCAGCTTTATCACGCTGGCGGTAGGAAATACATCCTCCGCCCGGTGGCCAATGGTTTCTTCCGTTTGCAGGTTGTAGGCGGCCAGGCCTATACGGCCGTCGAACCCTTCACAAATGTCCTGAATCTGATTTAGCAAACTCATGCCATGCTCCGTGGGTCATTTTTGCAGATTTAACCAAAAAGAAAGCACAGAAAACGGCCGTTGCCAGCCGCCTCCTGTGCTCTACACTGCCACTTCTAAAAATGCTACGACTTCAAAAAGTTGCGCAAGACGGTGTGTAGAATACCGCCGTTGCGATAATAATCTACCTCCACTGGCGTATCAATACGGCACAGCGTGTCGAAGGTGATGATACGGCCGTCTGGCTTCACCGCCTTAATCGTCACCGTTTGCAGGGGCTTCAAATCATCTGTCAGGTTTACCGTCGAATAAAACTCCGAACCGTCCAGCCCCAGCGTTTCTGGCGTTTCGCCCGCCTGGAACTGCAAAGGCAGCACGCCCATGCCCACCAAATTGCTGCGGTGGATACGCTCGTAGCTTTCGGCAATCACCATTTTCACGCCGAGCAGCAAAGTACCTTTGGCCGCCCAATCTCGCGAGCTGCCCATGCCGTAATCCTTGCCCGCCAGCACTACTAGCGGCGTGCCTTCCTCTTTGTATTTAAGCGCGGCCTCGTACATGGTGGTTACTTCACCTGTGGGCAAATACTTAGACCAGCCACCTTCTGTGCCGGGGGCCATCTGGTTGCGCAGCCGCACGTTGGCAAACGTACCGCGCGTCATCACCCGGTCATTGCCCCGCCGTGAGCCGTAGGAGTTGAAATATTGCGGCGCCACGTCTCGCTCCAGCAAATATTTGGCGGCCGGACTGTTGCGCGAAATTGCCCCGGCTGGGGAGATATGATCGGTGGTCACCGAATCGCCTACTTTCACCAGCACGCGGGCGTTTTCAATGTTCTCGATGGGATGCACTTCCGGCGTCAGCTCGGTGAAAAAGGGTGGTTCCTGAATATAGGTAGACTCATCGCTCCACTGGTACAGTTCACCGCCACGGACCGGAATTTTGTTCCATTCCTCGTTTCCATCGTAGACGTTGCCGTACTGCTCGTGGAACATATCGGCCGACATTGTCTTTAGAATCGTTTCGCTGATTTCCTGGCGGCTGGGCCAGATGTCCTTTAAATAGATCGGCTCGCCCGTTTCGCTGGTACCGATGGGCTCATTGGTCAAGTCGATGTCAGTTGTGCCCGCCAGCGCGTAGGCTACCACCAGCGGCGGCGAGGCCAGGTAGTTGGTCTTGGTCAATGGATGAACCCGGCCTTCAAAGTTACGGTTACCGCTCAGCACCGAAGAAACGACCAGATCGCCTTCCTGAATGGCGCTGCTCACCGGCTCTGGCAGGGGGCCAGAGTTACCAATGCAGGTGGTGCAGCCAAAACCAACAATGTGGAAGCCCAGCTTTTCTAGATAAGGCATCAGGCCAGACTTCTTCAGATAGTCTTCTACCACGCGTGAGCCGGGGGCCAGGCTCGTTTTTACGTAGGGATGCACCTTTAGCCCAGCTTCCACCGCCTTCTTGGCTACGATTCCAGCGCCCAGCATCACGCTGGGGTTGGAGGTGTTGGTACAGCTGGTAATGGCGGCGATGACAACGGCTCCGTGGCCAATTGCCACGTCGTGACCGTTGGAAACAACGGCCGTTCGGTCCAGTTCTTCTTCTTTTAAACCAAGGCCCTGGGGCCCAACGGGCGCCAGCAGCGATTCCCGGTACTTGGTTTTCATGTCAGAAAGGAGGATGCGGTCCTGCGGCCGTTTTGGTCCGGCCAAACTGGGCTGCACGGTGCCCAAATCCAGCTCTACAACATCCGTAAACTCTGGGTCTGGCGTTTCTTTAGTACGGAAAAGGCCCTGCGCCTTGGTATACTTTTCTACCAGGTCAACCAGCTCAGCAGAACGGCCGGTGCTGCGCATGTAGTTAAGCGTTTCGTCATCTACCGGGAAGTAACCTACCGTTGCGCCGTATTCCGGGCACATATTGGCAATGGTAGCCCGGTCAGCAAGCGTCATGCTGCTGAGGCCAGAGCCAAAAAATTCCACAAACTTACCCACCACGCCCTTCTTACGCAGCAGCTCGGTTACGACCAGCACCAGATCCGTTGCGGTGGCTCCTTCCGGCATGGCGCCGGTCAGCCGCACGCCAATAACCTCCGGTGTTAACATGTAAATCGGCTGGCCCAGCATCACGGCTTCTGCCTCAATGCCGCCCACGCCCCAGCCCAAAACGCCCAGGCCGTTGATCATAGTCGTGTGAGAATCGGTTCCGACCAGACTATCTGGGAAAGCAACGGTACCGTCTCCTTCTGGTTGAGTCATCACCACTTTGCCCAGATATTCCAGGTTCACCTGGTGCACAATACCGGTGGCGGGGGGCACCACGCTGAAGTTTTTGAAGGCCTCTTTGCCCCATTTTAGGAACTCATACCGTTCCCGATTGCGCACAAATTCACGCTCGGCATTAAAGAAGAGCGCCGCCGCAGAGCCAAACTGGTCTACCTGCACCGAATGGTCGATCACCAGATCAACCGGCACAATGGGGTTGATCTTCTTCGGATCGCCACCCAGCCGGGCCATTGCCGAGCGCATGGCGGCCAGATCGACCACGGCAGGCACGCCGGTGAAGTCCTGCAAAATAACCCGCCCTGGCTTGAAAGGAAGTTCATCCTTTTGAGGGTTTTTAGGATTCCATTTTGCCAATTTTTCTACGTCTTCGGGGTTGACTTCATAGCCATCGCAGGTGCGCAGCAACGCTTCTAGCAGGACTTTTATGGAGAAGGGCAAGCGGTCGATATTGCCGAACTGGGACAGTTTTGCCAGCTGATAGTAGTGGACATCGGTACCAGGAAGCTGGGCCCGGGCACCGAAGTGGTCGAATAATTTGCTCATGTTAATACCTTTTTCCCTTAAATACATTTTTAGCTCAGAGGTTATTATAGCGGAAATGATGTGGGGGGAAACGGCCGTTTGACCAGGGTAATTAAAGCCAAGAATTTATTGCCGAACGGCCGTCTTGCGGATAAGGTAGTAGCCTTTACTTCCCACGAAAGGAGTCGATTATGGTCAGTACAGTCGTTTTGCTAAACGTTGAACCGGGAAAAATCAACGAAGTCGGCGCCCGGTTGGCTGAATTAAAAGGAATTAGCGAAGTTTTTTCGGTTGGCGGCCGTTTTGACCTGGTAGCCATCATTCGCGTGCCGGACAACGAGACAATGGCCGAACTGGTGACAGAAAAGATGCTCAGCGTCCCCGGCATCACCAATTCCGAAACGCTGATCGCCTTCCGGGTTTTCTCCCAGCACGACCTGGAAAGCATGTTTTCCATTGGCATTGAGTGATAGTTTTGCCATAGAAAATCTGCACGCTAGGCAGCATCATCGGCCGTTTTCTGGCGCAACCAGGCAAACACGGGTGGGCCAACGATCCGCAAGTAGACAAATAAGGGGATGATTGCCAATACGGCAAACCCTTGCCAGGTGTATTCCGTGTAAAGATAAAACCCCAGATTGCCTACCAACGGAAGCCAGCCCAATGGCAGAACAAACAAGGCCAACAAATCCGTTTGCTGAAAGTAAGGCAGGGTCATCGTGGCGGTGGCCGCCAGGGCAATCAGTCGCTGCTGGCGTGTGAGCGAGAGCCAAAGCGGCGGCACCCACAGCAGCAGAGCAAAAGGACCAAGCCATTGCCACAGCGAAATGTTTCCCAGGCTGTTGGGGGGATTAGAGAGAATGATGCGAATGGATTCGAGCGGCCATAAAGGATAAATCAGCAGTGATAGGAGCAGTATCAGGAAGGGCACCACGAATACTTTAAGGCGATCTTGCCAGGAGATGTCGGCCATTAGCAGCAAAATTAGGCCAAAGGAGAGGCCAAGCTGATATTTTGTCAGCGCCAATACCAGACCCAACCCGGCCAGATACCAGCGATGATGGGTTAAGCCCCACCACAGAAGCGCCAGGCCACCTAACAGAATGCCCACGATGTTCCCATAATAAAGCACATAAAACATCTGATAGGTGAGCAAAGCCAGCGCCCAAAGCTTTCGCCCACCTAAAATGCGCGAAGCGGCAAAAACGCCCAGGATGTTGAGTGAATTCCAAACAAAAAAACTCAGGCCGGACGGAAGTAACGCTAAAATTTGGAAAACTGGCAAAATCCAAAAAGCATAGTAATGAACCTCTAAATCCCCACTGCCAGCCAGCAAATAAGTCTCAAAGTCGTAGGAATAGATTTTGCCTTGCGCACGGTACCAGGTAAAAATACCCGCCATCCCAAAACAAAGCGCCACGGCAAACATCTCCAAAAGTGAGACCCGCTGCCAAAGACGCTGGTCTACTTCTTGCGCGGAGTGCCGCCACTCAAAGGTATGCATCGACAGCTAGCCCTGGTCCTTGGGTGGTGAGACGCGGTGCATTTCAAAAAAGTCGTTGATGTGGGCATAATTCGGCCCCGCCAAACGGCCGATTGGCTGTAATTTCTCCGTGGGAATACGGCCGTTCTCATACAGATCATCCCGCACAAACACCGACTGCACCTCGCCAAAAACGGCCGCCCCGCCGCCCGGCCCCTCATTCACCATCACAATTTGCTGCAGCCTGCACTCAAAGGCTATCGGCGCCTCGGCCACGCGGGGAACGCGGATCGTCTGGCTGGGTTCAGGCGTCACCCCCGCCCAGGCAAACTCATCAACCCCGGCTTCAAACTCGGTGGCAGTCAGGTTCATGGCTTCAGCCGTTGCCTCATTGACGATGTTGATCACAAATTCCGGCACAGCTTGAATGTTGTACAGCGTATCTTTCATGCGTCCGCGCAGTCCGCTCCAGCCAGGAGAAAACAGCAGCGTCATTGGATTGGAGCATACGGCCGTAAAAAACGAAAACGGTGCCAGATTCGGCCGTCCTTCGGCGTCAATCGTGCTGACCCAGGCAATAGGCCGCGGCACAATGGCTCCAATCATCAACTTGTATCGCTCGTGGCTGCTCATTTCTTCAGGGTTTAGCTGCATGTTTCACCTTCATATTTTTCACATTGGGTCCAGGGCAGGTAACGACCGTCCATAATCTATCTGAACAATTATGAACCATTACACACTTTCTTCGCTAATTTTGGTATCATACGGCAGATTATCGCATAAACCTGTCGTCAACGTTGGAACTTATGATAAAACAACGCTTTCTTTCTTTACTGCTTTTACTGTTAATGTCGCTAATAGCCTGCGGCGAGGTGCGGCCCACCCCCACTCCTTTTGCCGAAGAGGAGGCAACTGAAGAGGCACAGGCTTTTGAAGAACCGCTGGCGATTAGCATTACGGACCTGGTAGCAGACCCGGCTGCTTATGCCGACACCACTGTAGAAATCACCGGCCAATACCGGCGGCGTCCCTTACTGATTTGTAACACAGACCCATATCCAGCGCCCGCTACCTGGCAGCTTGAAGCACCAGACGGTACCCTGGTGAACTTGGGCGGCTTCGACACGCAAGTGCGGTCGCTGTTGCCCAATAATCTCACCGTAACGGTTGTGGGCATCTGGCAGATGTTTGAAGGGCCGGTTGGCTGCGGCAAAAGCGCCACCAACACGCAAATTTGGTTTCTGAAAGTCCGTGAAATTGTTTCGCCAAGCCCGATTGCCCGCGTGACGCTTACGCCCACGGGCTCTGGCACACAGGTCGCTGATGTGGACGACGTAACGGCCGTTTCCACGCCACAGGACCCCAATGCCACCGCCACACCCACCCGTCCAGAAGATGAGGTCGAGCCGATCGGCACGCCCACGCTGGCCAGCACTACCATCCCCGCGCCTCCTGGCAGCACGCCCACTAACGCTGCTCCCACCCCCACCAGCGAAAGAGATGAAGACAATATCACCTCTACACCGTCTCCCACCAGAGACGAAGACGACACCATACCCACAGCAACATCGCCGCCAAATGGCGCTGCCTCACCCACACCGGGGAGCGGCACACCCACGGCCACCGCTGCGGCTGGTGGCGTGACGGCACCGACCTGGCTGGCCAGGTGTGCTGCCATGACCGGCACGAGGTCGTCTGGGATGGGGATGGTCATGAGCCCGAAGCCTGCCCCGGTGGGACCAGGATCCGTCGTGACAGCGCCACGTCGGTGTCCGGGAAGTCCTCGCGCGCA
>JBHIWP010000128.1:0-14350 GCA_041987425.1 Promineifilaceae bacterium (SeqCode) | reverse complement strand
TTCATCAGGGGGTTGGAGATGGTTTCGACGAGAACGGCCGTACAGTCCACCTCGCCTAAAATCCTCTCCACCTCGTCCAATGCCAGCACGTCTACTAAGTGAGCTTTTGCCCCCAGCTCGGCAAAGATGCCTTGTACCAGTGAGTAGGTTGCCCCGTATACGTCTGCCGCCAAAATGACATCGCTGCCAGCGCGCACCCCGGCCCCCAGCAGCGCCAGGTGAATGGCCGCCATGCCGGAGGGCAGCGCGATGGCCGCTGCGGCGTTTTCTAGATTGGCAACGGCCGTTTCAAACGCCGCCACCGTTGGATTGGCATACCGGGGCGAGTAAACGTAGCCAGGCTGCTCACCGCCTATCACGGCATCCAACTCGGTAGAATCGCTGAACGTGTATCCTACAGAGGGGAAAATCGGCGTGACTACAGGGTTGATATTTGTTAAATCGGCCCGCTCACCGGCATGGACGGCGCGGGTATTAAACTGCTTTTCTTTCACAAACAATTCCTCTTTTATCCGCTAGTCGTCTGTTGAAACGTTAAGCGCAATCGATTGGATCAAGGCGTCAATGGCGGCCAAATCGGGCGTAAAGGTATCCTCCGACGCCGCGTGCACAAACACAGCCACTTCTGCATTGTAGGCCTCTAAAATCTCAAACAGCACGTCTTCATCGCTCGTTGTCAGTTCAGGCAGCGGCACGGCGAAATGGGGCTGATTTTCCTGGCCCGGGTCACCGCTGTCTGGCAGAAACGGCAGCGACACGGGAATCCACGCCTGGACAAAATAACGGCCGTCCGTAGTGACGCCGCGAAATTCGTACGTGAGCGCGCCATTGCTGATAAGCGGCAGAGTTTGTGTCTTAAAGGTGACGGCCCGAATGCCTTGCAGATGTTTGCTGCTAAGCAGACTGGTATGGGATTGCAGCACCAGCGCCACCTGCGCGGTTTTAAAGATGTAGCTGTCGTCCTGGGCAGCAACGGCCGTTTCTACCTCGGCCATCTTATCACTATTTACCTGTGATAGCGCATCCATCTCCGTGAACAAAATGCAGCCGTCAAGCACACAGTACCCATCTTCAGCAAAACGAAAGACAATTTCTTGATCCTCTTCAGAGAAAGATGGATAGATTGTTGCCACTATCTCCGGATTAAGGGTAAGCGAAATTCCTTCGAACTCAAACTGCATGGCATTGGCTGGCGTAGCCGATGGCTCGGGACTTGGCGTGGCGGTTGGTTCGGGGCTGGACGTAGCGGTGGGGTTGGGCGTGGCCGTTGCGGGCACGGATGTAGGGGCCTGGGTTGCGGTCGCGACCGTTGTGGCCGCGGGTGCTATAGGCGGTTCCAGACCACGGGATGGTGTACAGGCAACCATCAGAATCAAGGTGAGCAGAATTAACGGCCGTCTTAGCAGCCGCATCTTAGCATTACAGTACATAGGCTTAAGCCTCCAGTCTCAAAAATGTGCTCCACTTTATCACAAGATTACGTCTCCGGGCGAACCAAAATTGAGTTTACCGTTTCCCCAAACCGTGCTAAGATCAGCGTCATGAGTGAGACCTTGCCCCCCCTGGAAAAGTTTGCCCTAACCTTGTTTGATATTGGCGCTGTGCAGCTAGGAAAATTTAAGCTTCACAGCGGCAAAAAGTCCCGAATTTACCTTGATTTGCGCCTCCTGGTCTCGCATCCTCAGGCGCTGCGCCAGGCGGTGGCGGTTTATCGCTCAGTGCTGGACAAGCTCTCATTTGATTTACTGGCGGCCACGCCCCTGGCTGGCTTGCCCCTGGGCACGGCGCTTTGCCTGGAACTGGACAAGCCCCTCATTTACCCACGCAAAACGGCTAAAAGCTACGGTACGGGTAAGCAGATTGAGGGCGTGTGGCAGGTGGGCCAAACGGCCGTTGTCATTGACGATTTGATTACCTCTGGCGATTCTATATTACAGGCCATTGTGGCCCTAAAAGCGTCTGGATTGCAGGTAAATGAGGCAGTGGTGTTGATCGATCGCGAACAAGGCGGCATAGAGACCATGCAAGAGCAGGGATACAAACTTCATGCGGCCATGTCCATTACCCGCATTCTTTCCACTTTAGAGGCGCACCAGCGCATTAGTAGCAAAGAGCGAGATAAAGTTCTGAAGTCACTCGCCTAAGTTCCCAAAATTGGCAGGAGCCTTGTAATGACTGACTTAACCCGTGGCACCGCACACGATGTATTTAGCTACAATAAAAACCCCCTGGACGTTATCTTTTCCCCCCAAAGCGTGGCGCTCATTGGCGCGACAGAACGTGAAGGCAGCGTCGGCCGTACAATTTTGTGGAACCTGATGACCAATTCGTTTGGTGGCACGATTTTTCCCATTAACCCCAAGCGAAGCAGCGTTTTGGGCATCAAGGCCTACCCCAGCATTGGCGACGTGCCAGAACAGATAGACCTGGCCATCATCGTGACACCCGCCCGCACGGTGCCGGGACTCATTCGGGAGTGCGTGGAGGCAGGCGTTAAGGGCGCCATTGTTATCTCTGCCGGGTTTAAAGAGATTGGCCCGGAGGGGGTGAAGCTGGAGCAGGAGATCCTGGCTGAAGCGCGTAAAGGCCAGATGCGCATCATTGGCCCCAACTGCCTGGGCGTGATGAATCCCATCAAAGGGCTAAACGCTACCTTTGCCAGCGCCATGGCCCGACCTGGCTCTGTCGGCTTTATCAGCCAGAGCGGCGCACTGCTAACGTCCATTCTGGATTGGAGCTTCCGCGAGAACGTGGGTTTTAGCTCCTTTGTCTCCATCGGTTCTATGCTCGATGTAGATTGGGGAGACCTGATTTATTATCTGGGCGACGATCCGCGCACCAAGAGCATCGTTATCTACATGGAATCAATTGGCAACGCCCGTTCCTTCTTGTCTGCGGCGCGCGACGTGGCGTTGACCAAGCCAATCATTGTCATCAAGCCAGGGCGCACCGAAGCGGCAGCCCAGGCGGCGGCTTCGCACACCGGCTCGCTAACCGGTAGCGATGAAGTGCTGGCGGCGGCGTTTCGGCGCAGCGGCGTGCTGCGGGTGGATTCAATCGATGATCTGTTTAATATGGCAGAGGTGCTGGCGAAGCAGCCCCGGCCGCGTGGGCCGCGCCTGACGATTGTGACCAATGCCGGTGGTCCAGGCGTGCTGGCGACTGACGCGCTCATCACCAACCGGGGGGAGCTGACGGAGCTTTCTGAGAAAACCATTGCGGAGCTGGATGAAGTTTTGCCGCCGCACTGGAGCCACAACAATCCGGTGGACATTTTGGGCGATGCCGATGCGGAGCGATACGCCAAATCGATTGAGATTGCCGCCAATGACGAAAACAGTGACGGCCTGCTGGTGATCCTGACGCCGCAGGCCATGACGGACCCCACCCAGACGGCGCAGGAGCTAAAAAAGCTGTACGGCCGTCCCCCGCAGTATCAGTACGGCAAACCGGTGCTGGCCAGCTGGATGGGCGGTGCAGATATTGCCAGCGGTGAATCCATCTTGAACCAGGCCAACATCCCCACCTTTGCTTTTCCCGATACGGCCGCACGCGTTTTCCAATATATGTGGCGCTACCAAAGGCGGCTGCAAAGCCTGTACGAAACGCCCTTTTTGCCCAAAGAAAGTGAAGAAAGCGCTTTAAAAATTGGTGAAATTGGGAAGATGTTGGCAGACGTGCGCCAAACGGGCCGTACCATTCTGACTGAATACGAATCTAAGCAGGTGCTGGCCTCTTACGGCATTCCCACCGTAGAAACCCGCCTGGCTGAAACGGCCGACGAAGCCGTAAAAATCGCCGAAGAAATCGGCTATCCGGTGGTGCTGAAGCTCAACTCCGAAACCATCACCCACAAGACCGACGTAGGTGGCGTGCGCCTGGACCTGGCTACCGCCAGCGAGGTGCGCCACGCCTATGACCGAATGGAAGCGTCTGTGACTGAAAAGTACAGCGCCGAGGACTTTTTGGGCGTCACCGTGCAGACAATGTTAATGCTGAAGGATGGCTATGAACTGATTATCGGTTCTAGCCCCGACCCGCAGTTTGGGCCGGTGCTGCTCTTTGGCACGGGCGGCACGCTGGTGGAGGTGTTTAAAGATCGGGCGCTGGGCCTGCCGCCGCTCACCACCACGCTGGCCCGCCGCATGATGGAGCGCACCAAGATTTACACGGCGCTGCAGGGCGTGCGCGGCCGCGAACCGGTGGATCTGGCGGCGTTAGAGGCGCTGCTGGTGCGTTTTGGGCAGCTTGTTGCGGACCAGCGCTGGATTAAGGAGATTGATATTAATCCGCTGTTTGCCTCGGCGGATCAGCTCATTGCCCTGGATGCGCGCGTGGTGCTGTACGAGCCGGAAGTGACGGAACATGAATTGCCTCAGCTGGCAATACGGCCGTATCCCAGCCAATACATCAAAAATATCGCCACCAAAGACGGCCAGGAAATCACCCTGCGCCCAATCCGCCCGGAAGACGAACCCAAAATGGTGAAGTTTCACGAGACGCTGTCGGAACGCTCGGTCTACCTGCGCTACTTCCGCGCCTTCCAGCTAGACCAGCGCGTAGCGCACGAGCGGCTGACCCGCATCTGCTTTGTGGACTACGATCGTGACATGGCTATTGTGGCAACCCACAAAAACGCCGATTCCGGTGAAGAGGAAATCATTGCCGTTGGCCGCCTGACTAAAGAGCGCAGCGGTGACGAAGCCGAATTTGCTATTCTGGTAAGCGATCAATATCAGGGCCAGGGCATTGGCACCCAGATATTGGTGCACCTGCTGCAGATCGGCGAGGAAGAGGGTATTGAGCGCGTGGTGGCTTACCTGCTGCCAGAGAACCGGGGCATGCGCGCCGTTTGCCTTAAGCTAGGTTTTCACCTGGAGCGTCAGGGAGACCTGATTAAAGCCGTCATCAACTTAAAGGAGTAAAATAGGTGTGGCTTCGGCCGCCACGGCCGTTTTGGTTTGGTGGCTACCATTTTATTATTTTGGTCAAATGAAGAAGAAGGAGGAATGTAATGTTTAAGAAGTTTTCAGTAGAAGAATGGAATCGAGTCCCTCGTCTGCTATTGCTGCTTATGCTGGTGGCCCTTGTTCTGGCAACCACGCAGTGTACGTCAGCGGAAGATAGCGTGGAGACGGATGATACTGGTGAGACGACTGAAACGGACGAAGTTTCAGAGACCACCGAAACCGCTGAGGAAGGTGAGGAGGCTATTACCCTTGCTATTCAGCACTTCAGCGTTATCGAAGGGACCACCTGGTCTGGCGCGCATGATCGGGCTGGCGAGCGCCTGGCTGAGAAATATGACAATGTCGTCTATGTCTTTCGTGAAGAGGTAGGGCCTGACCTCGCAGTTCCTTATGCAGAAGAGTTAATTTCTGACGGAGCCAACATTGTTATTGGCAATGCCGAGTTTATGGGCCTGCCCCTGCAAGATATTGCCGATCAATATCCCGACGTTTATTTCGGCTCCATCATTGCCAGCGATTTAACCACGAAGCGGAACTTTATTCGTCTGTTTCCCCGCCAATACCAGGCGCTTTATCTCGAAGGGCTGATCGCCGGTGCGCTGACAGAAACGGGCAATATTGGTATTGTTTCTGCCTTCCCCTCGGTGCAGGTGATCCGTCGCCAAAATGGTTTTATCCTTGGCGTGCAGGATGCCGCCGAGCTGCTGGGTAAAGACATCAATATTTATGTAAAGTATGCTGGCGACTGGTTCTTGCCGCCAGAGGAGCGGGGCATTGCCGAAACGCTTATTAGCGAAAACAATGCAGATGTGCTCACGCAGCAGACCGATTCCGGTTCGCCGTTAGACGTGGCTCAGGAGCAAGGCATCTGGTTTGTGGGCAAGGATATGGATATTGTCGGTCATTATGGCTGGTCCAGCACCGACACGGTGGCAGTTTCCTTTGACACCCGTTGGGAAGTGCTCTACGAACAAATGATCAACGATTACCTGGCTGGGGAGGATAACCCGGAGACGGTTCTTTACTTGGGCATGGATCATTCCATTGTGCTGGCAGATGGCACGGAGCTGCCGACCGTGGACATTATGAATGATGGCAAGGTTGGGATCGAGGCTATCAGCCCGGCGGCTTTGCCCCTGATTCCGCAAGAGATTCTGGATCTGGTGGAGCAGCGCCGCCAGCAGATGATCGATGGCGAATGGGATCCGTTTACGGCCCATGCGTTTATTAGCAACGGTACGGGCCTGGAGCTGGAAGGGCTGCCGATTCCGCCTGCTGGCGAAGAGGTAAAACCGGCCGGGGAAGTGCCTACAGACGAATGGCTGCTCTCCCAATTTAATTTTGATTTGCAAGGTGTGACCATTTTAGAGTAGTGCTCGACAGTTTACGGCCGTCAACTTATGTCTTTGGCGGCATAAGCTAAGATTCTTTAGATATCAGATGAGGCTCCCACGGTGGGGGCCTCATCTCTTAAAATATAGAAAGGTTCAATGTGTTGCTGCAACAGATAAAGCCCGGTGAGACAGTTCTAGAGGCCAGAGGGATTACGAAACGGTTTCCTGGCGTTGTTGCCAATGATCAGATTGATTTTGCCATTAAAGCTGGTGAGATCCATGCCATTTTGGGAGAAAATGGTGCGGGTAAGTCCACCCTGATGAAGATTCTGTTTGGGCAATATCAGCCGGACGAAGGGGAGATTTACCTGGCTGGTCAACCTGTGAAATTCAGCTCACCTCTGGATGCGATTGAGCAGGGCATCGGCATGGTGCACCAGCATCGTAAGCTGGTACCAGCGCACACGGTCCTGGAAAACATTATTTTGGGCCACCCGCGTGCGGGCACAGTTTTGGACTACAAGCGTACCAGCCGCGAACTGCACGAACTATGCGATAAATTTGGCTTCAGCATCGATCTGCAAGCGAAAGTATGGCAGCTTTCTGAGGGCGAGAAGCAGATTGTTGAAATATTGAAGGCGCTCTATCGCGGCGCTGAGCTGCTGATTATGGATGAGCCAACGGCCGCTCTTACCCCCATCGAAACGGAAAAGCTGCTGACGTCTATAAAAGCGATGGCGCGCGATAACCTGGCCATCGTGCCGTTTATCACCCATAAGCTACCGATTGTGCTGCGCATTAGTGACCGCATCACCGTCTTGCGCCGGGGTAAGGTTGTCTCCTGCATTGAAACCAGGCAGGCGACGGAAAAAAGCCTGGCAACGGCACTGGTTGGGCGCGAGGTAATTTTCAACGTCAGGCGCAAGCAGGCGGAAAAAGGCGAGACCGTATTGCAGGTAGAAAATCTCTCGGCTATGAGCGATAAGGGCGTGACTGCTTTGGAAAAAGTTTCATTTTCCATTCGTGAAGGCGAAATTTTCGGCGTTGCTGGCGTTTCTGGTAACGGACAGCGAGAGCTGGTGGAGTGCCTTGCCGGGCTGAGGCCAATTGAGGCAGGGCGCGTGGTGTTGGATGGGCAAGACATTACGGCCGTTTCCAGCTATAAACGATGGAAGCGAGGCATGGGCTATATTCCGGCCGATCGCAACCACATGGGGTCCATTGCCGACTTTTCACTGGTAGAAAACACCACGATGAACTACTACTTTGATGAAAAATTCCAGCAAGGGGGCACGCTGGATTATCAAAAGATTCGAGGTTTGACAGAAGCGATTATTGCGGAGTACGACGTTAAGACGCCAAGCGCGGACGTCAAGGCCAGGAATCTCTCTGGTGGGAATTTGCAAAAGTTTATCCTGGCCCGCGTCCTTTCCCGCAGGCCGCGTCTGGTAATTGCAGACCTGCCCACGCAGGGGCTGGATATTGGGGCCATTGAATTTGTGCGTAATAAGCTGAATGAGGCGAAGCTGGCCGGTACGGCCGTTCTGCTCATTTCTGAAGACCTGGATGAAATCTTTTCTTTATGTGACTGGATTGCTCCCATCTACGAGGGCCAGTTCATGAGCATTATCCCCGCGGAGGAAGCGAAGCGGGAAACCGTAGGCGCAATGATGGCGGGAATCCAGGCTGAAGGAGATGGCGCATGACAATCGGCCGTTATCAGTTGAAATTGGTCAAACGCGCCGTCCTTCGGCCGTGGCAAGCTGTAGTGAATGCCCTGTTGGCCATTTTGGCCGCACTGTTTCTGTTTGGCTTTATCTTTATTCTGGCAGACGTTAGCCCGATTACAGCCTACCAGGAAATATTTTCCTACGCCTTTTTCAATGAGTTTGGCCTGCCCCTGACAATGAGCCGCTTCATTTTTCTTTTGCTCTGCACCTATGCCTTTATTATTCCAATGCGGGCAGGGCTGTGGAATATCGGCATGACCGGGCAGCTTTATGTGGGCGCATTGACGGCCTACGCCATTTTTATGGCCTTTGGCGCGAATAAAATTAATGCACCCCATGCCCCGGCGATTGTCGTTTTGCCGTTGGTCATGCTGGGAGCGGCCGTTGGGGGAGCGGTGACGGGAGCCATTGCCGGATACCTGAAAGGCAAATACAACACGAACGAAATCGTCGTGACAATGATGTTGAACTTTATCGCCTACTGGCTGGTGTCGTTCATGATCAAGGACGGCGGCATTTTTATGAATGCCGGGGGGCGCGGGGAAAGTTTTGAACTGCCGACTTCACTGCGTGCTCCGCTGCTGTTCGAGGTGCCTTTCACGCTTGTTGTTGCCCTTTTGGCGGGACTACTGCTCTACTATCTCTTTGCCAAAATGCGGCTGGGGTATGAAATTAAGGCGTATGGGCAAAATCCGTCCGCGGCTGCGTATGCGGGCATCAGTCAACTCAAGATACCGGTTCTGGTGTTTGTTTTGGGTGGCGTGGTAGCTGGATTGGCTGGTTATCATTACTTTGGGGCCGTTCCTGGCGTCTATAAAATTGCCCGTAACTACGCCTTTTTTGGCGACATTGCCTTTTATGGCATCATTTGCGGGTTGATCTCCCAGGGAAATGTATTGGGTTCCATACCGGTGGCCTTTTTGTTTGGCGGATTGTCGGTAGGCGGCCGTTTTGTGCAGGGTAAGCTGGGCATGAGTTTTGGCCTAGATTATGCGCTGCTGGGCGTTTTGATGATCACCCTGGTTGCTTTTCAATTCTTTTATCGCTACAAACTTGTGGTAGTGAAAACGGAGAACATCGATGTGGGAGTTTTGGGTTAGAAGTCTAGACGCCTCAACTATATTCTTAATCGCCGGGCTTGGGGAGCTTTTTGGGCAGCGCTCCGGTATCTTGAACGTGGGCGTGGAGGGCGTCATGCTCTTCGGGGCTACATTAGGGTTTATCACGGCACAGACCACTGGCAGCTACATGTTGGGGTTCCTGGTTGGCATGGCCATTGGCGCCCTGCTGGGGCTGCTGCACGGCTTTTTTTCTATTTCACTGGGGGGTGATCAGGTCGTGAGCGGCATGGGCATCTGGATTATGGGCTTTGGCCTGACGACGTACCTGGGTTCACCTTATACCGGGCCTTTGGGCATGGAGCGAATCCCCACTATTTTTGGATTGTCGCCATTTTTTTACATGGGCATTGTGCTAACGGCCGTTATCTGGTTTGTGCTGACGCGAACGAGCCTGGGGTTAAGGATTCGTTCTGTGGGAGAAGACCCGGCCGTGGCTGAAGTTTCTGGCGTCAGCGTCAGTCGAACTCGCTATCTGTGCGTCACCGTAAGTGGGGGGCTCATGGGGCTGGCAGGCGCTATCTATGCCCTGGATTACAATCCTGTCTGGAATTACAACTTTTTACTAGGCTGGGGATTCATTGCCCTGGCTCTTGTTTTCTTCTCTATGTGGAACCCTTCTATCTTGCTGGCTGGCTCGCTGCTGTTCGGCACGATGTGGCAGCTTTCACTTAGCCCAGAAATGGTGCTGCCGGGCGTTTTGTCCAGATATGTCTGGCGCATGGTGCCTTTTGCCATCACGCTCGCCGTGCTGCTGTTCATGTCGACGAAAAGATTTAGAACCAGGTGGGGCGCAGCCAAGCCAGAAGCTTTGGGGCAGCCTTATCTAAAGGACTAGTTGAGAATTATTAGATCCATTCGGCCGTTACCGTTTTCTCATCAATGACGTTGCCCGTGTTCAGCGTTGATTTTGGCTCCAAGAGCAGCAAGTGGACCTCTTCAGGGGCCACCGGGCGATGTTCGACCCCGCGCGGCACAATGATGAACTCGCCTTCTTCCAGCCACACGTCCCGGTCACGAAACTGCATCTGTAGGCGACCCTTTAATATCAAAAATAGCTCATCTTCATGTTCATGATGGTGCCAGACAAACTCGCCCTGCACTTTTACCAGCTTGACGTGCGATTCATTGAGCTCGCCCACGATACGCGGGTGCCAGTGGTCATTGAATAACGACAATTTTTGGGCCAGATTAACTTTTTCCACAAATATCTCCTTTCCTAAAGACCTTTATCGACGATTGTAGCAAGGATTTTGAAACATGGCGCAGGAAAAAATCGACGCAACCGTTCATCTCTTTTGCGGGCTTCCCGCTTCCGGCAAAACGATGCTGGCAAAGGAACTGGAGCAAAAACACAATGCCGTCCGGTTTACGCTAGATGAATGGATGATCAATCTAACGGATTTAACGATTTTTGATGATGAATATGGGGTGATGGCAGAGGAGCTGAAGGAGATGTTTTGGCAAACGGCCGTTTCCATCCTCAAAAATAACGTCGATGTCATCTTCGACTGGAGCTTGTGGAATCCGCAGCGCCGCCAAAAGTGGATCGGCCGTATCAGCCGGCTTGGCGCAAATTACAAACTGTACAATCTGAACATTCCCCCAATGGTCATTCGTCAACGCATTGAAGCGCGGAACAGCGATCTGCCATCAGGCGCTCACTTGCTGCCTGCTGAAGAGCTGGACCGGTTTTTGCCCCTGTTTCAGCCACCCACACCTGATGAAAAATTAAACATTGTGGAAATTTACCTGGGGCAAAATGGCCCGATCCACAATCCACACCTGGAAGGAAGTGCGTTTTTCTGGCCGGGCAGCGAAATTGGTGTGCTGCTGCTGCACGGGCTGACGGCCACGACGGCCGAAGTGCGCCTGCTGGCTGAAGCTCTGCACGCCCAGGGCTATACAATTTCTGCCCCGCTGCTGCCAGGGCACGGCACCAGCCCAGAAGACCTCAACGAAACCAGCTGGCACGATTGGGCCTGGGCTGCTGAAAAGGCCTATCAGCATCTGGCTACGGTTTGTGACCATGTCTTTGTGGGCGGCGAATCGACGGGTGGGGCGCTGGCGCTCTATTTGGCGGCGCAGCACAAGGACATTGTCGGTGTGCTCTGCTACGCACCAGCAATTAAGCTGGCTATTCCCATGCGCAACATGGTGCGTCTTTACGTTTCTGCGCCGCTGGTGCATTCGGTGCCCAAAGAAAACGTGGGCAGCAACGAATATTGGCAGGGCTACCGGGTGAATCCGCTGCGGGCCGTGGTGGAACTGGTGCGCTTGGGGCGGGAAGTGCGCCGCCAGCTTCCTCGCATCAGCCAGGCGGTGCTGGTGATGCAGGGGCGCAACGACAAAACGGTATCGGCCGATGTGGGAGAAATTATTTTAGATGGTGTAGCCTCAGAGCGTGCAGAGCAGCATTGGCTGGAGCAGTCGGGCCACGTGATTTTGCTTGAAAAAGAGCTGCCGCAAATTACGGCCGTTACCCTAAACTTCATGCAAAAGGTGCTTGCCGCTCAGTAGAAGCTTCCCGTCAACGGTTGTTTCCGCAAACATAGGCTCTATGACGCCCGTGTTTACGAGAATAGCAGCCTATTTAAGAAATATTTTCTTTCAGGAAGGCCAGCGTACGTTCCCAGGCAAGATCGGCCGCGTCGGCAACATAGGCATCGGTGCGGGAAGGCTCAAAGAACCAGTGGCCGGTGCCGGGGTAGATATGGAAGGTGGTGGGACGGCCGTATCCTCTAAGTGTCTGCTCAAATTCGTCTCGATAATCATCATCTTCATAGGGATCGTTCTCGGCAAAATGGCCCAGGTAGCTGGCCTGGGTGTTGGTCTGATTGCTCCAGCCAAGCCCGTAGAACAGCACAACGGCAGGCACAGCTTCTGGCTGGTCGTGGGCCAGCCAAATGGCAAACATGGCTCCCAAAGAAAAGCCAATGACGCCAATCTGGTTGCCCTGACACGCTTCGTGCGCCAGCAAACTCTCTGCTGCGGCCCTGGTTAGCTCTCTGGCGGTATCTTCATCCATTAAGTTGCTAAATTTTTCGGCATCCTCGATGGTGGTGGCGATACGGCCGTCATACAGGTCAGGCGCCAGGGCCACAAAACCCGCTTCCGCCAGCCGGTCGCATACGGCCTGGATGTCCTCGTTTAGGCCCCACCAGGGATGCAAAACCACCACGCCGGGCGCTGGCTGGCTGTCGGGCAAGGCCAGATAAGCTGTTGCTTCATGCTCATTGGTTTGAATTTTCATTCATTTCTCCTTAGCTGTAATTTCTGAACTCCACGGCTTCGTAATGGACCGCGTGTGAATCCCATCGTTTTAGCAATTTTTGCGCTGCCTCAGGCACATAGGCCCGCGCATATTCCGCACCCTGAAAGTCGATGACGTTTTGCAGAGAGTCGAAGGTCATAATTGTTATAAATTCAACTTCCTCCATACCGTCTCGGCGCATCAGCTCGATGCTACGATAGCCCACTATTTTCTTGGCCTCAATTCCCGGAAAGACCTCATTGTGCAGGAGCGTCTGGTATTTTTCCGCATTTTCGGGTGTAGCCCAGCCATGCCAAATTCGTTTGATTGTCATTTCGAAATTCCTTTTTGTAAGTGCGCAAATGCTGGGCCTCTCGTCAGGCTTGGCTTGCGCCACGTTGCCCAAGGAACATATGCAGCTGTGCTGCGTGTTCCTGCACGTGACGCATGGTGTACAGCAGCAGCTCACCAAAGGGCACCTCTCCCCAGGGGAACCGGCACAACTGGTAAGCCTGTTCGGTGGACAGCCCGCTGACAATGTCCTGGCATTTCTGGCGGCATTGGTTTAGGTATCCGAGCAATTCTTCGCGGGAATAAGTTCGGGGCAGCTGTTCGTTTGCCTCCATCTCAACGAGATCAAAGGGTTCAGGCGGCGTGAAGCCTTCTTCCGCTCCGGTCAGGTAGAGGTCCAGCCAGAAGAGCGTGTGGTAGCCTAAATACCAAAACGTGGAGAAGCCGTCAGCCACCCATTGGCCGGGCTGATCTGCCCACAAGTTCTCTTCCCACAGCTCATCCGGGCAGTGACGCAAGGCGTCGCCAAACGAGTGGATTGCTGTTTCAAACTGACGCCATAGCATTTTATTATCTATAATGCTCATCAACTGACTCCTCGGCTGTTTTGCTGGAAAACCATAGGCATTTATTTCGCTTATTAGCGAACTTCAAGCTCAAAGTTGCGTTCGCCCACAACCTGGCCGTTGACCTGAATTTCTACATGGTGCGTGCCTGGGTAATAGGTGCGGGTGGTGACCGGGCGGATGGGATGGCTCTTTGCGATGGTAATTGTTTGGTTTGGCGGCAGGACGGCCGTTTTCAGCTTAAACACCTTGCCGCTCGTTTTGCCATTGGCCTTCATAAAATGAATAATGAAGTCGATAACCAGGTTTTGTTCAGTAGCGGCCGTATTTTGCAGCGTAAAGGTCAACTGCAGAGCCTGCCCCACCTCTAGCGAATTTGGCGTAAGGTCAAAGTTGACCAACTTTATCTGGGGAGATTCGTATCCCAGCACCGCCAGGGCATCTGGATTGCCATCCTTCACCAGGGTGCGCAGGGCACGTTGCACGATCCAGCGGCGTTCTGGCGAGCCGCCTTGCCACCAGCGGCGGCACGTCTCGATCACCAACTGTGGATTATCCTTCGCGATGTCATTGAGGTGGTTGCCCACCGAGCGGCGCACGTATTCAGACGGATCGTCCTTGAGCTTTTCCAGCAGCGCCAGGGTGAGGCTTGGGTCTTCAATGAACTGGCTGAGCCGACCAGCCCAGGGCAGGCGGGGGCGCGTGCCTTCGCTCACCAGTCGCCGCACGTGCGGGTTATCATCTTCAGCCCAGGTGTGCAAAATCTCCAGCATCTCGTCCTGGTGGTGGATGAGAAACGGCCGTATGGCAAATTCGGCCGTGTGCCGCTTGGTAATCTCGTACATGGCCCGCACGCCTGCGTCAAAATCCTCTAAACCGTACACCTCGATGAAGTGCGCGATGGGCCAGTGATGCCAGCCGTCATTGAACATGCCGCCGTCCTCGCTGAGCTCGGCCCCCAGCGATGCTTCCAATACGGCCCAGGCATCGGCAAAGCCCGCCGGTAAATGATCGCGCAGCGCCTGCACAATGACGGTGGTGCGTTCTTTCATCTCCAGGCCGTCTAGCTGAGGAACCACCTGGTTTAC
>JBHIWP010000127.1:0-14359 GCA_041987425.1 Promineifilaceae bacterium (SeqCode) | reverse complement strand
TATTCCGGCACGCCCCATTCTTCATCATGATAACTGACATATAAAGGATCATTGCCGCACCAGGTACAGCGATTGATTGTTTCAGTTGGCATCTTCTGCAGCTCCTAGGCAAAAACGGTTTAGGGAAAAGTATCATTCTGCGGCCAAAGATGCAACGATACGGTCGTGCTTCTTACAAAGTCACCTGCGACCTATGTAAGCTAGCTCCCACCTACGGCCGTTAAATTGTGGTAAGCTCACTCCATGAGCAAAAAAGTACTCTTTGTTTACAATGCGGACAGCGGATTGCTAAACTTTATCCTGGACGCGGCCCACAAAATCTTCTCTCCAGCGACATACCCCTGCAACCTGTGTGCCCTTACCTACACGCCTACCGGCCTGCCGCGCTGGCGGCGTTTCGTCCGGACGCTGCCCTGGCCCGTTGCGTTTTTGCACAAAGATGAGCTGGCCGAGCAATATGGCGAAACCGAAGCGGCGTTACCGGCTGCATTTGTGTGGGATGGCAACGCTTTACACCCCTGGATTGATGCCCAGGAGATGAATGATTTTGAGTCATTGGATGATCTGATAACGGCCGTTTCCCAACGATTGGAGAAAGTATCCTAGCCAATGCGCTCCAGGCGCACGGTGTGCTGTGGTGCTTCGGCCGTTTGCTGGTAAATGAGGCGCTGGCGGGCCATATCCTGGGTAAAGGTGCCGTCTGAGACGGTCACGCGGTAGCCGTTGGGGAACTGGAGATTGGGTACAAACAGCGTGGTGGGGGCGGTAACGGCCGTATCGCCCTGGAATTGCAGCTCGAAAATCCCCTGTTTGCGGTCAAAGTAAATTTTTTGCGGCTCCCCGGCCACGGCAATGGGATACGGCCGTACAAATGCCTGCCAACCCCTGGCCCCAGAATTCAAATCGCCGGGGTCGTGCTGCTGGTCCCGGCTAAACAGCGACAAATCCTCACTGTTCCAGCCATCCCCGCCGTCGTTTCGGTTATCCGGCGTGTAGTTCCAGATCGTGCCGCTCACCAGATTGGCCTCCACAGCAGCAAAGCTGGCGTCCAGCGCAGCAATCTGGTTGCCAAACCAGTTCAGCCTGTAATCCAGCTTCAGGGGCATGTTGAAGGGAATGCCAAATTCGCCCAGCAGCGTGGGCACACGGCCCATTTGCTGCTGGCTATTGCGCCGTATGCGAGCAATCTCATCCACAAAGCTTTGCCGCACCCGGCGCGGCCCCAGCACGGGCTTAGCTGTCTGAATATCCACGGTGAAAAACGGCAAAAAGAAGCGCAGAAAGAGAGTAAAGTAATCGTACCAGTGGGCGGCGTTCACCACGTTGGGCGCATCGTCCGGTCCCCAGGCGGGCATATCGACCAGGGGTGTATTTTGGGCAAAGATGATCCAGTTTGGGTTAATTTGGCGGATGGCTTGAGCGTATTTGTTGATGAACGGCCGTAAGTAATCGCGGCCAAAGTTGACGGAACGGCCGTTTACCCGCGTGAAATAATCTGGCTTCAGCAACTTTGGCTGCCCCTGCCCGTCAATTTCCCACACGCCATGCGCCTGCCAGATGGGCACGGCTCCCGGCAGCCAGGCGCGAACGCCTCCCTCGTTCTGGGTAACGGTACCTCGCTGGCGCGGGCCAAACAGCCCCGTGCCCCAGCGGGCCACCTTTTGGGGCAAACCTGCCCCCAGCGCCATGCCCTGCAGCGGCGTGGGCGTAGCCCCGGATCGCAAATAAATTTTGCCGTCGGTCTGGGTCAAATCCTGCCAGCCAATATACCCGGCCGATGGCTCATTCATCACGCCAAAGCCCAGCACGTGCGGCATGTTGCGCAGCCGGGCCGCTACCTGCTGCATGGCGCCGATGTAGTGCCGCTGCAAATATTCCTGGGCCGGTTCGCCATCGATCTGGGTCTGGGGGGCAAAGTCATTGCCGCCAAAGAAGAGGGTAAACATGGTGGCGGTGGCGAGCTTGGTGTAGTTGGTGGGCCAGATGCGCACGTGGGGCGTGTCGCCAATGGGATGATACTCGGCCGCCCCGCTGGCTTCGAACTGGTTAACGTCCAGCCCGGCTTTGGCATAGGTCCAGGCAGGAGCGCCATCACCGCTGCTGTGGCGGCCCCAGACGTCCTGATGCGGGTCGATGAAGAGCAGAAAGCCGTACTCGCCTGCCTTGCCAATGACGGCTTCCAGGTAATCTAGATAATCTTCATCGTATTGGCCTGGCCCAGCGTGTTCCACAGCTTCCCAGGTAATGACAAAGCGCAGGAAGGTGAGGCCCCAGGCCTTGAGCCGCTGAAAATGTTCATCGGCTTCATCCAGAGGAAACGGCCGTCCCGCAAACGATTCAATCTCGTCCAGTCCCGCATGCAGCCCCACGCCGCCGGACCACACGGGGACTTTACTGCCGCCGCCCAGATTTACGCCGCGCAAGATGTGAGTACGGCCGTGTTCGTCCTTAAACCACTCCCCATCAATGTGCAGCATTCCTATGTCCTGGTGTGAAGAAGAAAATATTGTCCCTGGCTCGCTATACTACAAACAAAAGCCAACCTGCTTAATACATGGGGTTTCCATTCTTGGATTCAGGGGGGATCTGCTGTACTGAATCCCAATGCTCAACAATTTTCCCACTCGCGTCAAACCGAAAAAAATCCATCGTCACGTACTGGTCATCTCCTGGCCAGATTTGGTGCGTGTGAAGTGCCACCAGGTCGCCTTCGGCAACCGCCCGCACGAATTCAATGCTTTTGTCGGGATATTCCCTGGCCATTCTGTCGAAATATTCGATAAAGGCCTGCTTGCCATCACCAACCGCTGGATTATGCTGAATATATTCATCGCCCACATAATTCGCCACGGCCTCAGCTGGATTTCCCAGGTAAGCCATCTGGTAAAACGCAATTGCATTTTTCTTGTTTGTGGTCAAATCGTGTTCCATTTTTATTTGCTCGCTTTGTTATATTTTGCTTCGGTGGGGACAAAGCTAGATCAGGCGGAACGGCCGTTCAAATATTGCTTTAGCCACTGTCCCGTGTACGACGCCTCTACCTGAGCCACATCTTCCGGCGAGCCAGCCGCAACAATCTCGCCCCCGCGATGGCCGCCTTCGGGTCCCATATCGATCAAATAATCGGCCACCTTGATAATGTCCAGATTGTGCTCAATGATGATGACCGTATTGCCCTTATCTACCAGCTTATTCAATGCCACAATCAGCTTGGCCACATCGTGCGAGTGCAGCCCCACCGACGGCTCGTCCAAAATGTACATCGTGCGGCCGGTGGCGATTTTGCTCAGTTCCCGGCTCAGCTTAATGCGCTGTGCCTCGCCACCGCTGAGGGTAGGGGCTGGCTGGCCCAATTTAATGTAGCCCAGGCCCACATCTTGCAAAGTCTTCAGCTTGCGCTTGATGGTGGGCACATTGGTAAAAAATTCCAGCGCTTCATCAACGCTTAAATCCAGCACCTCAGCAATGTTGAGCTCCTTGTAGCGCACCTGCAGCGTTTCCCGATTGTAGCGCGCTCCGTGGCACACGTCGCACGGCACATAAATGTCCGGCAAAAACTGCATCTCAATCCGGTTTTGGCCCTGGCCGCCACAGACCTCACAGCGACCGCCCTTCACGTTAAAGCTAAATCGTCCCGGCTTGTAGCCACGTATCTTGCTCTCTGGCAGGCTGGCAAACAGATCGCGAATGGGATTAAACAGATTGGTGTACGTGGCCGGGTTGGAGCGTGGCGTACGGCCGATTGGGCTCTGGTCAATCTCAATCACCTTATCCAGATGCTCCAGCCCTTCAATGTCGTCGTGCCTGCCCGGTACGGTTTTGGATTTGTAAAAATGCTGGCTCAGCTTCTTGCTCAAAATCTCGATGAGGAATGAGCTTTTTCCGCTGCCGCTCACGCCAGTTACGCAAACAAACTTGCCCAGAGGAATGCAAATGTCCAGGCCCTTCAAATTGTTTTCCCGCGCACCGCGAATGAGGAGCGTATTGCCCGTACCTTCGCGGCGCGTTTTAGGCACGGGAATGCCCTGCCGCCCGCTGAGGTAAGCACCAGTCAGCGACTTTTCGTGCTCGGCAACAAAGTCCGGCGTGCCTTCCGCCACCACCTCGCCGCCGCGTGAGCCAGCCCCCGGCCCCAGGTCGATTAGCCAGTCGGCAGCGCGCATCGTGTCTTCATCGTGCTCCACCACCAGGACGGTGTTACCCAGATCGCGCATGCCTTTTAGCGTTTGGATCAGGCGGGCGTTGTCTCGCTGGTGCAGGCCAATGCTTGGCTCATCCAGGACGTACAATACGCCCATCAGCTGGCTGCCAATCTGCGTGGCCAGCCGAATTCGCTGTGCCTCGCCGCCGCTTAGCGTCCCGGCCGTGCGGTCCAGCGTCAGGTAATCTAAACCCACATTCACCATAAACCTGACCCGGTCGCCGATCTCTTTTAAGATCGGTTTGGCGATCATCGCCTGCCGGTCGGTGAGCGGACTATTTTCCTCGTCGCGCAGCTTGTCGACCCATGGCACGATGGTTAGTACGGGCATCTTGACAACTTCGGTGATGGTCATGCCTTCGATGTCCACAGCGCGAGCTACCGGCTGCAAACGCGAGCCCTCACACTCCGGGCAGGGCTTGTCCACCATGTACTCTTCTAGCTTGTCGCGCACGTAGTCGGAGGTGGATTCATTGTAGCGCCGCCGCAAGTTGGGCACTACGCCTTCATAGTTGGTTCTGTAACGACGGTTTTGCCCATCCCGATTTTTGTAGGTGACCGTTACTTTTTCATTGCCGCTGCCATGCAGCAAGATGTGCATCTGGGCATCGGTCAGTTCGCGGATGGGCACGTTGGTGGGGATATTGAAGTGAACGGCCGTTGCCTTCAAAAGCTGCCAGTAATATCCGGCCTTGTCCTCTGTAGGCCACCCGGCAATCGCCCCTTCCTCCAGGCTCAGCGACTTATTCGGCACCACCAGGTCGGGATCCAGCGTTTTGGTTACCCCCAATCCCTGGCAGTGGGAACACGCCCCGTGCGGGCTGTTGAAGCTGAACGTACGCGGCTCAATTTCCGGAATGCTGGTGCCGTCGTACGGGCAATAGAGATGTTCAGAATACAGACTGTCTTTCGGATTTTCTGAATCGGTTACGTCATTGATAATGACAAGCCCGCTACCTAGACGCAGCGCCGTTTCAAGCGAGTCGGTCAGGCGGGTTTTGGCCGCCTGGGCATCTTCGCTGTTATCATGCGGATCGTGCCGCACGACCAATCGGTCTACCACAGCCTCAATGCTGTGGTTTTTGTAGCGGTCCAGCTCAATTTCCTCATCCACCGAGCGGACTTCCCCATTAACCCGCACACGCACAAACCCGGCCTTGCGTACGTCGTCAAAGATCCCCTGGTGGTGACCCTTGCGGTCGCGGATCAGCGGCGCCAGAATTTGGATGCGGCTGTTTTGCGGCATATGTAGCACAGCGTCTACAATTTGCTCGGCTGACTGCGGCCGTACGGGACGGCCGCATTCCGGGCAGTGCGGCACGCCCACGCGCGCGAACAGCAGGCGCAAATAGTCGTAAATTTCCGTCACCGTGCCCACCGTAGAGCGCGGATTGTGGCTCACCCCTTTCTGGTCGATGGAAACGGCCGGGCTGAGTCCTTCAATCTGGTCCACATCTGGCTTTTCCATCTGCCCCAAGAATTGACGAGCATAGGCCGAAAGCGACTCGACATAACGTCGCTGGCCTTCGGCAAAGATGGTGTCGAAGGCCAGCGATGATTTGCCGGAACCAGACAGCCCTGTGATGACCACCAGCTTATCGCGGGGAATCTCCACATCAATATTTTTTAGGTTATGGGCGCGCGCACCGCGCACAACAATTTTGTCCAGAGACATCTGTTTTTCCGTTTGTGCCCAATTGCAACTCTCCAACAAAATTTTTGTTTGCAAATAGGCTTAGAGTTGCCAGGCAACTGTGGCATATTTTGCCACAAATGCGGGCCGGTGAATTGAGACTTTGAAGCAATCTACAATTCTATCATGCCGGAAAACCAGCGACCATTAATATTTTGTTATCGTTGGGGGTTCTATGGAAAACCTCCCGCAGGTTGCATCTAATACCCTCTTGTTGAGTGAAACCTGCGAGAGGTTGAGAAAGCAATTTAGGTGGTTTTGGTCACCTTGTTCAGACCACGCGGTGCTTCTGTGTTGTAGCCTTTGACACGCGTCAAGTGGTAGGCAAAGAGCTGGGCCGGAATGATGCTAACAAGCGGCGAGAGCCATTCCGGCAGGTCAGCGGGCAGAGGAATGGGAGAGTTGGCCAGGGCCAGCGTCGGTTCATCGTTACTAATCACCAGCAGTTCGGCCTGCTTTTCTTCGGCCAACTTTTGCAGCAGGCTGCGCATATCGGCCAGCACGGCCCCAGCAGGAGCCACGGCCATAACGGGGAAACCGCGCTCTACGATAGCAATGGGACCATGCCGAAAGTCCGCAGAAGAGTACGGCTCAGCGATGGCGTAGGTGAGCTCCTTCAGCTTGAGCGACCATTCGAAGGCGGTAGCGTAATTGTAACCGCGCCCGAGCACCACGCACTGCTCCATGTAGCGGTAGCGCTGCGCCAGCTGGCCGATTAATTCATCGTGGGCCAACACGGCCGTTCCCCACTGCCCCAACTTCTCAATCGCCTCAAATCGATCCTGTGCCTGGCTCCAGGCCGCGGACAGCATAGCAATGACCAAAAGCTGGCTGGTGTACGTTTTGGTAGCGGCCACGGCCGTTTCTACCCCCGCATGAATATTGATGACAAAATCGGCCGTTTGCGCCAGCGGTGACTCTGGCTCGTTGGTGATAGCCAGCGTGGGCTGCCCCTGCCGCTTGCCCTCGGCCACCACGTTTACAATGTCGGGCGACTGACCGGACTGTGAAATGCCGATGACCAGAGCGCCGCGCAGCCGGGGGGGCTGCCGGTATAGGCTAAAGAGCGACGGGGTTGCCAGCGTCACGGGCAGCCGATTTTGTGCTCCCCACAAATAGCTGGCATACCGCGCCGCATTGTCCGACGTGCCCCGGGCGGCAATAAAGGCGTGATAGATGCTGTCTAGCGGCACTGCCTGGGCAATTGCGCGTACAACTTCCCGGTTCTGCTTATTGCTGTGCTGCCAGACGGCCGTTTGTTCATGAATCTCGTCATGTAAAGACATTTAACTTTCCTTAAAAATCCGCAGATTACACAGATTAGCGCAGATTTTTTCTTCAATTGGCCTGATTTACGGACTTTTCTTTTTGGTAAACGATGTGCCCACCGACGAAGGTGCTATGAACCTGCAGGTCCGGCGTGAGCAGCACCAGATCGGCGTCGCAGGTGGGGGCAATGCGCCCTTTTTGCGGCAGGCCCAGCAGGTTGGCGGGCGTGCTGGTGACGGTGGGTAGCGCTTCGGCCAGGGTGCAGCCCGTAAAAGTGATGAGGTTGCGCACGGCCGTATCCAGCGACAAAATCGAACCTGCCAGCGTGCCGTTGGCCAGCCGGGCCGTGGTTTCGTTTACCAACACCTCAAAATCGCCCAGCGCATAGCTGCCTGGTGGCATCCCCAGCGCCGCCATCGCGTCGGTGACAAGGTTCAGACGGCCGTTGCCCACCAGCTGCCACACCAATTTTACCAGTTCAGGATGCACATGCTGACCATCCACAATCAGGCCTACGGTGGTGCGATCATCGGCCAGAAGCGCGCCCGCCAGCCCGGGTTCTCGGTGATGCAGTGGCGGCATGGCGTTGAACAGGTGGGTGCCGTAGCGAATCCCCGCGTTGAATCCGGCAGTTGCCTGGGCAAAGGTAGCTGTGGAATGCCCGGCGCTGACGACCACGCCGCGCCCGGTTAGCTGATGGGTAATCTCTAATGCCCCGTCCAGTTCAGGCGCAACTGTAACCAGCCACACGCCATTTTCAGGCGACCAGCTGTCTGCGGCCCATTCCGATGGCTTTTGCAAATAAGCAGCATTATGAGCCCCTTTCTTACCGGGATGCAAAAACGGCCCTTCCAGGTGCAGCCACAACGGCTTTGCCCCCAGAAAGCGCGTCGGCGAGCCGTTGACAATAACGTCCTGAGCAGCGTGAACGGCCGTTGGCGGTGCGGTGATAATCGTGGGCAAAAAGCTGGTGACTCCGAAACGAGGCAGACATGCGGCGATTGGCCAGATGTTCCGCGGCTCCGTTGTAAAATCAAGCCCGAGCGCCCCGTTGAGCTGCAAATCAATAAAGCCTGGCACCAGATGCAGCCCGGTGGCGTCGATACGGCATATATTTTGCGGCGGATCGATCTGACTGCTGGGGACAACGACCTGGATACGGCCGTCTTCTACCAAGACCACCCCGTCTTCGATCACCTCATTCGGCGTGTAAACCGTAGCGTGTTGAATGCAAATCATAAGAAAGGAATTGAGCATATGGGTAATTGAGTAATTCAGAAATTACCCAATTACTAAACTGACCACTGACCTACCGAATACTGTTCACTGACCATCCCGTGTCCAAAGTCATATAAATCCCCCAGCTGCACCGGCAGCCTGCCCGCAAATGGAATCTCACCAAAAAGGGCGGCGGCCAGGGCGCGCATGGGGGCGGGCAATATGCTGTAGGTGCAAATGTGCGTTTGGGCCTTGGGGTAGACGGTGAGGTCGTAGGGGGTGCGCAGGGCAACGGTGACCGTGGGAACGGCCGTTGCCAGCAGCGCATTCACCAGTTCCGCCTGCATGGCGTCCAGCGCCGCGCTCAGCGTGCCCACAATGAGCAAATCGTACCCGGCGGCTTTTTCACGCAGTTCGACAATCTCGTTTTCGGTTGGCGGGTGGCTGGTAATATATTCGTCTACGTTTGGGTGATGGGCCCGCACGGCCGTTGCCAGCGTGGGCGTGATGAATGAAGACGTGTCGGCCGGAGTCAAATCTTTGGGCTGGGGCATGATGACGGCAATGCGAGCGTCCGGTTTCAGGCGCAGCGGCAGCAGCCCGGCATCGTTGCGCACCAGCGTGATTGAACGATTGGCCACCGTTTGCGCCAGTGTCTGATGTTCGGCGCAGGCCACTACATCCAGCGGCGGCTGTATCGTTTGGCCCGCCCACTGCTTCAGCGCCATAATCCGGGCCAACGACGGCTTCAAATGAGAATCATCGATGAGACCGCGTGAATAGGCCAGCTGCAAACCGGCATAGAGGCGTTCCTGCACTTCTTCGCTTTTGGTCAGCAGCAGCAAATCAACCTCGGCGCGAACGGCCGTAATCACGTCCACAATCTGCCCCGCGCCCTGAGAAATCGCCCCCATGTCCAGCGCGTCGGTGATGACAATGCCGTCGAAGCCCAGTTCGTCGCGCACAAAGTCGCGCATCACGGCGCGAGAGAGCGTGGCGGGCAGCTCGGTGCTGCCAGTAAGGGCGGGAATGGCAAAGTGGCCGGTCATCACCAGTTTTGCTCCGGCTTGAATGGCGGCACGGAACGGCCGTAATTCCATTGCCTCTAAACGTTCCCGACTGTGGTCTATCAGCGGCATGGCGTAATGAGAATCCACCCTGGCCTCACCCTTGCCGGGGAAGTGCTTGATGGTAGCCGCCACGCCCTCGGCCTGCATCCCAGTCACCAGGGCGGCAGCCATCTCCGCGGCCAGCGCCGGATCGTCGCCAAAGGAGCGAATGCCACAGGCGGGGTTGTGCGGATTGGTGTTGATGTCGCAGTTGGGTGCGTAGTTGAGGTTGACGCCCATTGCCGCCAGCTCGCGCCCAATTGCCTGGCCCACCTGCCGCGCCAGGCCAGCGTCGCGGGTGGCGCCCAGGGCCATGTTGCCGGGGAAAAGCGTGGTCTCTTCACCCAGGGCATTGAGCTGCCCGCCTTCCTGGTCGGCGGCGATGATGAGCGGTGGCTGGTTGGCCTGCGCAGCGATTGACTGCAATTCGGCCGTAAGCGCCCGCACCTGGGCCGGCGTTTGTACATTCAGGGGGCGAAAGAGGGTAAATCCGGCGGGATTTTTTTCGGTAATCCAGGTACGTATCCTCTCTGGAACTTCATACCCTTCGAACGCCAGCATTAATTTGTAGCCCAATTCTTCTTTCATGAAAATACTCCTGCGAGATTGGGCCAATTTCCAAAATTGGCCCAATCTTTAGCCCTTGACCGACCCCGCCAACAGCCCGCGCACAAAATACCGCTGCAAAGAAAAGAACACAATCAGCGGTACGATCATCGTCAAAAAAGCTCCGGCAGTGAGCAGATGCCACGCCTCGCCTTTGGTGCCCACCATGGCGGACAGCCTGGAAGTGACAATAGCCACGTCTGGATTGGTGCCCAAAAAGACCAGCGCCACCAACAGATCGTTCCACACCCACAAAAATTGGAAGATGGCAAACGAGGCGATGGCCGGAACCGATAGCGGCAGCACCAGCCGGGTAAACGCCGTGTAGTGCGAGGCGCCGTCGATAAAGGCCGATTCAAATAGCTCGTGGGGCAGCTGGGAAATGTAGCTGTAGAGTAAATAGATCGCTAGCGGCAGGCCAAAGCCGGTGTGGGCCAGCCAGGTGCCCAGAAACGTGCCGTTTAGCTCCAGCCCAGTGTACAGGCGCAGCACAGGGATGAGCGCCATTTGCAGCGGCACCACCAGCAGCCCTACCACGATAGCAAACAGCCAGTCTCGCCCCGGAAAGCGCATCCAGGCAAAGGCGTAGGCGGCAAAGGCAGCCAGGGTAATGGGAATGACCGTGGCGGGAATAGTGATGATCAGGCTGTTGATGAAGGCATTGAGCATGCCATCGGCTGTGAGGACGGTAGCGTAATTTTCCAGCGTCCATTGGCTTGCCTGGAAGGGATGCACAAAGGCGGTCCACCAGCCGCTGGTGCGAATCTCGTTCGCCGTGCGGAAGGAGCTGACAAACATGCCAACCGTGGGCAATGTCCACAAGAAGCAGATGAGGAAGACGGCCGTTCGTACCGGCGCCTTCTGCAAAAATTTCTGAACCGCATTTTGTCGTCTAGCGTGTGAGTAAGTTGTCATCTTTCCCCTGTTTCGGTAATCCCTAATCGGTGATTCAGTAAGCAGTTAAACTGATTACTGACCCACTGACCGCTGATTACCGGTTAATCCCCTGTCGCCGCAAATTACGAATATTCACCACCATAATCGGCACCACCACAATCAGCAGAATGACGGCCAGTGAACTGGCCCGGCCAAAGTTGCGGAAGTTAAACATCTCTACAAACATGCGGTTGGCAATCACTTCCGTTTCAAATTTGCCGCTGGTCATCACGTAGACAATGTCGAACACCTTCAGGATGGCGATAAAGATGGTGGTAGCCACGGTAATAATCGCCCCCTGAATCATGGGAATGATGACGCGGAAGAAAAGCTGAAGCTCCGAGGCACCGTCCATACGTGCCGCTTCGATCACCTCTCCGGGCACCCCTTTCAGCGCGGCAGAAAGCACCACCATGGCAAAGCCAGTTTGCAGCCAGATCATGATGACGATCAGCGCATAGGTGTTAAAGCTGGTTTCAATAAGCCAGGGCACCGGCTCAATCCCTAAATTGGTAACCAGGGCATTGAGCAGGCCAATCTGGGCCCGGTTGCCGGGCTGCCAGGCGTAGACAAACTTCCAGATGACGCTGGCGCCCACGAACGAGATTGCCAGCGGCAGGAAGATGAACGATTTAGCCAACGCTTCTCGCTTTACGCGGTCCACCAGTGAGGCAAACAGCAGGCCAATAGCCACGCTGCCGCCGGTGCCGATGATGAGCCACAGTAAGTTGTTGCGGAAGGCAATTTGCATTTCCGGGCTGGTAAAGGCGAACTGATAATTTTGCAGGCCCAGCGCGGTAAGGGCAAAGACGCGCCGCTCAGACTCCGCCTCGGTAACCGTTTTGGGACGAACTAGCAGCCAGACAGTGCGCTCGTTAGAGGTGACGCTAGCCAGCTCAAACTGGTCAGTATTGATCAGGTAGCGGTTGAACGTTAAATTTTCGGCATCGGTCACCAGATCGGCGACAATGCTGTCTGAGGCCCAATATTCCTCAGACACAACTTCCGGCGCGCTAAGAATATCTTCGGAGATGCTGGTATAGAGCGTGTTGAAAGCGGGATAGATAAGATAAGTGCCAAGCAGCAAAATAGCCGGGCCTACGAAGATGAACGGCCGCACCCGCTCTCTCATCCCAAATGGTAGCCGCGCCAGGAGGTCATTGGCCACCCAAAACAGTAACCACACGCCGCCAATGCCCACCATCAGGGCAACGGCCGTAATCATCAGCTTGCCCGTAAGCGGATCAAGGCCGTTATCTTGCAGCGTTGCCAGTGCCACATCCATGCCCAACCGGGCGTACAGGCTCAGCAAAAGCTGCTCTGGCGCCTCGCGATCCTTCATGAAGCCGATGCTCCAGCGCAGCACGAAGAATACGGCCGTAGCCACACCAACTGATAACGCTGCCCGGCCCAGGTTGGTCAGCCGCTTCTCATCTTTTTGTTGTGGCGATGAAGCAATTTGCCCAGCCATTAGATTGTCCTTGTGAAAAATTGTGGGATGTAATTGGATAACTGGGTAATTTAGCAGTTACCCAGTTACCCAATTACTCAGTTATGAACTAGTTACTCGGCCAGCTGTCCTCGATTTGCTGGAAGACGGTCTCGGTATCAGTGCCGCTTACCCAGTCCACCATGCCGCTCCAGAAGGTGCCTGCGCCTACTTCGGCGGGCATCAGGTCAGAAGCGTCGAAGCGAAGCGTTGTAGCATTTTGCAGAATCTCGGCCTGGGCCTGATCCACGTAGCTGCCGTACCAGTCGGCGGGCACGCTGCGGTTGGGCGAGATGAAGCCACCGGCTTCCACCCAGCCTCTGGCCGCATCGGCCGTTGCCAGATATTCAATCACCGCCAGCACTTCGGGCCGGTCGCTGAAGGCGGCAAATACATCGCCACCGCCGAGAACGGGACGGCCGTATGCTTCATCAATAGGCGGCAGGTAGAAGAACGAGCTGTCCACGCCTGCCTGTGTTCCTTCTGGCCAGAAGTCGGGAATCCAGCCCGCCTGGCGGTGCATCCAACACTGCGGGCCCGCTTCGTCAAACATCGGCGTCTGCGTATCGCCTACCCAGATGGTCAGAATGCCCGTCGTGCCGCCGTAGACGTAATCTTCGTTAAACCAGATATCGCCCACAATATTGGCGGCATTCAGAACAGCCGGATCGTTAAAGGGAATCTCATGGTTGACCCACTGGTCGTAGGTTTCTGGCGGGGCGGTGCGCAGCAGCACGTCTTCAATCCAGTCGGTGGCTACCCAGCCGGTCACGCCGCCGTGCTCCATGCTGACGCACCAGGGCGTGCCGCCATCGGCCACAATCTGGTCGCTCAGGGCGATGAGTTCGTCCCACGTTTCGGGAATCTCGTAACCAGCGTCGGCAAAGGCCTGCACCGGGTACCAGACAATGCTCTTGGTGCTGGCGCGGAAGAACACGCCGCTGAGCTGCCCGTCTACCGTAGCCAGATCGATCCAGGCGTTACTGTAATCTGCAGCAAGCTGGTCCGCGTTGATGTTGGCACCCAGATCAACCACCGCGCCATCGCGCACAAACTCGGCGAGCAGTCCCGGCTGCGGGAAGCCAGCGATGTCGGGCGCGTCGCCACCTTCTACGCGTACGGTGATCAGCGTCTCAAACTCGGAGGAGCCTTCGTACTGAATGTCGATGCCCGTACGCTCTTCGAAGTCGGCCAGGGTGTTGACAAAGCTCTCGCCTTCGCCCTCGGTCCATTTGCCAAAGATGGTTACGGTGGTGCCGTCAAACTCACCCGCTTCGGCACGGGCCAGATGTTCGTAGCCACCTGTTTCTTCATCTGCTTCCTCTTCTTCAGCAGCTTCGCCTTCCTCGTCACTGTCACCAGTGCCGCCCAGGCCGGTTTCGGCATCAGGCCAGCTGGCGTCAATTTGGGCCAGAACTTCTTCGGTGTTTTCGCCAGCAGCGCTGACCCAGTCCACCATGCCGCTCCAGAAGGTCCCTGCGCCTACTTCGGCGGGCATCAGGTCAGAAGCGTCGAAGCGAAGCGTTGTAGCATTTTGCAAGATTTCGGCCTGGGCCTGGTCTACGTAGCTGCCGTACCAGTCGGCGGGTACGTTTCGGTTGGGGGAGATAAAGCCACCCGCTTTCACCCAGGTTTCGGCGCCTTCGGGCAGGGAGAGGTATTCCATGAGCGCGGCCGTTTCTGGTCGGGTATTAAACGCGGAGAACACGTCACCCCCACCGAGGACGGGACGGCCGTATGTCTCATCAATGGGCGGCAGGTAGAAGAACGAGCTGTCGACACCTGCTTCCGTGCCTTCGGGCCAGAAGTCGGGACTCCAGCCTGCCTGTCGGTGCATC
>JBHIWP010000126.1:0-14417 GCA_041987425.1 Promineifilaceae bacterium (SeqCode) | reverse complement strand
CAACCGTGGCAGCCGGTTTTGCCGCCCCAACCGCTTTGCTAAAGATGGCTGCTGATCCGGCCGTCATCACGCTGCAGCGGTCAGAATCTCTGGTTGAGGTGCCGCAACCGACAGATCCAGACGTTGTGGAAAACTTGAACAGCCATATTACGCCAGCGCTAAATCTCTCTGGTGAAGCTGGGCCAGGCCCAGCGCCACAGGGATGGTATGGTACCGGTGATGCCATTCACGGATCTCAAGCCGCCTGGGCCAAGGGGTACACGGGTGCTGGCGTGCGCTACATGTCCAACGACTCCGGTGCAGATTACTGTCATCCAGACCTGGAAGGCACCTGGGCCTATATTGAAGATGAAGCGTCGCCATATTATGGCCTGCCAGAGATGTTCGACTCACTTTCTAGCTACTATGCGGCATTTGATTATTATCTGGGCACCAGCTTGATTGCCGACGGCACAGCCGACTATGCGGATACGTCTGCCACGACGACGGGCGACTTTAGCTTTGCGCCGATTGGCTCGGTGGTAACGCATGATTATGTGGTGACGGGCACCAGCCTGAGCGGAGAGTATCATTATGGGTCTCATCCCGATAAAGCGCTGGCCGCCGTGGCAGATATTATCGGTGGTGCGTTTGGGGACGGCACGGCCGTTTCTGGGGAGCGTGCGGCCGTGTTGGTGGTGGATGAGAACGAGGCCGGTGTCTACGATACGGTTTACGTCGATCTGAACTACAACTTCGACTTTAGCGATGATGACCCGGCACGCCTCACGCGCGACTTTAGCAATCAGGAAACGGCCTGTCTGGACTACGATTTCGACGGTTTGAATGATATTTCCGGCGGTCTAGTTTACTTTATTGCCGATGGCGAAACGGCCGTGCCTACCCTGGATTGGTACTGGGGCGTACCCGGCTCTGCCTATGGTAACGGTGATCTTGTTGCCTTTCACGTGCAGGACTTCACCGAGGGTGGCGGCACGCACGGTATGGGCACCACCTCTGTAGCCGTTGGTCAAGGTGTTGTTGTCGGCTCCGTAAACTGGGGTCCGGGCGGTTCGCCCATTGCCGGTTTTCAGGGCCTGGTTGTAGGGCCGGGTAAAGATGTGGCCTCAACCCAAAATGGCGATTTCTATCTTACCCCGTTCATCGAAGACGCTTACGTTTACGCCGGTTTAGGCTACGACGGCCTCTCTGGCACCAGTGACGATATTCAGATCGTCAGCAACTCCTGGGGATTCAGCGGCACGGACAATGACGGATTCGATTACGAGTCTCGCCTGATTGACGTTATCAACCGCTCTTTTGCGCCAAATACGGCCTTAATCTTCTCTACAGGCAATGGCGCACCCGGCTACGGAACGGCCGCACCGCCGTCTCCGCCCAGCGGCATTGGCGTTGGCGCATCCACGCTTTTTGGCACCATTGGCATCTTTGAATCCATTGCCTCTGCCGACCAGATTGTCGGCGGTGATGTGATGACCTGGTCTAATCGCGGCCCAGGTGCCCGGAATGTGGTTGGGGCCGACGTTGTCGCCACAGGCGCTTTTGGTACCGGTGATCTTTCGCTGAATGGCGTGTTGTGGGGGGCCATTGCCACCGACAACTTTAGCGGCACCTCAATGGCCGGGCCTGTAGCGGCCGGTAACCTGGCCCTCATGTACCAGGCCTGGTACGAAAACCACGGCCAGTGGCCCACTTTTGAGCAAGCCAGGACGCTCCTCATGAACACCGCTACAAATATAGAGCATGACGTCTGGTCTCAGGGTGGGGGACTGGTCAATGCCGACACAGGCACAGACGTGGCCGCTGGCATTCGCGGCCTGTTCGTCTCGCCGCCGGAGTGGCCCGTAGGCGATTACCGGGGTGTTGAATACGGCGCGTTTGCTCATATTATCAACCCTGGGGAGCGCGATATACAGAGATTTGCCGTAACCAACACCGGTACGGAACGTCTGACCGTGCGGGTTACCACAGAAACCCACGTTCAGCTTGGCTCCGACGATCTATCCTTTACCTCGCTTGATCAATCGCTGGATCATGGCAGCTTCACGACGCCAGATTATGCTTTTCAGGTGGATCATCTGATTCCCACCGGCACAGACCTGCTGATGGCGCACCTTTCTAAGCCCTATGAGCAGTTTGATCCCAATGAAGATTTGGCGCCACCGTACAATAACTGGCGCGTTCACATCCAAAACTGGACCGACCTGGACGGTGACGACATTTTATGGGACGATGCCAACGGTAATGGCAAGGTTGATTTAGGTGAGATGGATACGGGCGAGCATATCCGCTTTACCTACGGCTATAATGCGGGTCCTACCCAGCAAGCTCGCATTTCTAACCCGCTGGAGCGCATGGCCGACGGCATTTTTGTGACGCTGCGTCACCGCGATCAGGTTGCTGAGGTTCCGCAAACCGACCTGGGGCTGGAGCTGTCTTATTGGCAGCTACAAAATTGGGATTGGGCGCGGCCAACGCGCAGCACCTTTAGCCTGGGGCCTGGCGAGACCAGAAGCTTCAATGTTACGCTTGGCGTCCCGGCCAACACGCCTTACGGCATGTACCAGGGCTCCATTACCATTCACTATGGTAATGACGATGTGGTCATTCCGGTAACGGTTGCTGTAGCTGCTTCTGGTACCTCGTTTGCCTTTGGCCAGGCTAATGCACCGACGGGCCGCGGTTCGGAAATTCTTGATGTGCCGAGGCTATATGATAACGACACCGTCTTTGGCTATACTGACTACTTCTGGCGCGCTGAATCGGGAGATTGGCGTTTCTTCTGGACCGATGTGGATGGAGATGAGCTGCCCCAAACCGGTACGTCTTATCTGGTGGTAGATAACAGCTGGGAAGGTGAAGGGACGGATATCGATACGCTTATTTTTGGCCCAACGGAAGATTGCGTCAGTAACGGCGTGGGCTGTGAGGGTCTTTTAGCCGGTTATCCTGGTTCAGCTTTTTATGGCCCTTATACGCTGTCGCAGGTTGGCGGCAGCCAGAACAACTACATTGGTAACGGCCGTTGGCTGTTTGGCACTTCTACGGGTGGACCGCGGGAAGTGGTAGCGGCCCCCGTGCAGGATGGTTTGCACGGCATCTTTTTCCACCAGGTGCGGGTAGACGGCAGCAACCTGAACGAGCCATTTGGGGGCACCGTGGGCCTGGTGAATCTGAATCCAGGCGCCATTATCGCTTCGCAGCCAGCTGGGCCGGGCTCGGCCAGCCTCACCATTAGCAGTGAGCTTGATCTGGACAACTTCACGGCACAAGGCTTTGGTTTTGGCAGCCCGGTTATCACTGTGGAAGACATTTTCCAGGATGATCCAAACGATCCCGCAACGGCCTCATTTGTTACTACCGTAGATATAATGAACGGCGCTTTGCTGGAGGTCTCCACCTGCTGCACCTCGGGTTCAGACATTGACCTGTTTGTCTACGATCCGGCTGGCGCGCTGGTAGGGTCCTCTACAACGCCCACCGATGTGGAAAGCGTGTCAGTTGTCTTCCCTGCAGACGGTACGTATACGATTGCGGTTCATGGCTGGAGCGTACCAAGTGGTTCAGACAGTTTTGAATTGACGATTAATGCGATTCAGGGCTCAGATGTAACCGTAAGCAACCTGCCGTCTTCTATTTCGGCCGGTGGGTCTGCGGTGGTGGACGTGGAATGGGACACCACCGGCTTTGCTTCAGGAACCTATTATGGTCTGATCTTGATGGGGCCGGGTGAAGCGCCGGGGCTGTTGCAGGTGCCTGTTGAGGTGACAGTTCCGTAGATGAGTTGGGGGTGACTGAGTAATTGGGTAATTTAGTAACTGTGTAATTTAGGCAGTTTGAGCCGGAGCGCGATTTGTAAAGCGCTCCGGCTTTTTCTTGGTCAATAGCTGGCAGGCAGCTTGGACATCGGAAAAAGTACTCTATAATGGGCCGTCGGATGAGTGAAAAGAGTAAACAAGTTCGTCTTTTGCAACATCAGCTCTACCGTCTGGAGCAGCGGTTGGTGGCCCTGCGCCAGCGGAGTGAGCGGTTTTCGCGCTGGCGGCTGGTGCTATTTGGTCTGGCGGCCGTTGTGAGTGCGGCCGTATTTTTGCGGTGGGGGCCGGTGGCGTGGCTGTGGGCCACGGCCGTATCTTTCGTTCCCTTCTTTGCCGTTGTGGCTATTCATCGCCGGGTGGACACGGCCGTTGCCCGCTTTGCCATTTGGCACCAGTTGAAGCAAACGCACCTGGCCCGCATGACGCTGGACTGGGATAGTTTGCCTGCGGCCCAGGCATTTGCCGTGCCGCCTGACCATCCCTTTGCCCATGACCTTGACCTAATTGGGGAATTTTCGCTGCATCGATTGTTGGATACGGCCGTTTCTCGCGGCGGCAGCCAGCGGCTGCACCATTGGCTGCTGGAGCAAACGCCCCAACCGGCCGCCGTGCTGACGCGCCAGGCGCGCGTGCGGGAACTAACCAACCAGACGCGCTTCCGCGAGCGGCTGGCGCTGCAGGCAACGCTGGCGGTAGATCGCGCCAGTGAGCGATGGGCGGGCCAGGAGCTGGTGGATTGGCTGCAAAATGAAGACACGGAACGGCCGTTACGGCCGTTGCTGATTGGCCTGTCTGCGCTGGCGGTTTTAAACTGGCTGCTCTTTGTTGGTTACCAACTGTGGGGCTGGCCGCCGCTGTGGATAGGAAGCATGCTGCTTTACGGGGCGCTGTTCATTACGCTGGGTTTTCAGCCAACTGCTACGCTGTTCAGCGACATTATGTTTTTAAGCGACCGGCTTCAGGTGCTTAACGGTGTCTTTGCCTTTTTAGAACAGTGGCGTTTTCGTAGGATGCCCCAGGTTCAACAGCTTTGCCAGCCTTTTTTGGCGGCGGGGGAACGGCCGTCGGCACACATTAGCCGCATTCAGCGGGTGATGGTTGGGGTAGGGCTGCGCCAGAACTGGCTGTTGGGTTTTTTGCTGAATGTGCTGCTGCCCTGGGATATTTACTTTGCCTATCGCCTCAATCAGTGCCGCAGAGATTTGGCAACGCAGCTTCCTCGCTGGCTAGACGTGTGGTATGAACTGGAGGCACTCAGCAGTCTGGCTACCTTCGCGTACCTGAACCCCGGTGAATGGACCTGGCCGACCTTTGCTGCGGCCGCCTCACCCGTGTTTAGTGCAGCCCAGTTGGGGCATCCGCTTATTCCCAGCGAGCAGCGCGTGTGCAATGATCTGCATCTGGATGCTGAACAGGCTATTTACCTGATAACTGGCTCTAATATGGCGGGGAAAAGCTCATTTTTGCGCACGATTGGCGTAAATGTGGTTCTGGCTTATGCGGGTGGCCCGGTCGTGGGGCACACGGCCACAGTCAGCTGGCTGCGCCTTTTTGCCACAATCCGCGTGGCCGATTCTCTCACCGATGGCTTTTCCTTTTTCTATGCCGAGGTGCGCCGCCTGTCTCAGCTCCTGACGGCACTGCAAGATGGAGGGGAACGGCCGTTACTTTTCTTGATTGACGAGATTTTCCGAGGCACCAATAACCGGGAGCGGCTGATCGGTAGCCGGGCCTACATTCAGGCGCTCGCGCAAGGCAGCGGTCTGGGCGCCATTGCCACGCACGATTTAGAGCTGGTACAGCTAGCCGATGAAGCTGAAAAGCTGGTTAACGTCCACTTTCGCGATGACGTGGTAGACGGCCGTATGGTGTTTGACTATAAGCTGCATCCTGGTCCTTGCCCTACAACCAATGCTCTAAAAATAATGGCGCTGGCTGGTCTGCCCGTGACGGAAGAAACGGAAGGGCCTGACAATAAAAACGGTAAGGGGTCAAAGTTGTTGGTTAAAGACGAGTAAAGTTTTGCCTGGCCAATTATGTGGCCGGGTGAGACCTTTTACTACCTTTTCACCCAAATCGCCCCCGTTTTTCACGGTTTTGCCTGTTCCCAATTGCTATACTCCAAGCGTGGTCCTAAGCGTAGAACAAAAAACTATAGAAGTTTTCAATCTAAAGGTGCTTTGTTCTCCTTAACGTAAACCAGCCAGGGTCCTGGTGTCCAAAAACCTTTTGTGGTTTACGTACAAACACCAGGCATAAAATGATCATTAATTCTGTTTGTAAGTATGCACCGTAAAAATATGGCTGGTGGCAAAATGCCAAACACGCGTTTAAGCAACCTTGCGTAAATGATATAAACCCTGATCTTTTGTGGTGGAGCCAAAATTGAATATTTGTTGAAACAAGCCAGGATTTGAAGTAACGGCAGCGTAGCTCTTGGCTCCCTGCGTCTTGGTGCGAGAAAAAGGTATGGAAAGCGTGAATCGATCAAGTCTTTGGCGAACCGTTTATTTGTTCCTTGCAGCTTCTTTTCTATTGTTCTTAACTTCTTCTGTAATGGCCAACGGACGGGGAACGGCCGTATACACCGTAAATAGCACCGCCGATACCAATGATGGCGCCTGCACCCAAGCGAATTGCACCCTGCGAGAGGCCATCCATGCAGCCAATGCGCTGACTAGCGGCAATGCAATCATCCAGTTCAAAGTCGGTACTTTGAATCCAGTGGTGATTCAGCCGACCTCCCCCCTTCCTGCAATTACCAATTCTGTTTTGCTAAAAACAAATTTGAACAACAGCATTGATGTGGTGCTGGACGGCAGCATCGCCGGTACGGCGGATGGCCTAACCCTCGCAGGCAGCACCATTACGGTGCGCGATCTCACAATTCAGAATTTTGTGGGCAGCGGTGTGGTTATCAGCGGAAGCAATAGTCTGGTTGAACGCAACATCATCACCAGCAACGGTGCCAGCGGCATCCGGGTTGCCAGCGGCAGCGGCAATACCCTGAGCCAGAATGTAGTTTTTGGCAATGGCGGCCTGGGGATTGACCTGGAGGGGGATGGGCCAAGCGCTAATGATTTGGGGGATGTGGACGGCGGAGCCAACGGCCTTCAAAACACGCCCAATCTCATCCGCGCCGTACCCACAGGCTCAACTTTGTCCGTGGAAGGCATCCTCAACAGCACCGCTAATCGCAGCTACACGATTGACTTTTTTGCCAGCGAAAGCTGCGATTCGTCTGGTTTTGGCGAAGGGCAGACCTGGCTGGGCAGCACATCTGTTGCTACCAATGAACTGGGAAACGCCAGCTTTAATACGGCCGTTCCCACCACCCTGACAGACGCCACCATCACGGCCCTGGCCACGGGTTCCGACGGCACGTCCGAGTTCAGCCGGTGCGTTCGGGTGGATCTGGGCAACGATTCCTGGCCCCGCGCTTTGGGTCTGGAGCTGGCTCCAGACAGCGTATCGCCAGAGGTGCAAACGGCCGAAGTTAGCCAGGTTCTCGATCTGGCCGGGCAGTCACGCTGGTACAAGTTCGCGGTCCAGCCCAACAGCCAGCTGGTCATCACCCTTACCGATTTGCCCGCTAATTACGACCTCACTGTTTACAAAGACATCGCCGCCGAATGGCAGTCGCTTTTGACGCTGGACGAGACTGAAGATTTGGTCTCCCTCACGGCCGAATTTGCCCCCGACGCCTTCAGTCCTGACGCGTTCTCGCCGGATGCGTTCAGCCCTGACGCCTTCTCGCCGGACGCCTTTAGCCCTGATGCGTTCTCGCCAGATGCGTTTAGCCCCGATGCGTTCTCACCGGATGCATTCTCCAGCGCCCAAATGCGCAGCCTGATTGCGGTTTCTGCTTTTAACGGCAAGGCAGGCGAAGGGGTGCAGCTAAACACGTGGGAAAACAGCGGAGATTTTTACATTCGGGTGCGCGGCCGTAACGGTGTATTTGACCCGAACAACAGCTTTACCTTGAACGTGATGCAAACGGCCGGAAACTGCGGCAGTGTGACCTCTGCGCTGCCCGCCTCGACGTACACGGCCGTTGCCAACAACTTCAACACCATTATTCTGGCCGACTACGGCCGTATGTCCGGCGACCTTAGCACCATGCAGGCCCGCCTGGCTACATTTGCTGCTCGACCCGAAGTTAACGGCGTTCTCGTAGACGTCAACACCGATGCCCGCGTGGCCGCAGCCAATGCCCAGGCAGACACCTATCCCGCCTGCCCCTTTGCCAAAAATTTGGTCGCGTACGCCATTAAAGACATTGTAGACAGCTACCGGACCTTGAACCCGCTGGCCTACATTGTCATCATCGGCAACGATGACGTCATTCCTTTCTTCCGCCATCCCGACCAGGCGCTGCTGGCTAACGAGCGCAACTACGTGCCGCCGGTGCTTGACGATACGGCATCCCAGGCCAGTTTGCGGCTGGGCTATGTGCTGGGGCAGGATCGCTACGGTGCAACAGTTGAGCTTTCTAGCAAGAGCGACACACTGCCCATTCCTGATCTGGCCGTGGGACGGCTGGTGGAGACGCCCGCCCAAGTTGTTACCATGCTAGATGCCTACCTGAGCACTGCCAATGGCGTGGTAAATACGCCCAATTCTGCGCTGGTGACCGGATATGACTTCCTGGAAGATGCGGCCAACGCTGTGGCTGGCGAGCTTTCGAGCGGACTGGGCAACAGCGCCACCACGCTCATCACGCCACGAGACGTAGCCCCCACCGATCCGGCTTCCTGGACGGCCGATGATTTGCGCAGCCTGTTGCTGAGCAATCGCTACGACATTAGCTTTTTGGCGGGCCACTTTAGCGCCAGCAGCGCCCTGGCTGCCGATTACAGCACGCGCCTGCTGGCTTCTGAGCTGACGGCGTCTGGCATAGACATGACCAACGCGCTGTTTTTCAGCGCGGGCTGCCATTCTGGTTACAACATTGTCAACGCCCACGGCGTGCCTGGGGTGACGGCCGAGCCAGATTGGAGCCAGGCGTTTGCCAGTAAGGGCGCTACGCTCATAGCTGGAACCGGCTACCAGTATGGCGATACCGACTTTATCGAATACAGTGAGCGACTTTACCTGGCCTTTAGCCAGGAGCTGCGGGCTGGAACGGGCCCGGTAGCCATTGGGCAGGCGCTGGCGGCGGCCAAGCAGACCTACTTGATGGAAACGCAGGAGCTACGGCCGTTGCACGAGAAATCGCTGCTCGAAGCGGCCCTGTTTGGCCTGCCCATGCTTAAGATCGATATGCCTGCCGGACGCGGCAACCCACCGGGCGAAGCGTCTGTTATCGAGGCCACAACAGCCTTCACCAGTAACCCAGGGCAGACGCTGGGGCTAACCTATGCCGATCTTACCGTCGAGCCTGACTTGACCCTGGTAAACCGGCAGTTGGATATTGTGGGCACGGCCGTGCCCAGCAGCGTCACCGCCTCCTACTTTAGCGGCAGCGATGGCGTGGTTGTGAACCCGACAGAGCCAGTTTTGCCGCTGGAATCGCTGAACGTAGGCGTGGCCGATACCGTTTTGCGTGGTGTGGGCTTCCGCAGCGGCACATTCACCGACTTACCAGGCATCTTGCCGCTAACTGGCGCGGCGACCACGGAAGTGCGCGGCGTGCATCCGCCGTTTGGCAGCAGCGTCTTCTACCCGACGCAGCCTTACCAGGTGAACTACTTCGGCCAGCTTGTCGAGGGAATCACTGGAGCGGTGCAGCTGAACGTGACCCCGGCCCAGTTCATTTCTGACAATGCTGCCTCACTGACGGGCACGCTGCGTCGCTACGACGCCATGGCGTTCCGGTTGTACTACAGTGACTATATCGCTCAGTCGCAGGTGACGGGCAACGTACCTGCGCTGGCAGCGCCGCCCGCCATCACCCAGGTGAACGCCTTCCCCGGTGCGGACAGCGTTTCTTTCCAGGCGCGCGTCACGGGCGATCCGGCGGCGGGTATTCAAGAAGTTTGGGTGACCTATACCGGCAGCGGCGCCCTGGCTGGTCAGTGGCAATCCATTGATCTGGTGCAGAGCAGCAACGACAGCACGCTTTGGGCGGCGACCCTGCCGCTGAATGGCGTACCGGCTGACGAAGTGCGCTTTATTGTGCAGGTGGTGAACGGCGTTGGGCTGGTTAGCGCGGCCACGAATCTGGGCGCCTACTACAGTGGGGCTGGTACTGCTGAAGGTGATTTGCTGGAAACGGCCGTTACCCTCCAGTCGCCTCCCACTTCTGGCGCTTACAGCACCAAAATCAGCGTTAGCGCCCAGCTGACGGCCGATGGTACACCGCTAGCCAACCAATATCTGAGCTTCCGCGTGGGGCCGCAAACGCGCACCGTCCTGACGGATGGGTCCGGCGTGGCAACAACCGAGCTGGCGCTGCTGGGTCTACCCGGCAGTGCAGAGCTGGCGGTCACCTTTGGCGGTGATGCGGTCTATGAAGCCTCATTTGATACAGAGCCGTTTACCATCACTAAGCAAGCGACCGTTCTGACGCTGGAACCGGCGTCGGCCACCGTGGAAGTAGGCGAGCTGGCTCCTTTTGTGGCTACGTTAATGGATGTTTCGGGACGGCCGTTTGGCCAGAAGACCGTTTTCTTCATCATCACGGGCGATAACGGAACCTACGCTGAGGCGGTGATTACTGACTTCGCCGGGCGTGCTTCACTGACAGCTTTGCCGCTGCCTGCGGGCATGTACACGGTTGACGTCTACTTCAGCGGCACTATTCCCCTGCCGAGTGGTAACCTGAACCTGCCCGATGACCGCTATCTGCCCTCATCCGTGAGCGGCTCGCTGACCATTGCTGAAGAACCGGTGGAGACGGGTGAGACGCTTTACCTGAGCACCGCAACCGGAGGAACAGTGAGCGGCATTGCCTATGGTCCCGAAGACGTACTGGGCTTTGACCTGGACAGCGGCACGTGGTCCCTCGTGTTCGATGGTTCTGACGTGGGGCTGGCCGGACAAAACATAGCGGCCTTTGAGTGGCTGCCAGACGGCAGCCTGCTCGTAGCCGTGGCTGAAGACTTCTACCTGGCTGAACTGGATCGACCCACCGAGCGCGGCAGCAATGTGGACAATTCCGATATTCTGCGCTTTGAGCCATATTCGCTGGGTGAAGAGACGGGCGGCAGCTGGTCACTCTACTTTGATGGCTCAGATGTAGAGTTGAAGACGCCGCAAGAATCAATTAGCGCGCTGACGGTGCTGGCAGACGGCCGTATCGTCATCAGCACCGATGGGCCGTTCAAGGCTGGCAGCCTGAACGCCAAGAGCCGCGATCTGGTTGTGTTTACGCCCACAAGTCTGGGGGAGAATACCGCAGGAAGCTGGGCGCTCTACTTTGATGGTTCCGACATTTCATTCCTCAGCGCCAGCCAGGATAGCATCGAGGCCGTGCATCAGGATGATGTAACCGGTGACCTCTATCTGGTAAAGAGCGAGGCCGAGGGACAAATCCTGGTGTGCAGCCCGGCTGAGTTAGGTGATTATACTGAATGCGGCTTTACCCTATTTTGGGATGGTGCTGCCAATGGGTTGGGCAGCGCTAAAATTGATGCCATTGCAATTCGCTAACTTATCAAGCGAGCCAAATTAGCCTGTGCGCTCTGTTGGCCTAAAAAGTGATGGGTGAAACGTGATTTCTTTTTGTTGCGTTTCACCCATCGCCAGATAACTCACCTCTTTCTTGTGGCTTGTTGATATTCACCCTGCACAAAGTGTCAACTCTCGTATAATAGAGCCATCAGATTCAAACGCATCATACATAACCACAACAGCTCTCAGGAGACCCTTAACGTCGTATGGAACGGCCGATTTCCTACATTCCAATGGACCGGCGGCAAGCCCTCTATCGTGGCGAAAAGCTGCCCGATCTGGCACATGGTGCTGCTTTATTTGCCGATATTTCCGGTTTTACGCCACTTACTGAGCGGCTGGTGCACGATCTTGGGCCACAGCGCGGCGCGGAAGAAGTAACGAAGCATTTAAACCGTGTTTATGATGGCCTGGTGGATGAGCTGCACCGGTACGGCGGCAGCGTCATTAGTTTTAGCGGCGATGCCATTACCTGCTGGCTGGACGGCGACAATGGCTTCCGGGCAACGTCGTGTGCGCTGGCGATGCAGGCAGTCATGCAGCAGGCGCAGCGCATCAAGATCCCCTCTGGTGAAATTACGCTGGCGATGAAAACGGCCGTTGTCACCGGCACGGCACGACGCTTTCTCATTGGTAACCCAGACGTGCAGCTTATTGAAGTGCTGGCTGGCAAAACCCTGGAGCGCCTGGCAGAAGCCGAGCACGAGGCGGAAAAAGGCGAAGTTATTCTGGATGAGAATACCATCAATAACTTAGGCTCGCGCGTGCGGATTAAAGCGTGGCGCCAAAATCCAATGACCGGCGAGCGTTTAGGCGTGGTTGAAAATCTGGACAATATGAGCATTCCTGCCTATTGGCCTCCCATACCGCCAGACGCCCTGGATGAATCAATCACCCGGCGCTGGCTGCTGCCGCCCGTTTATAAAAGGTTGGTAGAGGGAGGCGATGAGTTCCTGGCGGAGCTGCGGCCAGCCGTGGCGCTCTTTGTTCGCTTTTCCGGCATTGATTACGACGATGACGAAGAGGCAGAAGCCAAGCTGGGAACGTTTGTGCAAAACGTGCAGGAAATATTGTCGCGCTACGACAGCAATTTGCTCCAGTTGACAATTGGCGATAAGGGCAGCTCGCTGTACGCTGCCTTTGGCGCGCCATTTGCCCACGAGGATGATGCCATCCGGGCGGTGAATGTGGCCCTGGAGCTGCAAGAACTGACTGAGCGGCTGCCTTATATTTCACCTTTGCAAATTGGCATTTGCCAGGGGCGCTTGCGAACTGGCGCCTATGGCGGCACGATGCGCCGTACCTATGGTGCGTTGGGAGATGCCGTTAATACGGCCGCACGGCTGATGCAGGCGGCAGAATCTGGTCAGATTCTCGTGGCAGAAGCCACGATGAAACAGACAGGTGAAAAGTTTTCCTGGGAGCAGCTGCCGGCTATTATGGTCAAAGGCAAGTCAGAGCCGGTCGCCATTTACGCAGTTTCGCGCCGCCAGGCACAGGCGACCATTCGCCTGCAAGAGCCGCAATATGCCCTGCCAATGGTTGGTCGGGCTGATGAACAGCAGCGTATCCAGGACAAAATGGCCGAGGTAAAGGCGGGCAAGGGCCAGGTAATTGCTATTAGCGGCGAGGCTGGCATTGGCAAATCCCGTCTCGTGGCGCAAATAATTCGGCTGGCAAGTGAACAAGATTTTTCGGGCTTTGGCGGTGAATGCCAATCCTATGGCACCAATACCAGCTACCTGGTCTGGCAGCGCGTCTGGCAAGATTTCTTTGGACTGAGCGCCGATATGATCCCTGAGGCGCAGATTGCACACGTGGCCGAACAGCTGCAAAGGATTAATCCGGCGCTGCTGCCCCGCCTGCCGCTGCTCAGTTCCGTACTTCGCCTGACGATCCCCGATAACGAGCTAACGCAATCGTTTGATGCTCAGTTACGCAAGGTGTCGTTGGAGTCGTTGCTGGTGGAGTGCCTGCGGGCGCGCGCGGAGGAAACGGCCGTATTCATCGTGCTCGAAGATTGCCACTGGCTCGATCCGCTTTCGTTTGAACTGCTAGAGGCCATTGCCAGAGCCATTGCCGACCGGCCTATTTTGATGGTCCTGGCCGTGCGCTCGCCAGATATGAACCGGGTGCAGACCGCCTCTTTTCGCCAGATGCCCAACTTTTCCGAGATCAAACTGAATGAGTTCACCCCGGAGGAAGCCGAGCACCTGATGGCCCTGAAAATGGAGCAGCTTACCCGGGCCAAAATCAGAATTCCCCGCCTGCTGCGAGACAAGATCACCGAGCGCGCCGCTGGAAATCCGTTTTACATTGAAGAGCTCCTGAATTATTTGCAGAGCCAATCGGTTATTGCGGGCAAAACGTTGCAGGATTTGGACTTGCCGACCAGCCTGCACAGCCTCATCCTTAGCCGCATAGACCAGCTGACTGAGAGCCAGCGAAACACGATCAAGGTGGCCAGCGTCATCGGCCGTTTGTTCCGGGCGGCCATGCTGTGGGGGGCCTATCCGCCGCTGGGCGGTCCGCAGCAGGTAAAGTCAGACTTAGAGGCGCTGGAGCAGCTTGATTTGACGCCGCAAGATACGCCGGAACCGGAGCTGGCTTACCTGTTTAAAAACGTGGTGACCCAAGAGGTGGCCTATGAAAGCCTGCCGTTTGCCACCCGGGCCATGCTGCACGATCTGATTGGTCAGTACATTGAGCTGCATTACTCACACGCGCTGCCGCAATACGTGGGCTTGTTGGCCTATCATTACGGCCGTTCCGACAATGAAACCAAGAAGCGCGAATATTTGCTCAAGGCCGGGGAAGCTGCCCAGGCCGAATACGCCAATGAAGCCGCCATTGAATATTTCCAGCGCGTGCTGCCGCTGCTGCCAGAGCCGGAGCGCCCGGCCGTGATGCGAAAGCTGGGCAACGTGCTGGAGTTAGTGGGCCAATGGGATGAAGCCAGCGAGCTTTATCTTCACGGCTTGCAGC
>JBHIWP010000125.1:0-14459 GCA_041987425.1 Promineifilaceae bacterium (SeqCode) | reverse complement strand
GGCCTGTATCCCGCTGCCCGTGCTGCCCGCCTGGACCCTGTGGCGGCGTTGCGGCATGAGTAGAGGCTGGGAAACGGCCGTAATTAGAAGGAGACACTCGCGTCAGAGGCACCTCTGTGGAGAACAAAAAGTCTTTAGAAATAGATTTGGCGCGCGTTTTTGTACTTTCTGATATAAACTTATCGGTACATTTTTTGTCCTCAAATTACTTCTCGTGGTTTACGTCTTAAGACCTCCCATTTATAACAAAAGCATAAAATAGATTTACTCTGGTGGCATCTCGGTGTAAAATGCGGGTCATTGATTAGCGTCTATCCAGGTCAGATTAAAATTTATGCCTGACTTACCTGATGTCAACAGCCTAATTTTGCAAGGCTTCTTGTTAACGAGTAAGATGGATTACAGCTATTTATCATTGGAAGCATTACATCTTGTTAATCTAAAGTACAGATAATCCAAATAACAAGATAAGCGCGGGCCACCTCCGGCCTGCATTTCTTCCTGTAGGGAATTTTGTAGTATCAAAATGACCCGTAACCCAACACTACATCCTCTGTTTAACTTCATCTGAGCTTTTTATGTTGGTGCAATGGATAGTCAATTAGACAACCTGGATTCAACTGCCAATTTGTTGCTGGCGTGGATTCGCCAACTGATTTACCGAGAACTACCCTCGAGCAATCAGGGGCAAGCCTATGCCAGGCAGCTGGTTCAGGTTGTGAGCCGCGCCTTTTTGCCAGAGGCAAAGCTGCAACCCTTTATAGCATTGCCGGAATTGTGCTGTTTGGGGAGCCAGGGAGCGGTGCAGGCGTGCCGCCCTGTTGTGGCCGCCTGGTCTTTGCTAATGCTTACGGCCAAGTTATTGGACGCCGTTGAAGATGGGGAAGCAACAGAGGAAGTTCCCATCATTATCAATACCACAACTGGCTTGCACTTTGTTATTCAGCTGGTCCTTGCTGAGTTGGCTAGTGCAGGGGAAACGGCCGTTGCTTTTCCCTCTATTCTTCTGGAACTCAATCAAGCCATGTTACGCGCCTGTGCCGGGCAACATGTCGACTTGGTGGAAAGTCGTCAGCAGGAAAAAGGCCTGGACCCAGATGCCTGGTTTGAGATTGCGCAGGCCAAATCGGGGGATTTTTTTGCCTGGGCAGCCTGGGCAGGTGCCCGCGCTGCCAACGCACCTGAAAATGTTTTGGCGTGCTGCCGCACCTTTGGCAAGCAGCTGGGAATCCTGCTGCAAATTGCCGATGACTTTAACGATGTTTGGCTCTCGCCACAGCTAAGCGATCTGACTGTTGGGTCTCCCAGCTTGCCCGTTGTTTACGCCCGGTTTGTTTCTGACAAGGCAGCCCGTCATCAGCTTGACCAGTTGCTTTTTCAGGCCCGCTCAGGTGACAGAAAAGCGGAGGGGGAAGTTCGTGAGGTTTTAATAGAGATGGGTGCTCAGAATTTTTTGCTGGTTGCTGCCAGAACGCACTATTTGCAGGCTGTGGCTGCTTTAGAACAGGTTAACTTTGCCCCCGATCAGCATCAGGCGCTGATGGCCTTGCTGGATCAGATTATGCCCACCATCAATAGCAAGGTGCTTAAGTAAAAATATGAGAATGCGTGCTGTGCGTCGGATTCGCTCCGTTCAGTATTGGCAACATATCGCTTTGGCCCTTTTGACGCTCGCCACGGGCGGGACGATTATTTGGGCCATGCTGGCTGTTTTCCAACAGCCCTGTCGTTCCGGGGCATCCTTCATTGGAGCCTGTCCCTTGCTGATTAGTGATCTGATGCCCTTGTTGGTAGCTGTGGGCTTTTTAGCTGTAGGGATTGTGATTTGGCTTGCTCTTGAGCAGGAGTTAATCACTATTATTTTCTTTTTAATCGGTGGCATTCTGGCGGCGGGCAAGCTGGGAGCGTTAGGCAATGATACGGGTGGGCGCTTATTTTATTTCTTCCTGGCCTGGTGTGCTCCTGTGATATTTTATTTTCACTACACGTTGTTAGAGGACCGGATGAAGTATATCGGGCTTGTGGTATTGACGGCCCTGGTCGGCTCGGCTTTCATCCTGTCTACGCCGTTTCTTCTCTGGTCGGTTGAAACATTAAGAGAGGAGGGGTGGTTTGCATTTTTGCGTTTACAAGTTCGCTTTACGCTCTTCATCTCGGTTTTGTTTTCAGTCTTTTTGCTCTTTCGCTACTATCGAAACAATCCGGTTCCATTGGCGCGCCGCAGGATTCGGCTCATTTTATTTGGCACGATTTTAGCGGTTGCACCTGTATTGTTACTTTCTGTTTTACCCAGTACGCTGGGCGCTTCTGCCTATGTTCCTTATGAATTTACGTTTCCCTGGTTGTTTTTGCTTCCGCTTTTCTACCTGTACGCATTTTTTAGGCATCGCTTACGCAATGCGGAGGCTACACTTAACCATGCGGCCGTTTATTACTTGCTCATTACCCTGCTGTTGAGCTTCTATTTATCTGTTACCGTGGTTCTGAGCAGGCTGATCGTGGACCCGCAGCGCTGGCTGTTTACCTTTGCTATTGTCAACACCTGTCTGGTGCTGGTTTTTGCCCCTCTGCAAAAGGGCGTGCAGCGGCTAACGAACTGGGTCTGGTACAGTGAAGAGAAGAGCTACATAGAGCTTATTGAGAAGCTCACAGGCTCGCTATCGTTGGCGTTGGACAGAGAAACATTGCGTCATTTGCTGGTGGAAGAGCTTTGTACAGTTATGCGGCTGTCCAGATTTGCTCTGCTTCTCAAAAATGAGGATAACCGCCTTCAGCTGCTTGATTCGATCGGGCTAGAAATTCCAGTTCACGTTTGCCGAAAAATTCCCTTGTCGGGGGCGTTGATTAGCTGGATGGAAACGGCCGTAACCCCCCTGACCCAGCTCCAAATCAGAGAAACACTGTCTGCTGATTCGCTCACCGCAGAAGAGGAGCTGTTAGTGGCGTGCCAGGACATCGCTTGGTGGGTTCCCTTTATTTCCGCAGGCAAGTTGCAGGGGCTGTTGCTGCTGGCCGAGCGGCCTGGGGGAGACTTTTTCACTTTTGAAGATATCCGCATTCTAACAGTGCTAAGCCGACATTCAGGCGTTGCCGCTCACAATGTGCGCCTTATAGAGCAGGTTCGTTCTGGCCGTAAAGAACTGGCCCGTGCCCACCAGCAGCTTTTGGCGGCTCGTGATAGAGAGCAAAAGCGGCTGGCAAACGAACTGCACGATGTAACCGTGCAGCAGCTCATTGGCATTACCTACCAACTAAAAGAAAACGAGCGCGCTTGGGTAAATAATAAAAATAGCACGGTACAACCTTTTTCTCACACCTTCCTGACCAATATTCAGCAAGAAATCTTAGATGTAGCCTCCCAACTCCGTGGCGTTATCGGCGCCTTGCGTCCGGCCGGGCTGGAGGAGTTAGGGCTCACTACGGCGTTACAGGGCTATTTGGCGCGTTTAATGCGAGAAGAAGGGCCGCAGTTGCCCGAGTTAATAATAGAGATGGCTGAAATTGGGCCACAATTTCCAGCAGAAAAAGCCATTACGCTCTTTCGCATCGTGCAGGAATCGCTGCGAAACATCATCAGGCACGCTCAGGCTAAAACCGTAACGATCCGCCTTACCCTCATGGAAGATGGGGTGCGGTTGCTAATAGCTGATGACGGCCGTGGCTTTAGAGTTCCTGTGCGCCTAAGCGAGCTGACTAACGATGAACATTATGGCCTGGTTGGCATGGCCGAGCGCGTTAGCTGGTCTAAAGGGCAGTTCAACATTCGCTCTACTCAGGGGCGCGGCACGGAAATCAAGGTATTTATCCCACACAGCGACGTAAATTCGCTGTAGCATATTTTGGGGAACAAAAAGTATGTGAGGGGAAACCATTCGCAAAGCCTTTTGCTCTCCTATAGAAAGAAGTTAGTGAATAATGATCAAAAGCTCAGAGATTCTAGGTACACAAGTTATTCAGGTCTTGCTTGCAGATGATCATGCTCTGATCCGTGCGGGAATTCGCACTGTACTAACCATTGAACCTGATATTGTTTTGGTCGGTGAAGCTACCAATGGATTTGAAGTCTGTCATCTGGCCCAAACCCTCCACCCACATGTGATCTTGCTCGATTTGAATATGCCCGGCCCACCACCCATTGATACTGTTTCTCTACTCCGTGAGGCGTGTCCCAATACAAAGTTAATCATTCTAACGGCGTATGATGATGATGCTTACGTACGTGGGTTGGTCGGGGCTGGCGTGGGTGGCTACGTTCTTAAGGACGAAGCGACCGAGGTGGTTGTTCAGGCCATTCGCGTAATTTTGCAGGGCGGCAGCTGGTTTAGCCGCGCCGTAATGGAAAAGCTAGCTCAAATTCCGCATAGAAAGGTGGTGGCACATACACTAACTTTCAGGGAGCGCCAGCTTTTGGGGATGATTGCCCGCGGCTGGAGCAATACAGAGATTGCCACTGAGCTCCAACTGGCGGAACAAACGGTGAGAAATTATGCAAGTCGGCTGTATGGCAAAATAGAGGTGGATTCCCGCGCGCAGGCAATTATTTGGGCGCGCGAGAACCATATGATTAGCGAAGCTTAAAGCGAGACGGCCGTACACCAGACAGCACTAGCAGAAGAAAGAAGTTTGCTTTAATACCAGGGCAGTATGCTGGATAAGAAGAGAGCGCGCGAACCCCCATAATGATTGTTATGAAGTGCTACGGAAAGGCTTCAGGACTTCGTTTGAGCAGCAAATATTCTATTGTTTAACGACGTAAACCACGGCAAAATTTTCATAATCACATAAGCGAATGATGGTTTACGATTCAACCCAAAAGGAGATATCAATGAATGTTTTAGCTAATTTTGTCCATTCTAAAATTAATGATAAGGGTAATGGCTCCGAAACTGGGCTTTCTAACATCGAAAGAGAAGCCTGGAAGGATTTACAGACGTTTCTTAATCGCTCTCCGCAGGAGGTGGCGGCAGAAGTAATGGCGTATGTCCGTCCGGCTGAATGGCCCGCTGTAAGCCATCTAGATATTTCCTCTTCCTGACGCGATTTTGTGGAGAACAAAATGTCTTTAGAAATAGATTCAGTCTAATTTTGCTTTTGTTCTCTTTAACGTAAACCATCTATAGTCTTTTAGTTTTCAAAATAGTTTTTTGGTTTACGTTCCTTCGAGCAGCGTTACTAAAAAGGTCTGGCCCCGTGCCAGGCCTTTTTTTGTAATCGGCAAGAGCCTTTAGCCGATTACATTATTGTTTCAGGTAATACTTTAGAAAATGAGTACGGCTGTACCTATTAATTGAGTATGCCTGTTTCTATACAAAAGATCGCGATCCCTCAATACTACTGTATAGGACGAAGCTTTAGTGAGTTCTTACCCCCATCAGGAGAAGCAAAATGAGTGGAATTGCGTCTATTCTTCACGTTGACGAGCGGCCTGTTAGCCGCGAACACGTAGACAGACTCATGCAGGCGTTGGCCTGGCGTGGCTCAGACCACCAGGATGTTTGGCTCAATGGTCCGGTAGCGGCCGTTGCCGTCCAGCTGTGGACCACGCCGGAGGATTGGGGGACGTACCAGCCATTAATTACGCCACGGGGTGATTGTCTTGTTTTGGACGGCCGTTTAGACAATCGTGAGCAGTTGGGGCAAATGCTAAAAATCCCCCAGGCTGAGCTTAAAACGATGAGCGATGCAGAGCTGCTTTGGCTGGCCTACAGGCATTGGGGCGACAGCTGTCCCCTGCACCTTGCCGGTGCTTTTGCCTTTGTCATCTGGGATGCTGCCCAACAAACTCTTTTTGCCGCTCGCGATCCCCTGGGCCTGCGCTCCTTTTTTTACTTTTGGAACGGCCGTCGCTTTTACGGCGCCTCCACCCTCCAATCGCTGCGGGCGCTTTCTTTTCTTCAACCTTCACTCAACAGAGAGTACATTTGGGATTATTTGACCTCCACATTTATGGGCACCTTCGATCCTGAAGCCACGCCTATAAAGGAAATTCGGCGTTTACCTGGTGGGCACACGCTCCAGATTACGAATGGAGACCTGAAAGTGAAGCGCTATTGGCAGCCCTGGGAGTTGGCCACAATTGAATACAGCTCAGAAGATGAGTACATCGAGCACTTCCACAGCCTCTTCAGAGAAGTGATAACGGCGCACTGTCGGGCTGTTGGGCCGCTTGGCTCGGCGTTGAGCGGGGGATTGGACTCTTCTTCCATTGTGTGCATTGCTAAAGAGCTAGAAGCTGAAGGGCTCTTACCACCTAAAGAGTTCCACACTTTCACCATGCTGTTTGACCAGTCGCTCCGCGAGAACGCGGGCGTGTTAGTGCATCCGGCCAAGCTGGATGTTTTGGGCGAAAAGTATGGCCTGCACGTCCACAAAGTGGAGTGCGACGATTGGCTGCCGATGTTTGCCCAGCTCCCTTATCGCGGGCGCGTGCCCCAAGACGAACCCTTTATTATTCCCGGCCGCGCCTACCGGAATATGGGGCTCAAGATCAAGCAGGTATGTCCAGAGTTGCGGGTGCTTCTGACTGGTCTGGGTGCTGACGAAGCGCTGGCGAGCAGCCTGTTCTTTGTGGTCGATTGGCTGCGAGAAGGGCAATTTTCCAGGGCAATGCAGGTAGTGAGGCAAGTGTCTTCTGCCACGCCTCAGAGCCCCAACCAGATATTGCTTAACCTGGTTTTGGCCGGGCTGGGGCCGCGCTCCTGGGCTTATCGCTTGCGTCAGAAGCAAGCAGGTCCCTGGGACATGGATCTGGGATTCCGCTTCCATTTTCGGGTTCCCCGCTGGGCACCCGACAGGCCATTTCTGACGCAAAGAGCGCTCAAGCGGCTGAAGCTGATTCCGCGCAACTTTAAATCTATTGCTGCCCAGGCGGCGTTTGAGCGCAATATTTTGCTGCTGGGTGACAATGTGCGGCTGTGGGATGACCAGCATATTGGCACTGCCTCTGGCATAGAGATGCGACATCCTTTTTACGACCGACGCCTGGTTGAATTTTTCTTGCGTCTGCCCGTTCACCAGAAAATTGGGCGCGGGGGCGTTACCAAATACATCTTGCGCCGGGCTATGGCCGACATGGTGCCCAAGCCGCCTAAGGAAGCTGAGCAGATGGAGGGTGAAGGATTTTTGTACGTATACCGGGAAAGCGTGAAGGCGCTGTGGCCACAATTTGAGCAGCTTTTTGCCGATTCGCGGGCTGAGGCCGCCGGTTTTATAAACTCAGAGCTGTTTCTGCAGGAGCTGGGCGAGAAGCGTTTTGGGCGGGGAAATGTTTCTGACACAGAAATTTTCTCTACACTTGCCTTGGAATTTTGGCTGCGCGAGCTTGAGGAGCCGGTTATTCCCACTCACCAACCGCTGAACATGCCGGTTTCTGCCGCGGCAGCACAGGTATAGGAGGCTGCCAGCCATGAGTTCTGAAACGATGACCCTTAGCCAGATCAGCTCCATTCGCAAAGCAGCGTATTTTGCTGAGATGTACCTGCTGTACTTTCTCATAGCCATTCGTTTGCGGCGTTTTGGGTTGAAAAAATCCGTTGCATTGTGTACCCGGCAACGGCCGTTTAAAAGTTTGCCTAACCAGATGCCGCTGCCCCAATTCATCGTATTTACGCGCGACCTGACGCGTTCCGTCCTCAAATGGCATCTGCTGCCCAACAGCTGCGTGCCAGATTCCCTGCTGCCGTGCTGGTTCCTGGGGCGACGCGGCATAAAAGCCGACTTTGAAATCGTGGTGCGCCAGTTTCCCTTTATGGCCCATGCCCAGGCGTTTTGGCAGGAAGAGCGGCTGACGGACCCGCCGCCGGAATGGAGCGTTCCCGGTAAGTTTGTCACCATTATGCGGAAGTAAGTGAAATAACCCCCAACAACATTTGAAGGGAGAGTAAGCATGAGTGGTATTACAGCCATTGTAAATTGTGACGGCCGTCCCGTGAACCCGGAAGAGATTGCCCAGCTTGTGCAGGCCATTGCCTGGCGCGGCCCTGATGATCAGGGTGTATGGGCGGTGGGTCCGGTAGCGATTGGGGCCGTGCAGCTATGGACCACACATGAGGACTGGGGCACACAGCAGCCGTTGTCCACGCCTCAGGGCGATGCGCTGGCTCTAGACGGCCGTATCGATAACCGCCCCGAGCTTGCCAGAGCCCTCCACATCCCAGAACGAAAGCTGGCTACCCTGAGCGATGCCGATTTGGTGTGGTCTGCCTACCGGCAGTGGGGTACAGCCTGCGTGGATCACCTGGCTGGGGCCTATGCCTGCCTGATTTGGGACACCACAAAGCAGACCCTGTTCGCCGCCCGCGATCCCTTAGGACTTCGCTCACTTTTCTACCACTGGGATGGTCACCGCTTCTACATCGCCTCAAACATTCATGCTCTGCGCAGCCTGAATAATTTGCACACCACGCTCAATGACGACTACATTTTGGACTACTTAACGACCTCATTTGCCGCCTCTTATGAGGCAGAGGCCACACCTTTTAAAGAAATACGACGCCTGCCTGCGGGGCACTTCCTCTGCCTGAACGATGGGGCGCTAAACGTTACCCGCTATTGGAGGCCGTGGGAACTAACGCCCATAAACTATAAGCAAGACGCTGAATATGAAGACCACCTAAAAGCGCTTTTTTCTGAAGTTGTCGCCGCCCACTGCCGGGCAGCCGGACCTGTTGCCGTAGCCTTAAGCGGCGGGCTGGATTCTTCTTCTGTGGTCTCGGTGGGGCGGCAGCTAGAGCAGGCGGGCAAGCTGCCTGCCGAGCAGCTGCATACTTTCACCCTTGTCTGGCAAGGAACGACGCGCAGCCTTACGGGCTATACCGATGGCGACTTTGCCACTACGGTAAATGACAGGTATGGGGGGGCAACGCACGAGCTTATTTGCGATGGCCTGACGATGTTTGAGCAGGTTCCCCACCGCGGCCTGGTGCCCCAGGATGAGCCGCACTTTCACATTTACACGCCGTGGGCGCGACTAGAACAGGCCGTAAAGCAAAACGGCATTCGGGTGCTGCTAACCGGCGTTGGTGCAGACGAGGGGATGGCTGGGAGCCTGTTTTTTGTGGTTGATTGGCTGCGCAACGGCCGTATTAAAGAAGCCCTGCGCATCATGAAATACGTGGCAGACGTGACGCCTCACAGCTACAGCCAGGTTTTCTTCAACCTTGTGCTTGCCGGACTTGGTCCGCGCTCGCTGGCCTATTACCTGCATGAATTACAGCCCCAGCACTCAGCCTTGGCCATCAACACCCGGTATCATGCCCGCACCTCACCCTGGCTCATCAACAAGGACAAAATGCTGCGGCGTTCGCTTGCTCGCCACCGCTTAATTCCACAAACCTTCAAAGGCATTGCCAACCAGGTTCAGTTTGAAGCGGGCGTGCTGCTCTCGTCAGACAACAGTCGCTTATGGAGCGATCAATACCTGGGGCTGACGGCTAACATTGACCAAAGACATCCCTTTTACGACCGGCGCCTTATTGAATTCTTTTCCCGTATTCCCACAATGCAAAAGATCGGCCGAACAGGGGAGCGAAAATCCGTAATGCGGCGCGCCATGGCCAATGCCTTGCCCGATTCCATTCGCTTTAGAAAGGGAAATACAGACTATGGCTTTGTTATACGGGAGGGGTTCACCCAACATTGGGACACCTTCCAGGCAATGTTTACAAATTCGCGGGCTGAGGCCGCTGGCTACATTGACGGCAAAGCATTTTTGAAAGTGTTAAGCGAAAAGCGACTGGGGGCCGGGGTCATTACAGACGCCGATATTATGCCCACGCTGGCCCTGGAGTTTTGGCTGCGAGAAATTGAGAGTCCTATGACGGCCGTTACAAAGGCCGAAAGCAGTGCCTATGAATTAGCAATTGGTTGATCCATAAACAGGAGTGCGTTTCCCACCTAACTAATAGGAGAATGAAAATGAAAAATTATCAAACACCAGAATTAGTTGAACTAGGCGACGCAGTCGAACTGACACTGGGTACCCGCCCGGGCGATTACGCCGACCAGAGCGGTGCAGAATTTTGGCCCTCTCCCCCAAGCTGCTGCGGCGGTGGTGGCCCAGGCCCGATCGAGCAGAAATAAGAAGTTCCCAGAGCTTCATCTACCAATGACCTCTTTGCATTTTTATCCGTGAGGCTCGTAACCGAGGGTAAAAAATGCAGGGTAGGTTTCGTTAGAAGCACATAATTAGCTGAAATCTGGAAACGCATTCCTTTTTATGGATCAGCAATCACAACATTTGCGCTGAAAATTTTCATCATGCTTCATTATTTGTTGGGCGACAAGGACAAAAGCTTTATCGTCCGCGCTGGAGGTTTAACCCGAGAAACAAAGAAACCGCATACGGCCGTTTCTATTCCCACGCTTAGAAGCAGCAGAAATGGCTGATCCGTAGACAGGAGTGCGTTTCCCAACCTAACTAAGGAGAACGAAAATGAAAAATTACCAAAAACCAGAATTAGTTGAATTAGGCGATGCAGTCGAACTGACCTTGGGCACCCGCCCCGGCGATTACGCTGACCAGAGCGGTGCAGAATTTTGGCCTTCCCCCCCCAGCTGCTGCGGTGGCGGTGGTGGTGGTGGCGGCGGTGGTGGCGAGTTCCAACACTAAGAACTCTCGTCCCACCAGCTAAAGTAACCCGTTTGCACTTTTAACCGTGAGGCTCGCAACCAAAGGTGAAAAATGCAAGGGCGGTTACTCTAGAAGCGCATAATTAGCTAAATTTTGGAAACGCATTCCTTTTTATGGATCAGCATTCTTAAGTTGTAACAGTGAGTGAATTCTACAAAATTGCTATGAAGACCACAAGCGTTAAATCAACAGTAGCGGCTGCGTATCACAGGCTTGAGTCCCAATTGGTGGATCACAAGTTTGGGCTTGTGCAGATGGTGCGCAGCAGGTTCCCTTACCCGGGCGAACCGCCGATCTTTACGGCCGAAGCCCGGTTGTCTTACCTGGCGCACGATTTTGGGCTAAGGCAAATTAAGGTAGGCGGCAGCGGTGCCGCATTAGACGAAACCCAGGCAAAGCTTTCTGCCCTGTGTGAGAGCATAGAAAGATACTGTCTCAATGCAGCGCGTTCAGACATTATCGTAGACAGCTACAACAATATTTCTAAGCGTTTCAATGCTTTGAGCCCGGCAGACTGCCCCCTTTTTCATCCTGAGCAGTACCCGGTAGCTGGCTTGGACCCGTTTACAGCGGATACAACGATTGCCTGGACCTGGGCTACTGCTTTACCGCAAGGAGACCCCGTTTTGGTCCCGGCGGAGTTTGTTTACCTAAGACATCCGGCCAGCCCAGGTGAATCTCATCTGCTTTCCACTATTTCAACGGGTGCTGCCTGCGGCCGTTCCGCCGCCGACGCTGTGGTGCGGGGAATTTACGAGGTGGTGGAACGCGATGCAATGATGATGATGTGGCTCAATCGGTTTTCTGCCCCCCGTTTGTTGGTAGCCTCCCAATCTGAACTCGGACAGTTTATTGAACGTTGCCTGCGCCCAACCCCGCTTGACCATCAACTTTTTTGGCTGCCAAATGATTTAGAGATTCCGGCCTGCATGGCGATCTTGCTAGAGGGCAAGCCAGGGAATCGGCGCGTTTTTGTGGGTTTGGCTGCAAACCTGAACCCGGAAAAAGCAGCCATGAATGCGCTAATGGAAGCGGTGGAGGTGCGGCTGGGCATTTTTAACATGCGAGAGATGGAGGAAGCAGTTGCCACGCCAGAAGCGATTGACAACGTTCACAAGCACGCGGTTTATTACGTGCAGCAAGACCGTACGCACCTGCTCGACTTCTTGCTAAACACGCCCAATGAGATTGAACTGGCCGCGATCCCAAACAAAGCCAGTGGCAAGGCAGAGGCGGACCTGGAGACCTGCCTGGACTGCTGCCGCCAGGCCGGGCAGGCTCTGTTTGTGGCCGACGTGACGAAAGAAGATATACGGCCGTTCAACCTGCGCGTCGTCCGGGTGATCATGCCAGGCATGCAGCGCCTGACGACCAACCACAACACCCCTTATCTAGGAAATTCGCGACCCGCCACCGTGCCCGTACGCCTGGGGTGGCGCACCCAGCCATTAAGCTGGACCGAATTTAACGCAGATCCGCATCCATTCATTTAGAAGCTCAATGTGTTTCCAGCAAAGAACTGTGAGAAAACTCAAAGATATGGGCGGTTCACCGCAAAGAAAGAGTTGAGACGCAACCATGGCACCAATAGACAGATTTTTACTACGCATACAAAAGCTTCCTGCGCACCTGCGGCTGCGCCCTGGGTTTGCCGTCGTGGAAGAAACACCGCAACAATTTTTATTTAGTTCCGGGACGCAAAATTTTGAGATTGGCCTGCCATTTCCTGGCATTTCGCTGCCAGCGTTCTTCAAGCAGTTATCGAGCGGGCTAACACTCCTTGAGATTTTGCAAACTTTGCCGCCCTTTCACATCAACTTTTTGCTCGATGTAACCGAAACGCTTTACCAGAACGGCCTGTTGGTGCCCGCACGCAAAGAGGGTAATGGCCTTGATCCGCGTTATGTTGCCGCTGCTAATTTATTCGACCATCTGCGGCCTGGGATGCCAGGGGAGGCCAATAAGCCGTTTCTTTTTGAGCAAGCCTGGCAAGAGCGAATTTCAACTGCGCGCGTAGGGCTTATTGGGCTGGGTCGGGTTGGTTCACAGCTGGCTCGGCTGCTGGCCGTTGCTGGGGTTCAGCACTTTACGGCCGTTGACACGGGCACCGTGGATGAAAAATTGCTCTATTCAGACGCCTGGTATTTTGCCCAAGACAAGGGCCAACGGCGCGGCGAAGCGCTGGCACGCGCTCTGCAAGAAGTTAATGAGAAGGTGCGCCTGCGCTCCCTTTCTGCCTCTGTTGCCGAGCTAGAGCAGGAACCGCTTCCCGCCGAGCTGCTGGCGGTAGATGTGGTGGTGGTGGCCACCGATGAACTGCGGCCCGCACTCTATGACATGGTGAACCAGTCTTGCGTACAGGCTGGCATTCCCTGGACCAGCTACCGGCCCAGTTGGAATGGGCTGTCCGTTGAGCTAGGGCCTACGGTGCTGCCCAAGGAAACGGCCTGCTATAGCTGCTACCAACACAGACGGCAAAGCAACCTGGCTGACCCTGCTCGCTACGATGCTTTGCAGCATGCCCTGGCGCAACGGCCGCTTCCTCTGCTGGAAATCCAAATTACGCCCTGTGTGCCGTTGTTTTGCTATGAGATTTTGCGCCTGCTGTCTGGCGAGGTGCCGCCCCTGACGCTGGGGGCGATTATGGACTTTAGCCTGTCCACAGGGGAGCTGGCGCGGCACCCCCTTTTGAAGGTGCCGCGCTGCCCCACCTGCCGCCGGGATGTACGGCCGTTTCCCCCCACACGCTTCTGGTCAGAAATCTCCACAACAGACAATGCTGCGCTGAGCGCCAACGGCCAGCAGGTGCAGCAGGCCATCGTGCACCTGGACGAGCAAAAGGTGTAAAGCAATGACCATTCTAAAAGAGCTGGACTATATTCAAATGCAGCTTGCCCAGGCAGATTCAGACTCACTGGCCTCCCTATTTCACGAGCAGACAAAAATGCGGCCGTACGCCCTGTTTGCCCCACCGGCAAAATTTGATCAGGGCAGCCTGCCCCAATTTTCGCAGCACGCCTTCAAGGAATACCGGCTGTCCCCGCGCACGCCGCTGCCAGAGCCTAAACCGTTGCCCATTTCCCTCGATCAGCTCATCCTGAAGCGGCGCACCGTGCGCCACTTCACAGCCCAGCCCGTGCCGCTTGGGCAGGTGGCCGCCCAGCTGGCCCTAAGCTACCGTATGCAACAGACGAATCCGGCCAGAAGACCCATTCCCTCTGGCGGTGCCCTATATCCGCTTGAGATTTACCTTGCCGCCATCAACCTGAAAGGCATTGATCCAGGCCTCTATCATTATCACCCTCGCCTCCATGCCCTGGAGCTGCTTTCAGCTCAACCCCCTTTGCCCGCCCTGCAACAGTGCATCCTGCCCGACAATTTGCCCGCGGACGCTGCTTACGTCGTGTGCATCTGTGGCGTCTTGCCTCGCAACCGGTTTAAGTATGCCGAGCTTGGCTACCGGCTCATGCTGCTGGAAGCAGGGCACCTGGCGCAAAATATTCTGTTAGTGGCCACGGCACAGAACATTGGTGCCCTGCCGGTTTGCGGCTTTTACGACGATGCCATGCACGACTTTCTGGCAGTTGATGGTGTCGATGAAGTTTGCCTCTATCTGCTGGTGGCAGGCCAGCCAAATATAGTTTGAAGGAGAAAACCAATGGAAATGCTAAATGTGCAGTATCAAGTTCATCCAGAAGCCTTCACAACCGAAGTTGACGATCGGATTGTCATTCTTGAATATGAATCTGGCACCTACTTTACCCTGAATGAAGTCGGTTCGCGGATTTGGCAGCTGCTGGCTCAGGGCAATACGGTACAGGCTATACGC
>JBHIWP010000124.1:0-14596 GCA_041987425.1 Promineifilaceae bacterium (SeqCode) | reverse complement strand
GGGGGAGACGACCGCATTGACGCGGGAGCCATCGGGCAGGCGGGCGTCCACCAATGGAGAATCTTTGCCTACGTACCTTCCCAATGGCTCAATAATTTTGCGGATGACGCGCTCTACGTGGGCATCGTCGACAAAAGTGATGCCAGATTCGGTCAACCGCCCTTTCTTTTCGATGTAAATCAGGTCGGCGCGGTTCACCATCACCTCAGTGACGGTTTCGTCGCTAAGGATGCGCTCCAGCGGCCCAAAGCCCAAAATCTCGTCCAGGAGGTCTTCAAAAAATTGCTTTTCGTCCGCTGGAGCAATGTTAACTTTGGCGTGCTGGCGTGCCAGTTGGTACCGTTCCTGAATCAGCTTTATTGTTTGCGGGGAGCGGTCCAGGGTCAGGTTTTTAGGGAGGGATGCTTCAATTTTTTGCGCTAACCAGAGGCGCATACTGTCTAAATTCCTATTTGAGTCGGTGCTGGCGACCCCGTTTTGTATTGTTTGCATAACACTTCCTTAATCATTTACATCTTCTGCAGGATTGGTTGAAGAACCGTAGAGCCATTGTATAAAGAACGGCCGTCTTTCTACCATAGCCCGTTCTTACCAGGAGAAGGAACTCATCGAAAGTTCTTTGTACCCCAGGTACTAACGCACACAGCCCGAGCCTACCAGACCCCGGTTTGCCCGCACCGCACTTGACAGGCAATGCGGCTTTGGATAGAATTTCCCAGCCTCCTATGAGGCTTTTCCAGCCGGGATAGCTCAGTCGGTAGAGCACTGCACTGAAAATGCAGGTGTCCCCAGTTCGAGCCTGGGTCCTGGCATATCTTTACAAATTTGGCGAAAAGTTTTTGCTAAATAAATCAGCAGTTGGTATAACTGTGTAGTGAGATTCTCTTTGCGGGCATAGTTCAGTGGTAGAACGTCTCCTTGCCAAGGAGAAGGCCACGAGTTCGAATCTCGTTGCCCGCTCTGACATCCGGCAGGCCGCAAGCCTGCCGGATTTGCTTCCTGGCGACGTGGCCAAGTGGTAAGGCAGAGGTCTGCAAAACCTTTATCACCGGTTCGAATCCGGTCGTCGCCTCAAGTTTCAAGCCCTTGCCAAACGGCAAGGGCTTTTTTACATCATTTGGGAGTGCTTTTTCATGACAAGCTTTGCCTTGCCTCGTTCTGTTGAAGAGATTGATCCGCGTCGTTGGGAGACCTTTGCCCCCTACTTTAAGGAACTGGAAGAACGGCCGTTAACCCCTGAAAATCTGCGCCAGTGGCTAACTGATTGGTCTGATCTCAGCCGCTTGCTGTCTGAAGCTACCTCTGTCATCTACATTGAAAAATCGCAAAATACGGTTGATGAAGAGAAAGAGCAGGCTTTTCTCGACCTGATTGAAAACGTGCTGCCTCAGGCTCAGGTTGCTGCCCAGGCCCTAAAAGAGCGCTTGCTTGCCTTTGCGCCCGAGCAGGCAGCCCTGGATGATATGAACCTGGTGCTGCGAAATATGCGTAACGAGGCCGATCTGTATCGGGAAGAAAATATTCCCCTGTTTACCGAAATTTCAAGACTAGAAAATGAATACGACAAAATTACGGGCGGGCTTAAAGCCGAGTGGGAAGGAGAAGAAAAGAATCTCAGCCAGCTCGGCTTCTTTTTGAACGATAAGGATCGGGCAGTGCGCCAGAAGGCATGGCAGGCTATTTCTGACCTGTGGCTGAATAAACGCGAGGTCTTAAACGAGGTATACAGCAAGCTGCTGGATCTGCGGCAGCAGGTGGCCCATAATGCTGGCCTGCCCGATTATCGCGCTTACATTTTTCGTGAAAAAGGACGTTTCGACTACACGCCGGAGGATTGCTTAACTTTCCATGAGGCGATTGAAACGGCCGTTGTGCCAGCTCTGCGCCGCATTCTACAGCGCAAACGGGAAAGGCTGGGCTATGACGTGCTGCGACCCTGGGACTGGGTGCCGGAAAAGGGCGCTTTAGTGGATGATTCTGACGGCGAACCGTTACGGCCGTATCAAGGGCAGGAAGCGCTCATTCAGCACACGCTTAATATTTTTAGCCAGATAGATTCGCAGTTAAGCCGCTATTTTGCCATTATGGCTGAAGATGGCCTGCTGGATCTGGACACGCGGACGGGCAAGGCGCTGGGTGGCTACTGTAGTGAATTGGCTTTGCGGAAACGGCCGTTTATTTTCATGAACGGTGTGGGCAACCACGATGATGTGCAAACAATGCTTCATGAGGCCGGGCATGCCTTCCACGTATTCGAAACCGCCAGCCTGCCTATGATCTGGCAAACAGATCCACCTATGGAATTTTGCGAGGTGGCCTCAATGTCTATGGAGCTGCTGGCTGCGCCTTACCTTACCCACACGCATGGCGGTTTTTACACCTCAGCCCAGGCGGCTCGCGCCCGAATAGAGCATCTAGAAGGCATCCTTGCTTTTCTGCCTTATATGGCAGTTGTTGATGCTTTCCAGCATTGGGTTTATACGCATTCCCAAGAGGCAAAAGATACAAGCCGTTGTGATGCAGCCTGGGATGAATTGTGGCAGCGGTTTATACCAGACGTGGATTGGACGGGGCATGAAGAAAGCCGCAAAACTGGCTGGCATCGCAAGCCTCACATTTTTGATGCGCCTTTTTATTACATAGAGTACGGCATGGCGCAGGTTGGTGCGCTTCAGGTCTGGCGCAACAGTCTCCACGACAGTGCTGGCACGCTAAACGCCTATCGCCAGGCACTGGCGCTGGGCGGCACCAAAACCTTGCCTGAGCTTTTTGCCAGCGCCGGGGCGGAGTTCCGATTTGATACCCAAATGCTGGTCGAATTGGTCGATTTAATTGAAACGACAACGGCCGATTTAAGGAAAAGCATCTTGAGTTGAAGCTAATTGCCCTTAGAGAGTTGGCGACAACGCCAGGATCGAGATAATATCAACCTATGTCAAACAATGATTTTCAGCCCAGCGTCGCCATGCGAGAGTATCTGGCCGAGATTTATCGGCTGCAAGAAGACTCGCCCACAGTAAGCACTACCAGCCTTGCTGATCGTCTTCATGTCTCCGCGCCAGCTGTCCCGCGAATGCTAAAGCGGCTGAGAAATGCGGGTTATGTCAAGCACAAGCCGTACCAGGGCATTGAGCTGACGCCACGAGGGCGAGAAGAAGCCCTGCGTGAGCTGCGTCGTCATCGCATCTTAGAAGTGTTTTTGGTTGACATAATGGGATTCACCTGGGATGAGGCCCATGAACATGCTGATGAAATGGGCAAAGGGCTTAATGATACCATTACGCAGCGCATGGCAGAGATGACCAATAACCCGAGCCGCTGCCCTCATGGGGAACCCATTCCTGACGGTGAGGGTAACCTGCCCGAGGTGAAAGACGTCTGCATTATGAACCTGGGCGTGGGGCACGTGGGCAAGGTGAGCCGGGTGCGCACACATGACCCGGAACGACTGAAGTATTTCAAAACGTTGGGTCTGGTTCCTGGCGCTGATTTTGAAATTATGGGCCGGGCTCCGTTTAATGGTCCAATGCGTCTGCGGGTAGGGCGAGATGATGTGGTCCTAGGAGTGGAGCTAACAAAGTCGCTTTGGGTTGAATAGGATTATTAGGGAAACAAGCGACGCGTTTTTACTTCTGCTACGGCATCTTCTCGGTAGCGGTACAGCATAGCCGGGCGACCCTCTCCTTCTTTCTGTTTTTCACCAGTTTCTTCCAAAATTTCTGCCGACAGAATTTTGCGGCGAAAGTTTCGCTTGTCTAGCTGTTCGCCGAGAATAATTTCGTATGCCGTTTGTAGCTCTGTAAGGGTAAAAACATCGGGCAGCAGCTGAAATCCTACGGACGTGTATTCCAGCTTGTAGCGTAGGCGCTTGTAGGCGTACTCAACTATTTCGGCATGGTCGAAGGCCAGGGAGGGAAGCTGGCCAATCGAAAACCAGCCGGTTTGGTGGGCATCTCGGCCCGCCTGGGGATGGATGGCGTCATAGGGTACAAGGGCAAAGTAGGCTACAGTTATCACGCGGGTGCGCGGATCGCGGTCTGGCGTGCCAAACGTGAAGAGTTGTTCTGTGTAGACGTCTTGTACGCCGGTTTCATCTGCCAGAGCGCGTACGGCCGCTTCCTCCAAGGATTCATTCATCTTAATAAACGACCCCGGAATAGCCCACATATTGGCAAAGGGTGCCGCCTGCCGCTTGATGAGCAGAACCTTTAGCGCCTCATCCACCAAAGAAAAGATGACGACATCTACAGTGACGGACGGCCGTTCAAACTTGCTTGGGTCATAATTCGCTGGCAAATCTACAGACAAAAGGGGCCTCCGTACGTCTTTTTCTAAGCAGGCATCTGTGTAAATAAAAAGTCTCCAGCTAAAAGCTAGAGACTTGAACGTTGCAACATAGATAACTAACTAAGGACTCTGGCTCTCATTTGGGTTCGTGGGTGGCAGCACAGGCAGCGTAACGTCCTCCATAGAAGGATGTAAATCAAAGTTAGATTGCTCGGGTATGGCCAGACCACCCTGATCTATGATTTGCGGTAAGCTGACGCTGGTGGTAACAAATACCGTTTGGTCGCCCGGTGAACGCAGCGCCAAATGAATATCCACGCCCCGAATCATGGCCCAATTCAGCGCCAGAGCATCCTGCGATGACATGCTCAGGATGACCACATCTGGGGTTGTTTCTAATCGAGATGGAATTGGGGTGGGGGTTGGCAATGCGGCGCCTTCGTCTCCACCGGCGCGGGCCGCTGCCTGCGCGTCAATCTGCTGCTGTTCCAGGTCACGCGGATCTGTCCAGGTGCCAACGTACAGCACCCTGGCCTGTTGGATAGTTAGCTGCGTCACCCGCTTAGGAATGGGAAGGCCCTCAGTGAAATCCTGCCCTTCCAGGCTGATCGTGCTGGGCACGATGGCCGCTACCTGGTTAATTTCCGGAATGAATTCGAGACGGCCGTTTGTAACCGGCGGAAACAAGAATGGCTCTCCATTTAGCAAGGCGGACTGAATAACGCGCTCAATCTGGTTGGGCAAAACAGTGCCAAATTGTGGATCAACATCCACAATCCGCAGCGTCATCATCACATCAACGGCATCACCTGGACGCATGGCCAGGGCCGCACCGTTAAATCGATCTACGGGGAAGGCAACTGCCACCTCCCCAAATGGTACGTACAAAGCCAGGTCCGAACCAAATGAAGCAATATCCGTGGGGTTAAGCGCCAGCATTGGGCTTAAAATTGATTGACCCCGGGATACATCGACCTTGGCAATACGGCCGACTAAACGAGTTGTATCTGTAAATGTATAGCCACCCTGCAGTGCAATATTGGTGCGCGGCCATCGCTGGACCTCAAGCAGGTCGTCTGTAAGCATGGTGCCAACTGGAATATTCACTCTGGCCACCACCACATCTTCCAGTCCCGGCGTTGCGGTTGGTGGTGGGAGTAAAGGTTCTTCTGTGTCCTCTCCGTCTGGTTGTTCGGTTACGTCACCATTTTCGTCGCCGTTAAAAAAGCCAGCCAGGGGGCCAACGCCACTGTTGCCCAACACAACCAGCGCCAGGGCGCCAAATAGAATTAATACCAAAATCAGGAGAATGAACGTTCTGAGACGCATAACAGGGTCCTTGTTTGTTTAGCCATTTACGTAAACCACTTTTAGCTTATTTGTTTCCCAAAACCTTTAAGGTTTACGTCATTGATCGGGCACCATTATTCAGGTACGGTTCCTTCTTCGGGCGGCGGTGTGGGTGTCACCTGTCGGATCGTTGCTTCAACTGAATAGCCCAGGTTCGGCGGAACTTCAACATTAAATCGCTCAAGCAAAAAGTCTAGCGTCATGTTCTCAACGCTGTATAGCTGGCCATCATTTACGCCACGCAAGGCAAAGAATACTTGTGCATTCACTTCTACCGCATAGCGCAGCAGCAGCTGCTGCTGGGGTTGCAAAGCAACAACGAGAACGTCAGCCGGCGAGGGTGTTGCTGTGGGCACCGCTGCGGGTGGCGGTGTTGGGGTAGGTTCGCCTTCTTCAGCCGGTTCTGGCGTTGGCGTGGGAACCAGGTCCGCCGGGTTGCCCGGCAGCCGGTATTGCCCAACCTGAACAACCCGAGCATTTTGGATAATCATGGTAACTGGTACGGGGCGCGGAGCAACTTCCTCCTCGTTGGGGCTTATGTGGGCCAAATCTCCAGTGGGCAGCTCTTCAAAACGGCCGATCGGCGACACCAGGAAAATTATAGGTTGGGTAACAACCGCCAGAGGGTCTCCTGAGGCAGCTTCCTCGACAGCTTCAATTTGCTCCTCTAGATAAAAAGCAGCGTCATTGGGAAGATAGGTTTGAAACTCCTCATCAATCTGGCGGAAGAAGAACGTGACCATGATGTCTACGTAATCCCCTTCGCTCAAACCATAGGCCACACCGCTAAGCCGGTTCATAGGCACCGATTGAGCCACATATCCTGGTGGGATCAACGAGCTGGGTCCGTAAGACTCCAGGCCTACCTTGGTGATATCATCAACCAACGAGTCAAAGGTTAACGTTTCACCCTGATAAATATCGGTTCGGGCATAGAGATTAAGTGCGTCATCGATACTGGTAATTACGTTGCTGGCAACACTTTCGGCTGGTCGTTTATCCAGGGCCAAAATATCCGGGGTCATCTGGTAACCACGGGGTACGGTTTGTAAAGAAACAACCACGTCTACAAGTGGGGGAACTGTTTCTACGGGTTCTGTCGTATCGACTACGCCATCTGGAGCCGGAGCACCATTTTCGCCGTCAGTAGTAACTGTGTCCGTTGGCTGGTTTTGTTGTACGATAAAAACCACGCCTACAATTGCCAGCAATACGAGGGCAAATACGAAAATGAGAATCAAGATAGTTCGACGGCTCATAAGATCGTCCCTTCTTTAATCGTATGTTTAGGGGTTAGTGGGTTTTTCTGGTTGCGCGTCATCAATGGAGTAGATTGCTGACTCAAACCATTTGCTACGTCGTACTGATGTTTGGGCGTTGGGTCAACAAATACGAAACCATTTTGGTGATGGAAAACGCCGCCGTAGCATACTGTTTTTGCCGATGAATACCAATACAATAATAACAATATGTAAACCTCTCAACGAGGCGTATGTTATCATATGTAAAGTTGAATAGCAAGTAATACCGACGGTAGAGGGGCCATTTTATAGTACTAATGGGGGAGTTTGGGTGAAGAATACACTATTTTGGGGCCTTCAGACTAAATAAAAGCATAAGGCGGCTTAAATTTGACTAGCGCGCAGGCTGTGGGGCATCTGTAAGCAGATGCCACCAAGCTTGCCAGGGGCGGGCATTTTGCGCTGGGTCTGGGGTGGCGGTGGGAACGGCCGTTGGCTGTGGCGTCGCTTCTATGACGAGCGGCACAACACGCTTCTCGCCCGGCAGCAGATAGCCGCCCTCGTCACGAGCGTATGCCGCTACGTAATCGTCGCTCTGCACATATTCAAGGGTTACTTGCAGCTCTACCTGTCGTGTGGACTCCGCATCTACTTCCATTTGCAGCTCGCCTTCGCCCACGCCAACCAGCTGGCCTGCCCGCGCCCGCCGGTTGAGATCGACCGCAACGAATAATGATGCGCCAACAAGCAGCAAGACGATAATCTGGGGAAGGGTAAGCAACGGCCGTTGCCGCCACAATTCTTTATACATAACGCTCACATCTTAACATAATTATTATCACTGGCAACCCCCTAAATAGGAATAACCAGGCTTTGCCACTCTCTTGGATAATAGGTGAGCATCTCAATACCGTCACTGGTCATGACAACGGTATCGGAATGGCGAAAGCCGCCCAGGTCTGGCACATATAGGCCCGGCTCTACGGTAAAGACCATGCCCTCTTGCAAGGCGGTCTGGTCGCCCGTATCCAGAAAAGGGCCCTCGTGGTAGCGTAGTCCAATGGCGTGACCCGTATGGTGCTTCCAATAGGGCATCAGGTCATGGATTTTGTAGTATTGCCGCACGGCCGTATCTACCTCGCTGCACGCCACGCCTGGCTTCATGGCGGCAAAGGCCACTTCTTGCGCCGCTTTCATGTGATTAAAGTAGCGCTGCTGTTCGGCGTTGGGTTCGCCCACGAACATGGTACGCTCTAGTTCAGAATTATAGCCCCACATCGGGCAGCTTGCGCCTGTTACCAGCACGTCGCCCGGCTGGAAGGCAATGTTGTTGGCCAGCGCGTGAGGAATGGCAGCGTTGCGCCCGATCTGGCCGCGGTACCCCGCAAGCGGCCCGCTCAGCCACATGCTTTGGGCCCGGTAGAGTGGGCCGATGGTATCCATCATTGCCAGGGTAGCTTCCTGGCTGGCGCGCAGGCTCACGGCCGTTTCTGTGGCGTGAACGGCCGTATACCGCTGCAGCAGCACGTGCGCCAGATGTCCCCACTTGCAGCTTTCCTTTATTAGGGCAATTTCCGCCGGGCTCTTGATGGCCTGCATCCGGTTTAGCTGGCCCTGAATATTTCGCACGGTCATGCCCGTAAGCTGAGAGAGCGACACGCCTTCATAGCCAAAAATCCAGGGATAGCCGTCGTAATCTGCCCCAATCTGGCGCTGCTGGCCAAAGGGTAACGCCGGGGCTCTTCCTGGTGGGGTCGAACCGCAATCTCGGCTGCTGGTGTGGGGGCATGCAAAAACCTGGGATTGCTATTTTCCTTTATCAGCCCCATTTCCATCAGTAAATCCTGGAAAATAGCCATAGGATGCGGGTCGCCAGGATATTCCAGGTAGTGGGCCACGCGATCCAGTTCGGCTTCTGCCTGAACGTGCTCTACTTCTAGCCGGGGCACCAACATAGCCCGCTCCCCGGCAGCGCTGAGCACAAAGGCAATGGGGCGTTCAGTAGGAATGAAGGCAAAGCCGGTGAAGTAAAGGATGTTGACGCTGTCGAATAAAACAGCGCCGGTCAATTGATGCTGCTGGACGTAATCGAGGAGGTGTTGAATACGGCCGTTAAATTCGGCCCGACTAATACGCATCGTTTTTTACTGGGGAACGCAAATTATATCGGCAATCTTGACGGTAAAATTGCCGTCTAGACCGTTGGTGGCCTGCAAATTTTGGGGCGTGGTGTTGAAGCGCTGGCTGATGTTATAGGCGGTATCCCCTTCGCCCACGGCGTACGGCTGACCGCGCCCGGCGCAATATTCAGGATTGCCAATGGGCAGGCGGATGGTTTGCCCCGGTACCAGATGGTCCTGAGCAATGCCGTTGTCGGCCATCAGGGCAATAGAAGTGTCCACGCGCTGTGAAATGCTGTAAAGCGTATCTCCCTGCTGCACCAGATAATCGAGGAAGATAATTTTTGCTACGGTTTGGGCTGGCGGAACGGCCGTTGCGGCTGCTGTATCGGCTGCGGGAACGGCCGTTGCTTCTGGAACAGCCGTTGCCTCTTGCACCTGTTCCGCAGGTGCGTCTGCTACAGGTGGCGCGCCGTCTGTAGCCTGGTTATCAATGATCACGGGCCGCAAATTGGGGTCAACCTGTAATGAGATCTGCTCAGCCCCCACCGTCACCAGAAAATTATTCGGAACGACTTCGACTTCGGCCGCATTGTTGCGATTTTGCACGACACTAATCGCCAAAAAGACGCCAGCGGCCAAAATGATGGCGATGGCGATCATCATCAAGACTATGGATGAGCGAACTCTTTGCATACGGTTTCCCCTTGGCCGTACCGTTCCCGGTGCGGCGGGCCGCCCTAAATATGTGGGCCGACGGGTCAAGACGGCCGTCTGGAATTATGTTACACTTACCATAAAATTATAGCAAGTATATGTTGACCTGCCGTGGGTTCAAGGTCAGAAAACGTTTGTTGAGGCAATCTGCGGCAGGTTTGGTTAAATAGGAGTACCCAATGATTTACAAACGTAAAGAGCTGGAAAAGATCGAACAACAGGTGTTGGCGCCCTATGGATTGAAAAGCGCTCACAGCCGCGGGCGGGTGTATCCCGAAGCAGAATCTGAATCTCGCCCTGCTTTTGAGCGGGACCGCGACCGCATTATTCACACCACTGCCTTTCGTCGCCTGGAGTACAAAACCCAGGTGTTTGTCTATTATGAGGGCGATCATTACCGCACGCGCCTGACGCACACGCTGGAGGTGGCCCAACTCGGCCGTTCGCTGGCCCGTGGGTTAGGCTGCAACGAGGAGCTTACCGAGGCCATTTGCCTGGCCCACGATCTGGGGCATCCGCCATTTGGGCACGCTGGAGAATACGCCTTAAATGCGCTGATGGCCGACCACGGCGGCTTCAACCACAATACGCAAAGCTATCGCATCGTCACCAAGCTGGAGCAGCGCTATCCTGATTTCCCCGGCCTTAACCTGACCTATGAAACCCGCGAGGGCATGATCAAGCACGAGACGGATTATGACAAAAGTGATGCCTTTGACTATGAGCCAGACAAGCGCGGCTCGCTGGAGGCGCAAATTGCCAACCTGGCCGACGAGATTGCCTACAATGCTCACGATTTGGACGATGGCCTGCGGGCAGGCATGTTTGAGATGGCAGCGCTGAATGAGTTAGAGCTGTGGCAAGAGCTTACGGCGATGGTCGGGTGGCATGCGGAACGGCCGTTGACCAACATCCTCCGCCACGAGATCATCCGCGAACTCATTGGCAAATCTGTGATGGACGTGTTGGAGCACACCAGTAAAAACCTGGAAGAGAATGGGATCGACTCCCCAGAAAAAGTACAGGCCCACCCGGAAAATCTGGTTGGCTATTCGCCTGAGTTCAAAGCAAAGGTGCGCCAGCTAAAGAAGTTTTTGCTAGATGGCATGTACCATCACTACCGGCTCATCCGCATGCAAACCAAGGCAGAGCGCTTTGTTAGCGAACTGTTCGAGGCTTATGCACGTGAGCCCAATATGCTGCCCACGGACACCAAAAAGAAGCTTGATGATGCCCCCCTGCATCGGGTCATCACCGACTACATCGCCGGAATGACCGATCGTTATGCTTTAGATGAATGGGAGAAGCTGTACGATCCCTATCGCCGTGCTTAACGCCCAGTAAAAAGTGAAAGAGTGATAAGTGAAAAGTGGAATCAGTAGACTTTTCACTTTTTACTTTTTACTTTTCACTCAATGAAGATCAAACGCCTTCTTCTCTGGTCGAAACTTCTGCTCGTAGGTATCCTTTGCCTGCTCACGCTGGCCCGTGAATGGCCGCCGTTTGGCGATGAGTATTACCAGATCACGCAGTTGGTGGGGCAGCGCCAGTTTGATTTTCTAACCTGGGAAGTTAATGCAATTGGGGCCAAGGCAGAGAGCGTTTTGGCCAACCACGATGCTTTTTTGGACGAAGCCAGCCGCAAGCAAGTTGTGCTGGATTATCTGTCGCTGATCCAGCAAAGCCAGCGGCTTGAAAGCCAGATTAACCAGATATATACAGATCCCACCGTGATAGACCCGGCTGCGGCAACGGCCGTCTTGCAAACCCAGCTGTCTCACCTGCGCAGCCAAATAAGCATCCTTCAGCCCGTGGCCGAAGCCATTGTGCAGGACCAGGTCGGCCAGATTTTGGTGGAGGAAGAGTTCGGCGTGCTGGGCCAGGCCTGGCCCCCGGTGATGATGCAAATGAACCCGCTGCCGTCGCTGCTCATTGTCTCGCCGCGAGACCGAATTGAGCGAATTTATGGCGTGTCACTCATCCCCGGCCTAACCGTGGCGGAGATGGATGCGTTGGAAACGGCCGTTTTCGAACAGCTTAACCTTTCTGCGCTGGTGGTGCCCATTGGCGGATTGGGCACCTACCCAGCCATGATCATGGAAACCGGCAGTATTAACTGGCTGGTGGAAGTCACCGCCCACGAATGGGCCCACCACTGGCTCACCTTTTTCCCCGTTGGCTGGCACTACAGCGATCCGCAGGTGCGCATTATCAACGAAACGATCGCCTCCATTTTTGATCAGGAAATTGGCAGCCGCGTCATCGACCGCTACTATCCTGAATTTACGCCGCCGCCAGCGCCACCTGCTGCCCCGCCCACGGCCGAGCTAACCATACCGGAGCCACCCTTGTTCGATTATGGCATGGAGCTGGCCGCTACGCGCATCCACGCTGAGGAGCTTCTGTCAATGGGCGACATTGAAGGGGCAGAGGCGTATATGGAGGCACAGCGGCTACTGTTTCTGGAAAATGGCTACGGCATTCGCAAGCTGAACCAGGCATTCTTTGCCTTTTACGGGGCGTATGCGGCCGTTCCCGGCGCCACCGGCAGCGACCCCACCGGCCCTATGCTGCGCGACATCCAGGCCCACACCAACTCCCCCCGCGAATTCATGGAAACGGTGGCCCCCATCGCCACCTTCGCCGACTTAGAGGAAATCTGGAACGCGGTTGTTGTAGCAGAAAGCCAATAGTTCCCTAATCTCTGAGTTTCGTAGCTCTGCACAGGTTTGCCTAACGCGCGAATCAGCGGCGTCCTGCTGCATTCGCTTGTTATACATTTTACTTGATACTGCCATTTAGTAGATTATATTTATAATAATGATCCTTTTGATCGCAGCAGCCGTACTTTGTAAAAAGTATCTCATCATCTTTTATGGCCCAGACGTCACCCTCTGATTCAATACGCCACAATTTTTTTCGTATAGATCTTTCGTCAAGCAACCATGCAGTAAGCGAAATTTTTGATTTGCCACCCGGAATTCCGATGTGCGTTTGCCGTATTCGCTCTTCTAAAATAAGAACAGGCCATGCACCATACTCTTCATTAGGTGGCTTGAACCCAACATTTACTATTTCATACCTACTATTTGAAATCAACCACCAGGTATTACCAGAATCGTCCTTTTGAAAGCCGAAAGCTGATACAACTTCAGGCGGCATTTCATCACCTGCAAAAACAAATGTTGGAATAACGCCCGCATGAGCCGCGCTTCGCGTCGGCTCTATGCTCTGTTAGGCGGCCAGATTACTGATTTAGAAACGGGCTTATCCCAAACACGAATAAATTTGAAATAATTCCAATTGCCATAGAAATTATCACAACAGACCATAGGGATTTACGCCTTTCTTCAACTCCTTTGTACCAATCTTTGCAATCCCCCCAAGCAAAAACAGCAATTGGATAGCAGTATCTAAGCAAATACACAAATACAGACAATATCAACAGTAATGGTAGAAGAATCAGTATCGATGGCCACAATTGTGGTCGAAAATTCCTTATAGTAGTCAGGAGAACACTTGATTCTTCTGAAACTTGTGGCTGTCTTGCAAGATTTGTTATTTGTTGGTTTTGAATCTGCAACAGAAGTGACAATTTCTCCTCGTCTGTTTCTACTTCGCTTAACTGTCGGGAATATTCGGTTAGTTGATCTTCTGTTAGCCACATTGTTGTAGAAGTTGGACGGGTTTCACCACGAAATAGAATTGTACTTATTAGACTGGCGAAAGTCGCAGCCAAAACAAACTGTATCACTAGAAAAAATACCCTAGAGTCTCTTCGGCGAGCATCTAAATGTTGTCTTCGAATATTAAGCCAATAAAAAATACTATTAACAAATGATCTTTCAAGCTGTTCCTCCACTGTAGATGTTACAGAACGTACCCACCTTGCATCTTCCCCAACGACTGTTAGATAGAGATTGTCTTCTCTGCTCAGCTTACCAGCATCTTGAAAATCTATCTCAATTATATTCGTGCCCAGAGAGCCTTTAATGAACAATCTCGATATTCGATTACGTACTGGGTTATCTTGCCCAAGTACTTCATCTAACGAGCTTAGTTGGATTGAACTGCGAGTGCCTTTCCAAATCTTGAATTGCAATGAATAATCAAGATCGTCTTCTGAACGTTCTTGTAAGGCTTTGTACTCATCATCTATTACGTCAATCAATCGGGTTAACTTTGACTCATCTAGAACGTAGGCGGTTCGAAATGATCCATTATGTTGAGCCATTGAAATTTCCAATCTCCTTTATTGCCAGCCTGCCGTTCAGACGCTTAAGCCGCGCGCTCGTTTCCTTTGGCGCGTCGGCTTTAAGCCCTTGTTAGGTGGGCGGGGGCTGTTTCGGATAGTTCGTTTTGTTGCACTAGCCCGCCTAACATATATTCAACAACTTGATAGTGTGTATAAACCTCTGATTTTCGTCTTCTACAACCAAAAATAGCGGTGTATGTTGCCTAACATACCGCAGCGGGATCTATTCCAACAATATCTTCGGCATAAGACGAATTTTGGGGTATTATGCACCATAGATAACAACTGTACCTTGCGTTTCCGGCTACCGATAGAATTCAGAGCAGTATAAAATGTTTCGCTGAAAATTTCAACGCGTCCAGGCGTGTGATTACTCTCTGGAAAGGACCAAGTATAAAAGTCAGGTTAAAGCGCCTGTTACTCCTCTATTTCGCGGAGAAGACGGACGATGCGCTGGGCGTCGGGCCAGTTTTCGTCGGAGGGGTCAGACTGTTCGAGGGAGGCTTCCATGTCGGCGAGGGCCTGGGGGTGACGGCCGTTTTCCATCCACATGATTCCCCGATTAAATAACGCCAGATAGTAGGTTGGGTCCTCTTCCAACAAGGCGTCAAAATCGGCAATCGCCT
>JBHIWP010000123.1:0-14603 GCA_041987425.1 Promineifilaceae bacterium (SeqCode) | reverse complement strand
GCAAAATGCGGAACTCCGGCCCCATCTTCTCGTTGGCGGCGGCAATTTCTTCAGCCTGCTGCCACAGCCGCTCCGGCGTCAGTCCGTTGGCAATGCCCAGGCTTTGCGAATGGTCAGTGATGGCGATGTATTGCTGGCCGCGCCCCTGGGCCGCCTGGGCCATCTCTAATATCGTCATTTTGCCGTCCGACCAGGTGGAGTGCATGTGCAGGTCAGCCACAATTTGCTCAATTTGAATGACGTCAGGGAGCTTACCTTTTTGCGCCGCCTCAATTTCGCCCCGGTCTTCGCGCAAAGTGGGGATGATATAGGGCAAATTGAGCACGCCATACAGCTCTTCTTCGCTGGCACACAGAACTTCCTCGCCGCCATCTGTTGGCGTGAAGGCGTGCTCGTTCAGGCTGAGCCCCTGCTTGAGGGCCAGCTCACGCAGGCGTACGTTGTGGTCTTTGCTGCCAGTGAAGTAGGAGAGCAGCGTGCCCCAACGCTCGGCGGGCAACACGCGCAAATCGACCTGCATGCCGTTGTGCAGCACCACGCTGGACTTGGTGGGCCCATGCCCGGAGATGGATTCGACGCGCGGCATACTGACAAATTTGTCCATGATGGGCCCGGCGTCGTCAGCGGCCACGAGCAGGTCCATATCGCCGATGCTTTCCTTCATGCGGCGTAGCGAACCGGCAACGGCCGTTTTCTGCACGCCAGGTAACTCGGCCAGCTCCGCTAGAATTTCCTGCGCCAGCGCCCAGGCTTCGCCAATTGGGGTACGGCCGTCGCCATGCCGTGCCAGCGCCTCAATTGCCTGCACCAGCTTGGCCTCGGATTTGGCCCCCAGCCCCGGCAAATCGCGCAGTTTACCGGCCTGGGCTGCTTCGTTTAGCTCGCCTAGGGTGGTAATACCCAGCGTCTCATACACTTGCTTCACGCGTTTGGGTCCCAGGCCATCGACCTTCAGCATCTCCACCAGCGTGGGCGGAATTTCCTCGGACAGCTTTTCGTAGAAAGTGAGCTTGCCCGTGGTGAGCATCTCTTCAATCTTCTCGGCCAGCGTCTTGCCAATGCCGGGGATTTCGGTCAGCCCGCCCGCTGCGTACACCTGGTTCACGTCGCGGCCCAGCTCCTGAATGGCTTCGGCCGCGCGCCGGTACGAGAGCACGCGATGGATAATATCGCCGCGAATGGCCAGCATATCGGCCACGTCGGCAAAAATCTTGGCAACCTCACGATTATTCATAGGAGCGATTATAGCAGCAGCGGGTTAGCTTCAAAATGCTGCAAGGTGATCGTTGAAAATTACTCATTCTGTGGTATTCTGATGATCAGTAATTCAGAAGAACAGATAAACAGGAGCGAAACTATGCCAGATACATTCATCTTGCAAATCGGGCAGCGGGGTGTGATGACCTTCCCCAAATCCTGGCGCGAGCAGTACCGCATAAAACCAGGTGATCAATTCACGCTTTTAGATATTGGGGGCGTTTTTATCCTAACCCCCGTTCGCACCCAGATAGACACACTTGCTGATCAAATCACTCAATCATTGGTTGAACAAGGTGAATCATTAGAGAACATGCTCGTTACTCTTCGCGAAGAACGAGAGCAGTACGATGTCAATTCCTAAGATTTTCCTGGACACAAGCGCCTTGTTTTCCGGTATTTGGTCGGCAACTGGCGGGGCGAGAATGCTGCTTAAGCTTGGCGAAGCTCAGGCAGTAAAACTTACCGTCAGTTCCCAGGTACTCACGGAAATTGAAAGTGTTCTGCGCGGTAAAGCGCCACAAAGCCTGGGAACGCTGACGCTACTGCTCGATCGCAGCCGAATTCAAGTGGTTACACGAGCACCAGAAAAACAGCTCTCTCTTTGCCAATCAATTGTAGATTATGCACCTGACGCGCTCGTCCTGGCTTCGGCCTGGGCCGCGCAGGTGGATTACTTTGTCACGCTAGACAGTAAACACTTTTTGGACAATCAGCAGCTGCATACGCTTGCACCTTTCCCCGTCGGTACCCCAGGAAGCTGCCTGGCCTGGTACCGTAATAGCTTACTTTCCGGCTAATTCAATGCAGCTTTAGTTAAAAGCAAGGCCTTTCTCATGGTCCGCAAGGAAACTTCTGCCCCCCAAATGTCACCAAAAAATCCTAGAATTTAAGTTGTTTGTCAACAACAAAAAGCCATGCTACCATTGGTAGCCTCACTATTAACCTCAGCAACATGGCAAGCATTGCAACCACTTTATTTCAAATTCTCAATTAAGGAGGAGAATATGAAAAGCACCCGTAAATGGACAATTTTTATCACGCTTTTCCTTGCTCTTAGTTTCTTTATCGTTGCCTGTGGCGGCGGTACAGAAACAACGGACGAGGAGCCAGCAACCGACGATACGGCCGTTACTGAAGAAACCGTAGAAGAAGAACCCATGGAAGAAGAAGAGCCGATGGAAGAAGAACCCATGGAGGAAGAAGAGCCGGTAGCTGAAGAAGAACCAACGGCTGAAGAAGAACCGGTAGAAGAAGAGCCCATGGAAGAAGAGGAAATGGCTGAATTTGAGCCAATGTCCGTAGCCGCAGAGAACTGTGATTATGGCGGTAAAATCCTCTCCATTGAGGCTGCCGACCAATACACCGTTGTTTTCAATCTGTGTAAACCAGACCCCGCCTTCCTGGCAAAAATTGCCTTCGTGCCCTTTGGCATTCAGCCTTCTGAATATATTGAAGCCACGGGCGGCACCGGCGAAATCCTGGAACGTCCCATTGGCACTGGCCCATACATGGTCCAAGAATGGGTTCGTGGCGATTCCATTGTTTACCAGCGATTTGAAGACTATTGGGGTGATCCGGCACACGCAGCAACGGCCGTTCTCCGCTGGAACCAGGAAGGGGCCGCGCGCCTGGTCGAATTGCAGGCAGGCTCCGTTGATTACATCACCAATGTCAGCCCCGACGACTACGCGACGGTTGAAGGTGACCCCAATCTCGTTCTGATTCCAGACTTTAACCCCAACATTCTTTATCTGGGCATGACCAATACTTTTGAGCCATTCAATGATCCGCTGGTGCGACGCGCCATTGCCATGGGCATCGACCGCCAGCGCATTGTGGATAACTTCTTCCCCGATGGTTCGGAAGTTGCTTCTCACTTTACACCTTGCTCCATTCCGGCTGGCTGTGAAGGCGAAGAATGGTATGAGTTTGATCCCGAAGGCGCCCGCGCCCTGTTAGAAGAAGCTGGCTACCCCGATGGGTTTGAAACCAGCATTTACTACCGGGACGTCTTCCGCGTTTACCTGCCAGAACCGAGCATTGTGGCTGTTGAATTCCAGACGCAGCTGCGCGAAAATCTGGGCATCGAGGCCGAGGTTGTCGTAATGGAATCTGGTGAGTTTATTGCCGAATCGACAGACGGCCGTCTCGATGGCTTCTATCTGCTCGGCTGGGGTGCAGACTACCCCCACGTCACTAACTTCCTGGACTTCCACTTTGGCGCGCAAAACCCGCAGTTTGGCGATCCGCATGCGGAAATCTACGAAGTGCTGGAACAGGCTTCCCAAATTGCCGATCCGGCTGAAGCTGCCTCTCTTTACGAACAGGCCAACAACGCCATTAAAGAGCTGGTGCCGATGGTTCCCATCGCCCACGGTGCTTCCGCCAATGCCGCCTTAGCCAGCCTGGAAGGGGCTTACGTACCGCCATTTGGCGCTGCTCAGTTCTACAAGATGAACCCGGGCAAGGACACGCTGGTATTCATGCAAAACAATGAACCCATCAGCCTGTTCTGCGCTGACGAGACGGATGGTGAATCGTTACGGCCGTGTCAGCAGGTACTCGAAACCCTGCTTGAGTATGCCGATGATTCCGGTGAAACCGTTCCCGAACTGGCAACCGAATGCACCAGCAACGAAGATGCAACAGTCTGGACCTGCACCCTGCGTGAAGGCGTTCTGTTCCATGATGGCTCTCACTTCGATGCAAACGACGTGGTTGCCACCTGGGCTACAGGTATCGATGCAGCCAACCCGAACCATGTAGGTAATACCGGTGGTTTCGACTACTACTCCTACCTGTGGGATGGTTTGATTAACGCTTCGGATGAGTAATACAACTCAGACAAGCTAAAGTTATATAGCTGAAAATTGTGGGATGGTGTTTTTGGATGAATGTGAAAGCACCATCCCACACTTATTAGTTCTTTCTGTTTACAATCGAATTTTATGGTTCAATATACTTTTCGACGCATACTGCTTTCCATTCCTGTCCTCTTTGCCGTTTTACTTATCACCTTTGTATTGGCGCGTTCAATTCCCGGCGATCCCTGCAAGGCAATTTTAGGTGAAAAGGCAACGCAGGAGACCTGTGAACTGTTTATTCGTAATCACGGGCTAGATAAACCCATCAGCACTCAGTTTTTCATCTTTTTAGGTGGCCTGGCTCGCGGGGATTTAGGCGAATCTATTCGCTTCAGTCGTCCAGTGACCCTCATCCTGGCCGAGCGGCTTCCCATGACAATTGAACTGGGTGTATCGGCCATGATCTTGGCCGTGCTTATAGGCGTTCCCTTGGGAATTATTGCGGCTGCGCGGAGAAACTCTCTGGCTGACGTCATTGTTATGATAGGCGCAAACACTGGAATCTCAATTCCCGTGTTTTTTCTGGGCCTGCTACTCGTCTATTTGTTTGCGGTTATCTTTAAAGATACAGGATTTGCACTGCCCCCTTCTGGACGCCTATCGGCTGGCATCATCCCAACCCCGTTCTATGAGCTGTGGGAGTGGCAGGCTGAACCAGGCACGTTCAAATTTCTCCTATACGAATTTATTGCTAACCACTTTATCTTTAATGCCTTTATTACGGGCGATTGGGAAGTTTTCTGGAACGCCCTAAAGCACCTCATCCTGCCCGCGGTTGCTCTTAGCACCATTCCCATGTCGATTATTGCCCGCATGACCCGCTCAAGCATGCTGGAAGTGTTGGGACTTGACTTTATTCGGACAGCTAAAGCCAAGGGGCTGCCACCACGAATGGTAATCCTCAAGCATGCCTTGCGTAATGCGCTGCTGCCTGTGGTGACGATCGTTGGATTGCAACTGGGTGGAATTCTAGGTGGCGCAGTCTTAACCGAAACTATTTTTGGTCTGGCCGGGGTGGGCCGGAGCGTCGTTGAAGCGACCTTTGCCCGTGATTTCCCGGTCCTGCAAGGGTTTGTCATCGTCGTTGCTTTTATGTATGTTCTTTTTAATTTGATTGTTGATTTATCGTACGCTATTTTGGATCCGAGAATCCGCCTGGACTAAAAAATCGTTATGGCTTCAGTTGCACAAATCCCCGATGATAACATTGCTGATATTCAGGATTACAAGGCAAACAGTTTATGGCGCCTTACGCTACGCCGAATTCTTCGGCAGCGCTCAGCTATTGTGGGGCTGGGTATCCTGGCGGTTATTTCGTTTCTCGCCATTTTTGCACCAGTGTTGGCCCCCTTTGATCCTACAGATGTTTTGATTGGTAAAGAAGAGGGCGTTCGCAAGCGGCAGCCGCCTTGCATCCACGTTTTTGGGTGTGACGAGAGCCAGCCTCAACATTTCCTGGGCACAGACGGCAACGTAAGAGATGTCTATTCGCGAATGTTGTACGGAGCACGCGTCTCTTTACAAATCGGATTTATTGTTGTATCGGTAGCGGCCGTTTCAGGAACGATTCTGGGAGCGCTTGCCGGTTACATTGGGGGCATGGTTGATAATATCATCATGCGCACGATGGACATCTTTCTTGCCTTCCCGTTTTTGCTGTTGGCCATCGCCATTGTTTTTGTGCTTGGCCCAGGATTAACAAACGCCATGTTGGCTATCTCCATTGTAAGTATGCCAGCTTATGCCCGGGTGGTGCGTGCGGCCGTATTATCCATTCGGGAAACAGACTATGTGGAAGCATCTCGGGCAATGGGGGCCAGTGATTTCGAGATTTTAACCAAACGCGTTTTGCCCAATGCCGTACCTCCACTCATTGTTCTGGCGACGCTTGGGGTTGCCACCGCCATTTTAGATACGGCCGCTCTCTCCTTTTTAGGTCTTGGTGCCCAACCTCCCACGCCAGAATGGGGCACCATGCTAGGCAGCGAACGAAACCAGCTCTTCAGCGCTCCCCACCTTGTGTTTGTACCTGGCCTCGCTATTTCTATCACCGTACTCGCTTTTAATTTGCTAGGTGATGGCCTGCGTGATGCGCTTGACCCGCGTTTGGTAAACGCTGGAGCAGATAAAAAATAGGTGATAAGGTCGGGTAGATGGAAGCGAAAGGGGTGGAAGACGGCCGTTTCCCCGGCCCAATTTCCTTATTTCCTCGTCTTTGCTCCCATAGGACCAATTTCTAATTCCCTCCGCGCAAACCCACTTCAACATGACATAAGTTTTTGTTGACTTTACTTAATGTGAAGCTATAATGTTATTATTATGTCTCCTTATCTCAGGATGGTGCAATGGTTGCCAGACTGGTTTCGCATCTGGATTCAAAATCAGGTCTTACCAGCTTTAGGACTGCAACCACAATTAATGGCCATCAGTGCGCTGAGAGGCATATTTGATTCGTTTTTGTTTGTCATGCTGGTGACAGGGCTTTTAGCTGGCGGTCGCTACTATTTAGAAGGCCAATACGCCCTGCCCAGTCACATTCAAGAGACAGTTATCAAATGGGCACCTATTGCTGATCATATTGCCCGCGAAGCCGACATCCCACGCGAGGTGCCGCTGGTGCTGTGGTATAAAGAAAACAGCATGAAGGCAAGCAACCCTGAAAACTGCACCGGAATTATAGGAGCCTATGATTTGGTACGCTCAGGGGAGCATCCTTGCTTTTCACCGGGACCCATTTCTGACCTGGAAGTAGGTGAACAGTTAGCAATTGCGGCGGTAGAGTTCAAGCAACGCTGCCCTGAAATTACTTACCTGACGCATGATCCAGAAATGATTAAGCGGTGTTATTTTGCTTACAATGCTGGCTCTGGGGCGGCAGCTCGGCTAGACGCAAACGAATCTGCTTATGTGATGAACAATTATGATGAAAATTACGCCAATATGGTCTATTCAGATGTAGAGCTTGGCACCGTAGCGGTAACGTCTCTAGGCGCCTGGCCCACTCATTTGGCTTTTCAAAGCTTGATTGTGACGCAGATGCACATGGAAGAACGGCCGCTATCCCTGGCAATTCTAAATATTAGCACGCAAGTTTATGACCTGGGCACGCAGGTATGGCGCGAATTTATCGGAATTCCCAACGAGAATAGCGAAATGATGGCCTTGCCAAGCGGCCGTTTCTTAACCGATGCGGCTTGCCTTGGCGAGCCGCACAAGCTGGGGCGGTACAGCCTAAAGCCACGGCTGAATCCCGTCTCCGAATCGCCTCTGCTAACCCAAGACGTTCATGGCTGCCACTACAGCCTGCCCGGCTTAGATATTTCTAGCACCAACCGTTCCGCCATCTTGCTTGCGCCTATGCCAGGAAACGTAACAACTTATACAGACCAATGGTACAACAGCACAATTCGCATCGAAAATGATGAATGGATAGTCTGGCTACTGCATCCGCGTTCATACTTTGTTGACGAAGGACCCGTCACGCGAGGCCAGGCCGTAGGTGTTATGGGCGCCGTAGGGTACGCTACTGGACCCCACGTTCATTACACCATTTACGACAAGGTAAATGAAACTTTTGTCGATCCCGCCAAATTTTTACCTTAGTCACAACAACAGATCTGCAGAGCAGCAAAGAAGACGCAATCACTCAAGCTATGCATAACAGTAAGGAGTAAAAGATGGATTTTCTGGAGCTTTTAAAATTTGCCCCGCTGATTTTGGGGTTTGCCTTTATTGCATTTTTGCTATTTCGTAAAGATCCGTTTAGCTCTTTCAATCTGGGTAAACTAATAACCTATTTCATTGGGGTCGTTATTACCTTCTTCGTCGTTGGCTGGCTGGTTGATTCGTTTGTATTTGCCTGGGCAAATGACCGGCTGGAAAATGCCGACAGCTCCGTTGAGTTCCAAGAGTTCAAGAACCGCAGCGAACGCATCATTGACAACTCTTTCAATGAGGAAAATAACAACACTGTCGTGGTACAGCCGCAGGGACAACCTACCGCTATCGTTATCGTCCAGACTGCAACGCCCCCACCCGGTTCTACGGATCCGCTGGTACGTCCAGAAAGCGGGCCTATGCAATATACCGTTGTAGCTGGAGACACGCTGTTTGGCATTGCCCAACGCTTTCATACTACCGTAAACGATATCATGGTTGTTAACGGGCTTACTTCCCACACCATCGTTCCGGGGCAAGTGCTAAATATTCCGGCAGCTTCAAAATAAGCTAAATACGGTTAAGCACTTATGAGCAAACGGCGACGGAGAGAAATAGGAACAGGGTTTCTAGGGCTGTTAAACAGCTACTGGCATCGCCTGCCGCGGAACTTTCGCTGGAACATTGAGGACACTTTTCAGCCAGAAGCACTTGAGGAACGGCTGCTGCCCAACGAAGAGCCTCAGCTCGAAATTCGCATGGCCTGGTATCGCGATATTATTGGGGAGATTGTATTCCACTATTTCAATTATCTCTTGGGCGTCACGCTCTTGCTGACTTCTGGCCTGCTTCTCTACTCTGTATTTGATCCGGTCTTTTCTCCTTATTTTGCCACCATTCCCCTGGCACTGCTCGTTCTCTTGATAGGCTATGGCATTTTGGAACGCATTGAATACCGTCAGTGGCGGCTGCTAAAGACCAATGCGCGCCTTATCATCTCAGTACCACAACCAGGCTCCCATTTTTTGGTGGACAACATTGAGCTCAAAGGGCTTCCACAGGTAGTGGATACAAACTGGTCACGCAACCCGGTGTGGCGTGTGTTTCAGTTTATCACCGGGGCGCGAGATCTTTATCTTAGCCTGGCTGCCTATCGCTTTGTGGAGGGCACGGCGCGCGTTGGCGACGCACTCATCATTCCAGACGTCATGCCCGATGATGTTTTCGCCTTAAAACGCCTTATTTTTACAATTCCGTCCGGTGGCCCACAAAAGGTGGTTTTCCCCTCACCTCAAGAAGTAGTTTTCCCCCAACCCCAAAGAGTAATTCCCACGGACGAATTTGATAGTGAGCAAGAAGAATAGCCAATTAAGCAAAAAACCTGGCCAATACCAGGTTTTTTTACTTTTATAGAATGTAAGCGGTGCGGGTATTCCAATCTAAGCCAGCAGAGAAGTATCCCCTTCATAAGGCTCAACGTCGGTCGCCTCTGGCCCTTTACGCGTTTCTTCCACATCATACAAGATCCACTGGCCTTCTTGAATCTTATCCGGGTCATGGGTCGTGTTAGACTTGTGAAAGAAAATCTCTTCTCCACCACCTCTCATAATGAAACCGTAACCTTTTTGGCTGTTGTACCATTTCATACGGCCGAGATACTTCCCGGTCTGCGGATCGATTTGAATTGTATCCGGCATCTCGAACGTCACCTCATCCTCTTGCGAATCGGAAGATGTGCGGGATTCGGATCGATCTGTAGTCGATTTGGGGGGCGGCAATGAGGGAGTAGTCATGTCCAGGTCTGCTAAAGAAGCAGGCTCAATCGGTAGCCCCGCCTGCTCCAACTGTCGCTGCATCTCAACTGTAAAGACAAATTGATTCCCTTCCTCGTCTGTCGCCCATTGATCCTTAAAATTCATGGTGAAACTCTCCGTTGGCCAGCTTAATAAATATTCCACGCGCTGTGCTTGTCTGCTCAATTATAGTATAGATTTTACTTTTTTTTCTTTTTCCCGCCATTGGGCGAATCAATAAGTGAAAGCTGTTGGGGCAAAACGGCCGTTTCCTCCTCTTCCTCAATAGTATCTGGGCGGCTAACCATACGCAGCGCGCCTGTAATGCGATTGCGCTGCCCAACGCTCATGACCGCTCGCGGCTTTATAGCGCGGCTGCCCATGTAACTATCTTTAAGCTTTAACTTTTTAGTAGAGCCGATACCCGTCGTAATTAAAATCTGTGTCTCTTCGGCACCAATTACGGCGGCCACAACTTCTGCCGCTTCCTTGGGCAGATTCACATTGCGCACGCCCTGCCCGTGCCGCCCCTGTGTAGGATATTCGCTCATGGGCGTCGCTTTAGCCATGCCATTGTCGGTAATGCTCCACAAGTAGCCATCTGGGTCCACGATAGACATGGCTACCACGCCATCAGCCTCGTTGGCCAGCTTAATGCCATAAACGCCACCAGCCGGTAAGCCAGACGGCCGTACATCATCTTCCTTAAAGCGAATCGCCTGCCCGGCAGCCGTCGCCAGCATCACTTCCTGCTCACCGTTCGTTAACTCCGCCCAACCCAGCGCGTCATCGTCCGGCACATTCATCACCACAAATGGCTCAGACGTAATGCCTGGCAAATCCTCAACGCGTATCCGCTTCACTACGCCCGCCAGCGTTGTCAGAAAAACGTAGCCAGCTGCATTGCCTGGCAGCACCTGGGCTGCCGCCAGGTGATCTCGCCGCGACAGCCCCGTCAGGTCTGCCCAGTGGCTGCCCTTGCCCAGCTCCGTAGCCTGTGGCAGTTGATATACAGGTAGGCTTACGGAACGGCCGTCTGCAGCAAACAAGTACAAAATATCCTGTGTATTGGCCTCCAGCAAGGCAAATGGCTGCTCCGTCGGCTTCAGCGGAATGCGCACCATCTCAGGCGATGTGGTTCGCGCCACAGTGCCCTTTTCGCCAATCATCACCCAAACCTGCTCATCCGGCAGCAGATCAGACGCCGACAGCACCTTCACATCACCGCTATCAATAATCTGCGTACGACGCACGTCCTGATATTTTTCCTTAACTGCCAGAAGCTCTTCTTTTATCAGCTCGCGCATAAGAGCCGGTTTAGACAGCAATTTCTCCAAATATTTGATCTGGTTCAACAGCTCTTTGTGCTCGTCCTGGATTTTACGCCGTTCCAGAGCCGCCAGGCGCCGCAGCTGCATATCCAAAATCGCCTGCGCTTGAAGCTCTGTTAGCTTAAAACTTTTGATTAAATTATTCTTGGCCGTTTCCACCGTACGAGAACGGCGAATGAGATCAATCACTTCATCCAGATTGTCCAGGGCAATGAGCAAACCTTCTAAAATGTGCGCCCGGTTGCGCGCCTTCTCTAAATCGTACTCAGAGCGCCGTCGCACAATCTCCTGGCGATGATCCAGGTAAACGCGCAGCGCCTGCTTTAGCGTCAGCACACGCGGCTCGCCGTTTACCAGCGCCAGCAGCGAAATGCTAAACGTGCTCTGCATAGGCGTCAGGCGGAACAGATCGGCCAGCACATCCTCTGGCTCTACGTTACGCGTCGTTTCCAGAATGATGCGCATTCCGTTGCGGTCTGACTCATCGCGCAGATCGGTCAACCCTTCAATTTTGCCGTCCCGGTGCAGGTCAGCAATGCGGCCCAGCAGATTCGTCTTGTTGGCCTGATAGGGCAGCTCAGTGATGACAATGCGCGACTTGTTGCGCCCCATTTCTTCCACGTGGGCCTTTGCCCGCACGGTTACGCGGCCGCGCCCGGTGGCGTAGGCGCTGGCAATCGCGTCCGACTCCACTCCTTTCTTCTCACGATAGCGAAAAACCAGACCTCCCGTAGGAAAATCTGGACCCTTGATGAACCGCATGAGGTCAGACAAGGAAATGTCGTCCAGCCGGTCCCACTGATCAAGCATGTAGGTAAGGGCATCAATCACTTCACCTAGATTATGGGGAGGAATACTTGTTGCCATGCCCACGGCAATACCTGAGGCGCCGTTGACCAGCAAATTGGGGATGGTAGCGGGCAAGACGGAAGGCTCACTCAGGGAATCGTCGAAGTTGGTGGTGAAATCGACGGTCTCTTTGCCGATATCTTCTAACATGTCGTAGCCCATGTTAGAGAGGCGGGCTTCGGTATAGCGCATGGCCGCCGCAGCATCACCGTCTATGGAGCCAAAGTTGCCCTGCCCTTCTACCAGGGTGTAGCGCATGGAGAAATCCTGCGCCAGGCGAACCATAGCATCGTAAACGGCCGTATCGCTGTGCGGATGATATTTACCTAACACCTCACCCACCACGCGCGCAGATTTTTTGAATGAGGTATTCGGCCGTAAGCCCATATCGTACATGGCGTATAAGATGCGCCGCTGTACTGGCTTCAAGCCATCCCGCGCATCCGGCAGCGCACGCGACACAATCACGCTCATAGCGTAGCTCAGGTACGACTCACGCACCTCAGAATCAATGTTTACTTGTTTTACCAGACCAATTTCCATATCGTTTTGTTTTTTTTACTATGGCAGCTTACAAAAATTGCTGTTGACTCACCCAGATAAAATTACACGGCTCAGGTGCGGCTAACTGCCAAAAATGAAATATTTGTTCTAATTTCCTGGCTAAATATAGGCAATTTAGGTCAGACTGTCAAACAAAAAAAGGCGCTATTTACAGCGCCTTTTATACTCTGTTGGCATTCTTTCAACAACTTTATTCGTCAAGATTTTCGATATAAATATTGCCGTCTTCCACTTTTACTTCGTAAGTAGGAATTGGCGCGGTGGCGGGCAGAGCCAGCACAGCTCCCGTACGAACATCAAAGCAGGCGCCATGACGTGGGCACTCGATCTTGTGCCCTTCCAAGGGACCATCTTCCAGCGGACCATCATCATGCGAACATAAATCAGCAATGCAATAAAACTCGCCATCTACATTCAAAATAATAACCGTCTCGTAGTCAAAATCGTGAAACTTTCTATGCCCTGGAGGAATTTCTTCCACACGGGCTACTTTAACAAACTCTTCCAAATTTAGTCTCCCAGCATCTAATTAGGCCAGCTTTTAAATTCTAACCAAACATCGCAAGAAATTTCAGGGAAAACTTCAAATGAATGTTATGCTCGTTCCCCGTCAGTTCATTTGAACAATCAAAATTACACACAGAGGGATAGTTTTTTATTGGCGATGAGCTGCAATAAATTCCATCGTAGCTTGTGCTATTAATCCCGAACGCGTTTCACCCCGTTCTGCAACATATTGATCCATCAAAGAAAGCAGTCGCTCTGGAATCGTAATGTTCACACGTTTAGAGCGGCCGGACAACTTTGAAATATCGACATTTACAACGGCCCAAATACCGCCTGCATATTCAGGATCATCTTTATAAAACTCGACTGTTCCAGGCACAGGGATCGGCTCGGAATCCAGCAGCATTCCCTCTAAATGAGTTTCAATGGCTTCGACCACCTCTGACAGTGCTTCATCGACCGTCTCACCAGCCGAAAAGCAGCCAGGTAAATCAGGAACGGTAACTCCGTAATCGCTATCCGGGTCTTTATGAATTACAACTGGAAATCTCATGAATCACCTCGGCGGCCAATCCCAACCGGCCTGACGAAAAATACTTCGCAATGTACCATTTGGTAAATCACGCTTTGGATGTGGTACAGTGACTCGACCATCTTTTTCAGGATGCTTATATTGATGATGGCTACCCTTGATATGAACCAGAACCCAACCATCTTGGGTTAGTCGCTTGATTATATCCCGACTCTTCATATCAGTTTAATACACACTATACACACTGTCAATTAGAATTGTTGAGCTGTCGCAGTTGTTCAGGATCTGGCATGCCGTAGGCGCCAGCTTTGAGAACCTTGAGCGAAAGCAAGGCACATTTGACGCGGGCCATGCTGAGCTGAACGCCTACGAGATCAAGCAGTTCGTCTTTGTCAAAGTTGCGCACCTCTTCTAACGTCTTACCCTTGATTTCTTCAGTGAGTAAGGAGGCAGCAGCCTGGCTGATGGCACAGCCGTCGCCGCTCCAGGCAACTTCTGCCACGCGTTGCTGATCATCCAGCTTCACGTCAATGCGGATGACATCGCCACAGAGGGGATTATCTTCTTCGTATGACCAATCGGCCGTTTCCAACCGTCCATGATTGAGCGGATGTTCATACAGGTCAATGATTTGTTCGCGGTAGATGCTTTCGTCCATGATTTTTGAGAGTAGGGATTGGAGACTGGAGATGATACCAGGCTCATGTGTTCAAATTCTTGCAAAACTACAGTCGGAAAACTTTTTTGGCTCTATGCAGGCTCTCGATAAGCTTATCCACTTCTTCAGTGGTGGTGTGAATATAGAAGCTGGCGCGGGCGCTTGCGTTGATGCCGCACTCATGGTGCAAGGGCATGGCGCAGTGGTGTCCGGCCCGAATGGCAATACCATCTTTGTCCAGCAGTTCGGCAATGTCGTGCGGGTGCAAACCATTAATTGTGAAGGAAGCAACCCCGCCCCGCTGGGCCGCCGATGGCCCCAAAATTTGCAGCTGATCTACTTCGCTTAATGCCTCCAGAGCATAATTGGTGATGTACTGCTCGTAGGCGTGCACGTTTTCCATGCCCAGCTCAGAAAGGTAATCAACGGCCGTTCCCAAACCAATCCCCTCTGCTATGCTGGGCGTGCCTGCTTCAAACTTATGGGGCAATTCATTCCACGTTGACCCTTCCAGCGTCACCCGACGAATCATATCGCCGCCACCCATAAACGGCGGCATATCTTCTAGAATGTGCCGCTTGCCGTACA
>JBHIWP010000122.1:0-14612 GCA_041987425.1 Promineifilaceae bacterium (SeqCode) | reverse complement strand
TTCACGCAGCTTAAGTGGCTTGCTTTGCCGTATTACCACGACTGTCTTGGCTTATAATCTGTCATTTTTAACGAACATGGAGCTTTTCGCTCTCGAAACTCACAATTAGCGTTTTAGTCAAACATTTTCATCATTATTCCGTTTTAGGTGGAACTATATAGATTAATGGACCTCGTTCTTAGAGGGACAGGTCTAACCAATAGGCGCAGGCGCCGATTTATAGCTTGGCATTTTACTGCAAGAAATGGTAGCGCCAGAGAAATATTCGCGACCAATTGTTTTCGTTAACCATTATTAAGAAACCATGGAGGTCTTTGCTGGCTAATACGAACAATATCTTGTCAAGCAAAAAAAACGGCCGAGTTACTTGAAGATCTCGCGGCCCAGAGCAGCAATTTGACGTTCAGCTCTCCCTTGATTATAGACAAGGTATCCATTCTACTCCGCCAGCAAGTAGGGAGAATGTTTGTAACATTAGACCATAAATTTATCGAACTTTATGATGAATTCAGTTACCAAACCCTAGTGATAATTGCTCTTTTATTTTTACTCATCGGCGTCTTACCAGGCGTGTTTATTTCATCCCCAAAATATCGTTAGACGTGGTGTAATCTCGGCTTAATACTTAGAAGGCTGTATAGGGTCTTATTTACATCGTTCTACAATTAAATCCATAATCATTTGTGAGGTATGCTGCAAAATGTCGAATCAAATCATTCGTGCTGCCAAGACCGTCCTAACCCAATGCTTGACACTGACGTCAGGAGCTGAAATAGTTGTCTTCGCTGACGAAACTACTATCGACACAGCTAGTATCATCGCCGAAGTTGCTGTCAGTCTGGATGTCAAACCCACTGTAGTCTTCTTTACCAGCCGAATGCAGATAGCCTTGGGCGAAAACGGATTAATGGCCGGTATCGAATCCTTACTTGAAGATTCCTTAGCGACGTTTGTCTGTTTGAACAGTACTCCAGAATGTTTACACTTTCGCGACCGCGCCCGTCAAATGGCGCTTAACGCGGGCTGCAAAGTAGCTCACATGCCCGGCATCGATCAGGCCACACTTTTGCTTGCTGACGTAAATTATGGCACCCTGGCCAGCCAATGCGAATTACTGGCCTTGGCACTGGCCAAAGGGCGGGAATTGAAAATTATCACCAAGAACCATAAGGGAGAAGACCATCTTTTGCGCATTCCTTTGGATTCTTGGCGGCGTTTGCCAATCATCAGCGATGGAATTATCCAGAAACACTCCTGGGGCAATGTGCCTTCTGGTGAAACCTACATAGCACCGCCGGAGGGGTTAGCCGAAGGTAGTATTGTCATCAATGGATCAATTCCTGGCTACACCATTCCTCCAGGCCAAGAAATCATTCTTAAATTCCAAGAGGGGAGGCTGGTTAAGTGGACGCCTCCAGAAAGTCCGGCCACCAAGCACTTGCTACGTACACAAATTGAATTAGCCCAATCTTATGGAGATGAGAATTGGGCTAACCTGGCTGAGATTGGGCTGGGTGCTAACCCTCGTGTTCAAGATTTGACCGGCAAGCCGTTGCTAGACGAAAAAAAATACGGATCAATTCACATCGCTTTGGGTGATAACGTGGACATGGGTGGACAAATTGCCTCGCGCATTCACTGTGATATGGTTGCCTTGTCCCCTACTGTACTCGTAGATGGCAAAGTTATTATTGAAAAAGAAGCTATTGTCATTCGCGAAGGAGAATGGCGTGAAGATCATCGAGCCATTAAACCAGCCGAATCATGGCAAACTCATCTCAAGGTTACCTGTATGGCAACGGAAATTCACATAGATGAACAAGGGCGGCTTCAGCGATTGTGGGATACTAGCTCTGGACGCGTGTGTTCAGTACAGGTAGGCACTGATGAAACTTCGCGCATGGCGGCAACCGTTTACTCGTTGTTAAAACGTCGCGGGCATGTACCAATAACAATTACTGAACTTGCTGCGCAAAGGCCGGAGCTTGATTTGCTCCAACTTCTCCAATTGACTTATCTACTTGAGCAATATGAGCTCATTAAAATCCATAATATTGACGTTTAAGCAAGGCAAGATTTAAGGAGAAAACAAATCCATGGCGACGACATCAGATATGCCGTTGGCCCTACGGGCGATTACAGAACGGCTGAATTTTTCTTATTCTGGCCCGCAGAAGGTCGGTCGTTTTCAAACTTACGAGATGAACCTGTCTGATTGGAACCTGAGCCTGGCTGACGCCAATCCCTGTATCTGGATTAAAAAGACCGATTTGAAGGAGTTGTCTTTGCCAGAGTTGGCTGATAATGTGCGGGACGTAGTTCGGGAGCGGAGTTGGCAGAACAATACGGTCATATTACTTGTAGACGGCCTTTCTGACGCCTTGCGCACTTTTTTACCACCAGCACTACCCACTTTTGTAATTATCAATCAAGAACAGCAAGCTCAGATTCAAATGGCGGATTCACCAACGGCTATCACCCTGGACATTCTTCTCAGCCAGATGCCTCGTTCCCAGCTTGCCCCTTACGAAACCAGTAAACCGGTGGTCGGTAGCAAATTTTTCGGCCGACGGGCAGAAATCAACAAAATATTACAGCATCCCAATGCCAATTACCTATTCTTGGGCATCCGCCGCGTCGGTAAAACCTCTTTGCTAAAAGAACTCAAACTGCGTATGGATCGGCTGGATCCGCCTGATAAAGGACAGATTCGTCGCCTTTACGTGGATTGCACTGTGATTAACTCTGCAGAAGAATTCTTGCGATCCCTCACATATGACCTTGACCCCAGTGAGTTAAAGCTGCTTATCGGTCGCGCTGCCGAATCTAACCGCTACCAGCGGATGATGTTTGATCGCTTTGCATCTCTGCATGGTGGGCAAATTACGTTCCTTATTGACGAATTAGACCGCTTACTCGTGAAGGTGAGCGATCAGTGGGGCTTATTTGACGCCTTACGAGCTGCGGCAAACGCTGGCAAAGCTCGTTTCATTATGGCCGGATTCCGGCAGGCTATGCACGCATCCACCAATCAGCAGTCCCCGTTTTTCAACCTAGCGGAGGCTATCAACCTAAGCCGTTTAAAGCGTTCCGAAGTCAGGCAAATGATTGTTGTGCCTATGGAACGGCTACGCATAACTATTCAAAACCGAGAGAATGTTATCAATCGAATCAATCGGGAAACAGCCGGTCAACCTAACTACGTCCAGTTTTATTGCAAAACGCTGTTGGAGCAACTTGATGAAGTAGGACGCGACACCATTACAGAAGATGATTTGCAGTTTGTATATGAGAATCGTGAATTCCGCAACTTTGTTCTTGATACCTTTATGTCCAACACGGAACCCGTGGAGCGTGCCTTGGTATATGCACTTATTTCAACTGACGGTCATCCTGCCGGACAAGCGACTTTTTCGCAGCGTAGCATGGACGAAGTCTTGAAAAAACGAAGGCTGAACCTGAAATATGGACAATTGGATCGTGCCTGTCGTAACTTGACTGTGGCTGGTGTTTTTAATGAAATAGGATCAGACTTTGAGTTTGCCGTGCCGCTCTTTCAGCGTATGCTACGCCAGACCAGAGACGTAGACTTTCTTTTTGACAAAGTGCGGGAAGAAATAATGGGAGCGGGGCTGTTATCGTGAAAAATTCTGCGCCAAATTCTCCTCCCAAAAAAATGGACACTAGCTCCTTATCCAGTCGCCAGCGCAATTTGCACAGGATCCTCGAAAGTGTGTATGCAGGTAATTGTTGCCGTGTCTTGGGACCACCCTTCCACAGTAAGAGCAAGTTAATGCGCCAAGCAGCCGGGCATTTGAATGGGGAGGGCGACCATTATGCCATTTATCTGAAACTAGCAGAAATCCAGCGCGAAAATGAAACACAGTTTTTCACGCATTTGCATAGCGTCATCCGAGAAAGTCTGCCACCGTCATTGTCCGCATTCGGAAGGAGCACCTGTGAAACAGCTGTTGACTTTCAGTATGCACTGGTGGAGTGGAGCCAGCACAGTGACCGGAACCTAAGTTTGTTTCTTGACGCTCTTGAGATGGCTCCGCCAAACTTGGTGGCCTCTCTGCTAGGCACTCTGCGAGCAGCTTTTACCCTGGTTATTAATCGGCCTGGGGCACACTTTCAGGCCATCGTTTGTGGCTCATTGAGTTTAAGCCAAGTGGCCTTAGATAACGCCTCTCGCTTTGAGAGTATTTCCGACCTGGTTTTAGTAACAGAGCTAGATAACCAAGAGCGTTTTGAGCGCGTGCGCCAGGTACTTTGCGAAGTAAATCTAACGCCCACGAAAAAGGGGATGCAGGCGCTCCTTGGTAAAACCGGGGGCGACCCCTACTTGATTAACCGCGTGACGGAGATCTGTGTTAACAAGATGAAACAGTCCGGCTGGGTGAGAATGACGGAAAAACGCGTAGCGGAAGCTTTATCCACCTTCTTAGAAGATCCAACTCATTGGGCAGTAAGTGAAACGCTGCGCCAAATTGAAATCAACCCGAGCCTGCTCTCCTGCGCGCTGCTGCTGCTGGAATGTGAAGATGCGCCCAGCGCGAAACTTCCTATTGACAGTGGCGAGTCACCAACTTCGCTGGATTTGTGCAGCGCATTTAGCCGTACGGGCGATCGGTACAAAATTAAAAGTCCGCTGTGGAAATCGGTATTGATCCATTATTTGACACCTGCCCGAGTAGGTGGACTGTATTCGATTGCCGGGTATTGGTCGATGGCGATCCGGTATCTTGGGCAAGCAGTATGTATGGGGGAAACGGTTATTAAATCTGAATTGTTTACCACCACCATTAACGCCATCCACTCAAGCGAGGATATATCGCAAGCCTTTCATTATTTAGGGCAGGGTTTACGGGCAGCTTACCCCGAAAGTGACGTGCATCTTTATTTTCAGACCGATAGTGCCCTCTCCCTAATGTTTCCAACTGGAGGAAAAAAGGGAACTCAGCCACTAATATTTCTGGAAGGGGCACACCGGCCAGAAATCGAAGCGTTACGTGGGCCAGAGTACTCTATCGTACCCATAAATGAAGAGACTCGACTGCTATTCCCTCTCCGAATTGGTCTAGTCGGGGCTCACACCGTCGGGCTAGCCTCTTTCAACCGCTTGGTCACTTCCGATTCTCCTTATGAACAGCGCGAGGAACGAATACAGTTGTCAGCATTTTTAAGGCAGGCAGCTCGCGCCCTAAAAGCCAAAGGGCAGTTCGTAGATCTCTTGGATACAACGACCCGCCACGTTGATAAGCTCAAGACCTTTAACAAGATATTGACAAGTATTTTGCACAATCGTGATCTCCCGGAAGAGGTGCTGCTGCGCAGCATGCTAGAAGGCATTACGCATGGCTATGGGCTAGAATTTAACCGAGCGCTGCTTTTTATGCCGAATGAGGGACAAAATGTGCTAACTGGTTGTTTGAGTATCGGTCACTCAACACGGCAGGAAACCGAGGAAGAGTGGGAGAATGAACCGTTTAACCGGGAAACAGTTGAAGAATGGTTGAAGACTTTATTCTCCACGCAGGAAGAAAAGGCACAGCGACACCGACAGTTGCAGGAAATGGTAGAGCAGATACAAGTTGAAGTGACAGCCGTTCATGATCCTCTATGCCGATGTTACAAAAGCCGCCAGCCCCTGCTCAGCTCAAAGCACTCTCCTCTCGTCGGCTTCACTCGCCTTTTTTACGACATTGTTAAGCCGTCGTCCGATTTTGCCCTTATACCGATTGGTGCCGGTGAGCAGGTATCTGGCGTTATTTACGTAGACAACAAGTTTACCGGCCAAGACATTACAGCCGAATCTTTTGAATTGCTGCAAACTTTTGTGAGTCAGACAGCACTAATTCTTGAAAATGCCCGTGCCTTTGCTGCTGAAAGGCGACATACTGACGCTCTAACGAGCCTGCTGCAGGCTGAAGATTCTGTAAACAATCAGATTACGCAGTCGGTGGAGTCAGTTTTGAAGGAGATTGTGGCCTCAGCATGGCAATTGTTTGGTGCAGATTGTGTTGTGCTCTACCCTTTGTGTTCAACGGATCTAGGGGGTGACCACCTTGTTTATGACCTGGATCGTATTAAGTATGTCGGTGTTTTTGACAAAGCTGCCATTGGTCAGCCTCGCTCGGCAGGAGGTATGGCAACCTGGGTAATTAAGGAAGGGATTTCTACGGTCTGGGATACGGAAACGGCCGTTTTACCTACCGACAACACAAGAGTGATTGACTGCGAATTTATCCGCCAAGAGAAAGTTCGCTCTTTTATCGGTGTGCGCCTTGGTAGTGAAGAGAACCCAGTAGGTGTAATGTATCTTGACTGGCGCACAGCGCGTAAATTTTCCCTTGAGTTACTGAGTGTCGTCAGGATTTTCGCTAATTTTGCCTCTGTAGCCATTCCTAGTGCGCGTCGCTATGCACGCGTGCGCACCGAACTAGAGCGCCGTACCCGAGAACTCACAGATCTGGGTCAGGTTCTCAAAACCAGTTTGGAAATTCGCTCCGAGGAGGACATTGTGGAGGCGATTAAATGGGCTTTACAGACAGCCAAGGAGCATACGAATGCGCCATACCTCTACTTGGTGCGCAATGAACCTTATGATCGCTGGCACATTTTCCATTTAACTCCGTCTGACCAATTGGTGATCGAAGAAAAGGAACGGCTGATGGGAAACATATTTGCGGAGGCAAAGAACAAATTACTTTACCTTTGCGGCGATGAAACGCCAAATGCTGCTGAGATGCCCTTTCACGAAGATTCTTGCTGTATTTTAGAGATGCCGGTGCTCGTGACCGGCAACTGCCTCGCTGTATTGAGACTGGAGACGCCAGAACCTGGCGGCCTCACGGTCGAACACGAAGCGTATTTGCAACATATTGTCAGCCGGCTAGCTGTTACACTAGAGCAGATTGAGCGCACCCAAGCTTTGCGGCGGCTGTTGGAAACTTCCTGGAAGTTGACTCACGAAAAGAATCTGTCAATTGTCTTGGATTCGTTGGTGAAGCAAGCAATGGCCGCTATGCGTACAGTGAGCGCCATCACCCTGTTCAATAGAGACAAAGCAGGGCAGCTGGTGTTAGGGGAAATGGCAGGAGTAAGGGAGAAAACTGCTGTTACCCGCTATCCACCTTACAAACGCACTATCATAGATCATGTGTGGAGACTTAAAGAGCCCATTTTTGCTGAAGTCGTCAGCCAGGATCCTTTGCTCAATGGCCCATTTGTACAGCGAGAAAAGATTTTATCAACAGCCGCTTTTCCTCTCCAGGTGAACGGAGACAGAGTGGGTTGCATGTTCTTCAACTACCGGATTCATCATGTTTTTGACGAGGGAGAGCGAAGCATCCTTTCCTTGTTTGCTCAACTGGCGGCCGTAGCCATTCATCAGTCCAACCTTAATGAAGAATTACAGAATGCCCGCGCTCGCGAATTATTGCAGCGCATTAGCAAGCTGTCTACGGGAATGATCCACGACATTAATAGCGCTGTGGCAAGCATTCCAGACCTGACGGTCGAAATAGAAACTAAAATGAAGGAAAACCAAGATGTGTCTGCCCCGCTGGCAGATTTACGCCGCAACGCCGATAAAACCGGACAGCTTGCCGCCCGCCTAAGAGACCTCGTCATCCACCAGCAATTCAGGCCAGAGTTAATCCAGTTGAATGCATTAATTCGTACTGCGGTGGCCGATATTCAAGAGCAAAAGCCCTCGCACATCACCATCTATTTTCAGGATGATGAAGCTGCGCCAGAGATTTGGGCAGACCAGGTACTCATTGTTCGCCTATTGCACAATCTCATCGACAATGCCTGGGAAGCTATTCCCCCGCAGCGCAAGGGCCAAATTCAGATTTCCATGGAAACCAAGCCAATGCAGGTACACATTCACATCAAAGACAATGGTCGGGGCATTTTGCCGGAAAACAAGGTACGCATTTTTGACCCGGATTACACAACAAAAGATGAAATGTCCGGCATTCATGGCATTGGCCTTTATTATTGCCAGGAAATTGTCAAGGAACATCGCGGTGAATTAAAATTAGACAGTAAGGTGGGCGAGGGAACAACTTTCACTATTATTTTGCCGCGCATTTATAGTCCTATTGTTGAGGAATAGAATATGAATACGGCTATAGCCCGTGATAAAAGTATTCTGTTGGTTGAAGATCTAGAGCAGTTTTATGGTCCTATCTTGCGGTGGCTTAAAGAGGAAGGATACCGGGTTACCCTGGCAACTAATCTAACGAAAGCACTGACAGCTTTGGAGGTGGGGCACTACCATTTGGCTATCGTAGACATCCGACTCCAAGATAATGACAACCGGAATGAAGATGGCATGAAATTGCTGGAAACGTTCGAAGAGCGAGGTTTGAAGGACGTGATACCTTGTATAGTCTTGACAGCTTATGCCAATTTACAGACCATTTTAACGGCTACCCAGCAGCGACAGGTGGCCCGCTATATCGAAAAGAAGCCTGGTTACCGTACGGCGTTGCTAACGGCTGTTAAAGACGTATTTTTCGAGAAAGTAAAGATTAACTTCAGTCTAACTTACGAACTGGATTCACAACATTTGGTGCGTGAAATCTCTCGGGATATAAATTGGTCGGCAGCATCGAATCCAGATGTAGAGCGACTTGTGCCGCAGATCAATGACCTGTTTGGGAAGCTCTTTTTCAAAGCAAGACGACTCCACATAAGCAAACTTAGGCCAGGTCTCACTGGAGCCGCAGTGGTGAAGGCTATACCCACCTATAGATCGCCGGTTTCTCCTCGAGTAGTAAAAATTGGACTCCGGGAAAAAATACAGCTTGAATATGAAAGGTATGAGGAGTTCGTAAAATCATATTTACCACCTAATACAACGGCTCAAGTGGAAGTCTCTTACACACAACACTTAGGCGCCCTCTTGTACCAGTTTGCTGAAAGTGACTATGCTCCATTAGTAGAATTTGATGATTTTTATAAGAATAAACCTTCGGACCAAATAATTGAAAGCCTTCGCAGCTTGTTCCACGATACTTTTCGATATTCGTATGACAACTTTGATAAAAAGATTGAAGATTTACCTCGGGTGTATTATGATGCTTTTCAATTAAAGCCAGAAAAACTAGTCACTCGAATTCAGATCGTGCTACCTGAATTTGATCCCCAGCAAGAGACCTATAGCTTACCAGGCACCTCCTTTGAAGCCATCAATCCTGTTGCCTGGTTAAAAACGCATAAAACAGAATGTCAAATGCCTATCTACTTCTGCATTACCCATGGTGATCTAACCGGACGAAACATCATGGTTACCGACAGAGGTCGGTGTTGGCTGATTGACTTTTACCGCACTTACGAAAGTCATATTCTGCGGGACCTCGTTGTTCTGGAAACTGACCTAAAGTATCGGTTATTGTCAGCTAAAGAATTCGATACAGGCTTTTTAACCTTAGAAGCAGCTTTATTAAATGAGGCACCAGAAAAGGAGAGTGAATCGAGTTTAGGCTTTTCACAAGAATTGGAGAAAGCAAGGCAGACAATTGTGTCACTACGCAAAATAGCCTACGAGTTTTTGCGAGATCCAGCGATACGGCGAGCATCTACACGTAGAGAGTACCTTGTTAGTTTGTTGATGGCAACGTTAAACGTTGTACGATTGCGTCATATATCTGAAGAACGGAAACTGCAAGCCATGTTATCAGCGTCTTTGATTTGTGCAGAATTAGATCGACTTGCGGGTCGAGGGCCTGGAAAAAACAGCTTTGGCAACAGCTATCTTCCTTCTGAAATTGGTCAATCTAAAGCTCTCAATGTATCTACTCCATCTATTTCCCGTAGAAATGAACTTTCAAGACAACAACAATACTTAGCAGACTACCTGAACAAAGGTAAGTTAAACTTGTTTGTTGGGTCAGGAACACCTTATAAAAAGGATTGGCCAACAATCGAGGCGTTTGCACAACAATTAATGGAAACAACTAACGTAAAAGGTCAAGACGCAAGGCGGCTATTTACTATCTATCTTAGACAATTAGGCAGCAGAGGAAATTTAACCGAGAAATTGGTTCAGTACTTTGATAGCCAGAAACGGCCGGTATTTTTTGATCTAGTTACGGAACTTAAATGGCGTGCAATTTACACAACAAATCAACATACCTATCTGCAATCTGCGTATGATGCCCAGCAACTTCCCTGTCAAATAATTACATCACCAAAGCAATTTTCCGACATAGACACTAATATTATGACTATTTATAAGATATTTGGATGTTTGAGCATAGAGCGTAGATATACATCTTATGCGTCACTTCCGCTGGAAGAAGCAGATTACAATCAAAATGAGACTTTAATACGAATCCAGCAGTTCTTAGAAAAAATAATGCTTGATACAAGGGAAGGTAATCTGTTGCTGATGGTATATCCCTCTGAACGCGAATTATCCATGGCACATGAGTGGGTCCGATCATTGGGCGAGTCGGGTTACATTTGGGTAGCTGGATCGGATTTCTCCGAAGATGATCAAGATTATCATCGTGGCCTAAACTTGCGTGTCCTGCCTGATGATCCTGTTTATTTGCTTGGAATCTTTTCGCAATTGGGAAAAGGTTCGATATGAACGAATTCATGTTAAACTTTGCAGCCGAACTTGGGGCATCGTTGGCAATGGCAGCGTTAGGATGGTCAGGAAAATTATTGCACCCAAGCTCAGAAGCATCTGCAATGCAACATGCATATGCAAGTGGCGTTGCAGCCATGCTCGAAACATTTCCCAGTCAAAACCAGCTAGAGTATACTCATTATCAATCTCTATTGCATGAATATTTTAAACGCGAAGTGGTTCAAACGGAATTGAATAAACTAATACAACCGAATCAGACTGGTAGAAACTCTAATAGCGGAACTTCGGGAAGCTGTTTATATGCCAGCAGATGTAGCCTTCGAGCCGGAAAGAGCCATTCATGCGCTTCTTCAAGGTTTCGAAGTCGGAGCTTATGACTCAGAAGAGTTCCGCAGCCGATTAACATTGAGACAACTAACTCGTATTGGGCACTACAATGCTCGACAAACAGAATTGATAGAAGTAATGACAAGCGACATCCGCCGCCTGAGCCAGGATCTGATGAACAGAACATTTGTTCGGCAAGCTCCATTATCGAATCAGATAGAGGTAGACGAAGATCACGAAACTTCTTTATCTCCTATCTTAAGACACTTGAGGAGAAAAGTAAAAGCTGGCAAAGTTGTTTTGTTCGTTGGGGCAGGTGTATCACGTGAGGCGGGTTTGCCAAGTGGTTGGGAACTCGCCGAAATGCTTGCTGCTGAAATTGACTATAATCCACAGCCGGGCGACAATCTAGGAACAATTGCCGAGTATTATCAACAAGAATTATCAAGAGCGGCTTTGATTGACCGGTTGACAGAGTGGTTAGATTCAGAAGAAAATTTAGGACCAAGTCATCAACTCATTCCTCAGTTTAGCTGGCGGGCTATTTTTACAACCAATTACGATCAACTTCTAGAAAAAGGGTTCGATAAACAAACCAAACCACACCATAAAATTCTTTACAATCAGCAATTGTACGATTTGTCCACAGAAACTGTGCCGATCATTAATCTACATGGCTGTCTTTCGCGGGTGCACCGACGAAGTCGTGAGGCTCCTATTATAATTACCGATGCAGATCATGAGTACTATAGTCTCAAAAGAGAAGCGTTGGCTAGCAAATTAAAGCAATTTCTTATGGAAGGGAATACGCTGCTCTTTCTAGGATACGGCTTACGTGATGGTTTGTGGCAAGAACTACGCAGGGATATAGCTATTATTCTACAAGAACATACGCGTTCCTACTATGCAGTCTTGCCGCATTTTACACCTCAGTGGGCGGCCTACTGGCAAACACGTAATGTTCATCTCATTGCCAGCACGGCGCATACCTTTTTGCGGCAGCTGCAGTAGTGCGTGCTGTTGAAAAATTCCGCCCAAATGAAGTTTACCCGAAAAGCTGAATGGATTACACACTCAACTCGAACAAACTATACATGCGAGTGCCAAATCTGCCGCCCCCGCAATAGCTCTGGGACTACGCGAGGTGTTTAGCGTTTTAGGGTTGATGGTATAAGTTAATCTCAAAGATTCTGAAAAAAGCACCCGTACTACTTCTATTGCTCTTATATAATTTTCAGATTATCATGCAATAGAATAATCTCGTTTGAAAAGAAAGATTTTTAAGGTAATCTCAAATTCAATGAAATACGCATCTCACCTCTAGTGAAATAGGGTAATTTGTTACCTTAGTACAATCTCAAAACAAATGAAATCCTACATGTAAGAAGCGGCTCGACGCGAATATAGCTATCGAGAGAGGAGACAGCAATGACTGAGTCCAGGCATATATCAGCTTCGTCAAGAGTATTAGTCATAGGAACAATTGTCGGTATTGTCTCAAATGTTGCGATAGCAGCCCCTATGTTAATCCGTGATGGCCTATGGATTACTTTTTATCTTATTCCTCTTGGTGCTTCCTTTGGCTGGATAGGAAGTATGCTTGCCAGCCGAATACGTACCGGTATTTGGCCAGTAATAATTGGCGGCGCAATTGGAGGAATAATTGGCTATGGCATGTGTTTTCTTCTTTTTTGGCTGTTTTATGTAGTCGCCTATATGACGAGCGGAACACCACTCTTCTGATATAGTCTGCTGTTATCAGGCGAGGGAATCTCCGTGCTCTGCCCTAATCTTTCCTCACAAAAGGCAGGAAATTGATTTCAGTGTGAGAGTTGGATTCCACTCGTGACTTATTAATGCCCAAAGCTACTGTTTTTGCAAAGAAATTAGCTATTTCATTCAAATTGAGACTGGCATTTCATTCAGAATGAGACTCTCCTAAAAATTGCCTTTTTGGGGCAAAGTGAAGGGAAGCCGCATGGCCCAATTGGCATTACATTTTTTAGGGTCTCCTTACGTGCTGCTTGACGGTGAAACTGTCACGCTCAGTCACCAGAAAGCTGTAGCGCTGTTGGCTTATCTGGCTGTTACTGGCCAACGCCAAACACGCTCTACCCTGGCTGACCTGATATGGACGGAATATGAAGCTGGCGAAGCCCGCGCTGGCCTGCGTCGTATGATTTGGGTTATCAACAATATTTTGGGGCGAGATTGGCTGGAAACCGACAAGCAAACGATACGGCTAACCTCGCAACCCAATCTGTGGCTGGACGTTGCCGAGTTCCGCACGCTGCTAGCCACGCGCCAGCAACACGGCCATCCTGGTCATCAACTGTGCCCCATATGTGTGGCAAACTTAACGAAAGCGGTTGATCTGGCCCGGGGTGATTTTATGGCAGGCTTCACACTGCCTGACAGTCCGGAATTTGATGCCTGGCAGCGCTTTGAAACAGAGACTTTGCGTCAGGAATTGGCAGGGGCGCTGGCCAGTCTGGTACAGGGGCTGGTTCAAGGTGTAGAAACGTCGCTGGAACAGGCGATTAGCTATGCCCGGCGCTGGCTGGCTCTAGACCCGTTGCATGAACCTGCCCAACGCCAACTAATGCAGCTTTATGCCTGGTCGGGGCAAACGGCCGCTGCCCTGCAGCAATATCAAAACTGCATGCAACTGTTGCAGCGGGAGGTAGGAATACGCCCTTCCGCGGAAACGACCGCTTTGTTTGAAGCGATCAAGGCCAATCGTTTGCCGCCACCCCCAGAGTCATTATCAGGAACGGCCGTTTCTCTCACTCCTCAACCAGCCAGCACACCGCCCCATAATTTGCCCCCGCAGGCAACTCCCTTCATTGGTCGTGAAGATGCGCTGAATGGTTTGCAGCAGCGGCTGACCGAGCCAGAAGTGAGGCTGATCACCATCGTCGGGCCGGGCGGCATTGGCAAAACCCGTTTGGCCCTGGCCTTGGCCGAGCGCCAACTTGAAGGAACCACGGCCTTTCCTGATGGGGTTTACTTTATTTCCCTGGCGCCGATTCAGGCCGCCGATTTACTGGTGCAAGCCATTGCCGAAGGCCTGACTTTCCCCCTGGCCTCGACCGAAGAACCAATCGTTCAGCTGTTAACCTATTTGCGCCACAAGCGTCTGCTGCTGGTGCTGGACAATTTTGAACACCTGTTGGCAGGAGCAGAAGTGGTGCGCCAGATTTTGCAATCGGCCGTTCACGTCAAAATCGTGGCCACCTCCCGCGAGCGGCTCAATCTGGCCGCAGAAACTTTATGGCTCATTGGCGGACTGAGCTTTTCGCACCTGACGCAGGTAGAAACGGCGCTGGCCGATGAAGCCGTGCAGCTGTTCCTGCAGCAGGCTCGCCGCGTCTTGCCCGATTTCAGCTTGCGCCCCGATGATTTGCCCCACTTGGAAGGCATTTTGCGCGGTGTCTGGGGCATGCCCTTAGCTATCGAACTGGCGGCAGCGTGGCTCAATATGCTGTCACTGGCCGAAATTGCGGCCGAGCTGCGCCAGGGTCTGGATTTACTGCAGAGCGAGCTGCGCGATGTGCCTGACCGCCATCGCAGTATGCGCCTGGTTTTTGATTATTCGTGGCAGCGGCTGACTGATGAGGAGCAAGCGTTATTCAAAGCCCTGGCCATCTTTCGGGGGGGCTTTACGCGCGAC
>JBHIWP010000121.1:0-14709 GCA_041987425.1 Promineifilaceae bacterium (SeqCode) | reverse complement strand
TGGTGGGTGCCAGAGTGGATTGCTTCTCTGCTGGGCAACAACGCAGCAAACTACTCTACTAATATTAGCTTGTGGCCATATTCAGTGGTATTGCTGCCGCTTCTCTGGTTTAAACGCTCCTCATTGAAGGTATGGCTCATCGTGCAGAGTGTCGTAATGCCTTATTTTGCAGTTTATTCATTGGCGCTGCTCTTTACTATCTCTTTACCGCTGTGGGCCAATCTACTAGCCTGGGGGTTATACATAGCCGCCATTTTTATTCCGGTAAAGATGCCAGGCTTTATTATTCCTCTAGGTTTTCTAATATGTTTGGCTTACCAAAACCGGGCACAGATCGCGAAGCACGCTGCCTTAAGGTTGGCTCCAGGACAATAATATATTCTCGCTGGGGCCACCAAGTTCATCGGCGGATACGGCCGCTACCTCAAACTGTGGTGCCCGGGCCACATACAATACCCGTGGATTTCTGCCAGAGAAGAAAAAGAGCGTATCGCCATACGGGCTCCAGGTAAGATGCTCAGCACGCTCATTGAAGATTTTGGTGGGCGAGCTGCCAGAGGTTCCGGCCTGAAGCCAAATGCCCTGGCCTGCCTGATCGGCCCAGGCCCAATGCTGCGTGCTGCCCAGCGCATCCGGCGGTACCGTTTCTGGACGGTCTAGTGCCTGCTTTGCATACGCCATGACCTCTCCAGACGCTGAAAATAGCTGCCAGCCCGTCGCGTGGTTAGCGTAGAAGGCATTTAGCTCTGAGGACCAGTGTGGTTCAAGCGGCAAATAAGGCTGCGCATCCAGTATGGGTATTATTTCGCCATCTGAGGTTCGCAGGCTTAAGTGCCACTCCTCTTCAGGGGCGCAGGTCGCTGAAACGAGCAGTGAGCCCTTGGGGTGCAGGGCTACGCCATTGGCTGCAAACAGCCCATCCCACAAAGTTGTTTTTTCTCCAGTGCGCACATTGTGGGTCCGTAAGTCGGTGCCGCAAAAGCCCCAGTCTAGCGAGTAAACAACAATCGTTTCGGCGTCCAGCCAGCCCAGGACGATTTCTGTCTGTGAGCCTGGTGTGTCGTGCAGCTCGACGGTTCGCGAACCATTTGCCCGTACTGCCCAGCCGGACAGCACGGTCTCATTGCCAGAGCCAGAGGAAAAATGGACGCTGTAATACAGGATGGCTTGGCTATCTGGTGACCAGACGAGGCGTGATACGGCCCTTTCCTGGGAGCTAAGCTGCTTGATCGTCTCGTCGCTCACGGAGTACAGATACAGGTCAGCAGTGTTGCCAGCATGGGCACTAACAAAAGCCAGCTTCGTTCCGTCTGGTGACCAGGCAACCTCACCAACGGTAAAAGCCGCCTGGCAACGGATGGTGTCGTTGGCTATCCCCAAACAGTCTTCGTCTGGGCGTGGCTCCATTTCGGCCGAAAGCAGAGGGGTAATTAACCGCGTTTCTCCACTGTGAATGTCTAGCAGATTAAGGTGGGTTGCTTCACCTGGAGGTGTACTGTAGGCTAAAAACCGGCCGTCTGGTGAAAATGCAGATTGGTAGCCATAAGCAGCACTGCCAATAGCAATAGGCTCATTTATTAGCCGCCTTATGCCGGAGCCATCGGCAGCAACGGAAAAGACGCCTTGCGTCAGAGCAATAATTAGGGATGGCGCAACGGCCGTTTGCTCTGTCGTGCTGTTCTCCGGCGTTGGTGTTGGTATGCCTGTAGGTTCGGTGGTTGGGGTAATAGCCGTCGCCGTCGCAGGGGAAATAGCCGCTTCGGTTGGCGTCGCGGGTGGCCCGTCGGGTGCATCGGTTGGGGGAACGGCCGTTGGTTGCTCTATGGGTGTTGGAGCGCACGCCAGCATGCTGATCAGGAAACTGCCAAACAATAAAACGAACAATTGAAACAGAAAAGCCTTCATAGCCTCAACTGCGCCTCCCAGGGTTTAGATTACCCTGTCAACCGTGATAGATTCCACCACAATTTAGCATGTGTGTTATTATAAAGTTTGTCTTATCATTATTTGTATCCGCCGATACATATTGTATAAAGGAGCTAACGATGTTTGATGATTTCCCAGGTGACATTAACTATGCTGTGGTAATTAACCATGAAGAACAGTACAGCATTTGGCCCATTCAATTGGACACGCTAAAGGGCTGGAAAAGCACCCAATCAACCGGGACAAAAAAGGAAATCGTAGAAAAGTTGGCAACGAATGAAGAGCTACGCGCCCGGATAGTTCCAGCTGAAATGCAGGTAGATATGGCAAAAAGAGCCCGCGCGCTGCTCGATAAAGATTAACGCTGCACCCTCAGATCGAATAATTCCCCAAAAACAGGATACAAATCGGCCGTTTCTCCGCGCTCCAATGTTTCAATCAGATGGCGTTTGCCATCAAAGGGCGGTAGAGGCGGCCATTTTATTTTGAGCGCATTAAGACCGCGCTGCAACACATTTTGAGGGATGGTTACGGCCGTTTTTTGCCATTTCTCCGTCCAGATAAACGTAGTTACAGGTTGCTCGTTCACCCACAGGGCCACAGGCTCACTTCGACTGCCGTAGCGGGGCAGGCGACCCGTCAAATGTACCTCAACGGCCGTTCCCTCGTCCACCACGAGAGCAAAGCCGGTTTCCGGCCACGCCGCTCGGAAATAGGCGCGTGTCTGAACATCTGCATAATGCATAGTCTCTGGATAAAACCGCGCCAGCGGCTCCCACAAATAATAGCCGTCGCGCAGCAAATCGCGTGGCGCTGCACCAACACCGTGCGCGGCAACCAGCGCATCAAGAAGCTGCTCACGAACGGCAGGGTCATATTCTTCCAGGACAGAAAAGATGGCTTCTAGCAATACAGCATCGAGATGGGCGTAGCGCCAGCCGTGCTGGTGCTGGAGCGGGTACGATGACTGGAGATTGCGCTGCTGAACGGCCGTTAGCACCACCGGCAAGGCTGCACAGCGCGCCTCCACCACGTCGACCATTGCCGCAATGACGCCAGCATCCGTCTCAAGAGCCTGCTGGCACCAGGTGCGCACCATCTCATTGCGCGGGTTGACCGGAAGCTGACGATGGGCCGTGTGGATGGCCGCGCCAAATTCGGCTACGGCCTGCTGCGCTGGTGCCAGCGGCGGTAGAGACAGTTGGGCCAACAAATCCGTTGGTGATTGTTCGAGGATAGCTGCGGCAACGGCCGTCATCGCCAGGTGCATCCCTTGCGCTGTCAGATGGCAATAGTCGGCAAACAGCGTGCGCCCAGGCAGCGATGAGCCGCTTAGCTGGGGCAGAAGGGAGGGTAAATCGACAACTTGAAAGCCAAAGTAGTTGCTAATCTGCCGCAAAAGTTCCTGTTCTATAACAGACATTTGGGGCGCAGCCAGGAAGCCAAGGGTAGCGTATTGGGTTGCGGCCACCTCTAGCTGGGCTGCCAGACATGCCTTCTCCGTGTTCCCCAATCCGCGCTGGGCTATGGCCAGCAGCCGCCAGGACGTAGGGCACTGCTCGCCGTCCAGCGAGAGCATGGCATTGGCCGTCTCGAACAGGGTTTGCCAGCCCTCATTCTCAATCGCCGCCACGGATTCTTCGTATAGTGCATACCAGCGAATACTTTTGTCATTGTCTAGCCAGGGTAGGGGCTGACGCGTTTCCCAATCGGCCAGGTTAACCTCGGGGATTACGATAGTTACGGGCAGATGTTTTTGCTCCACAAGCTTGCTGAGACGCACAAACGCTATCTTTACTTTTTCGATCAGAGCAGCTTCCCCCAAATCGGCCAGCCCGCGCATCCCGTTTTGGCGCAGGGCATCGGCAATGGTCCAACGGCCATTTACCCCGGGTGCGTAGGGCGAAATATGCGGCGTTTCCAGCAGATTCCAGTTGTTGCCCGCAAAGATAACGAGTCGGTCCGGTTGAAGCTGTAGCGAGGCTTCAACAGTGCTCAGTAGTGTATCCAGTCGCTCGTTAGTCCGTGCCAGGTCAACGACTTCGTAGCGAGGGTGGGAAACGGCCGTATTCAGATGATGTTGCAGCACCATTGCCGGGGTCAGGTGTGGGGCATACAGATACCCCACTGCTGCCGATTCGCCAAAAAAGCAGATGCGCACCGTTTCCATTGGCTTCTTTGCTGGAATGCGCAACCGGGTGGCGTAATGGTCACCAAGTAGACCCGGGGCAGGACGCTCGAAGTAGAGTGCACCGCTGGCGTCATGGTGCGGCTGCCAGATGCTGATAGGCTGTGGTTCATTCATATAAGGATGGCATCTTAGACAAACGTGTAAAGCGTTTCTGAAATGGCCGAACGATAAGCGCCAAAGGCAAACTGTGGCGTACGCTGCCAGCTCGCCAGCAGGTCGGGCAAGTTGTCTGGCAGAGCAGCGCGCGTCAGAACAACATTCTCTAGTATGAGCACATCTAGCTGGGCCTGGATAAAGCAAAACAGCGCATCAACGGGCGTGCATACAATTGGCTGCCCGCGCATGTTGAACGACGTATTGAGCAAAATTGGGCAGCCAGTTCGGGCGTAGAATGCTTCTAGCAGCGCCGTAAAGCGTGGCGCTCTTTCCTTGTCCACCGTTTGCGGGCGGGCCGAACCGTCTACGTGGGTGACGGCAGGCAGCGAAAGAGGGGAAATGACCCGGCAGGTCTCGTTCATAAACGGCACTTCAGCGCGCAGGTCAAAATGCTCGGCGGCGTGAGCGCGCAAAACGGCCGGGGCAAAAGGGCGAAATGACTCACGCCTTTTGATGCGCTGGTTAATCACGTCGCGCATTTCTGGGCGGCGGGGGTCTGCCAAAATGGAGCGCGCTCCCAGCGCTCGCGGACCAAACTCCATCGCACCGTGAAACCAGCCAACAATGTCACCTTGCGCCAGCCGTTCCGCCACATCGCTCAGCAGCACCTGCTCATCGGCCCTATAGTCGGATGCAGGTGCGCCCAGCTCAGCCATCATTGTCGAAATGTCATCCGGGGCAGAAGTGGGGCCAAGGTAAACGTGAGGCAAGCTGGTTTGCACCGGGCGTTGCCCAACCAGCTCCCGATGGGCCAGCGCGGCCGCGCCCAGGCAAGTGCCTGCATCTCCGGCGGCTGGCTGAGCAAACAGGTTGGTAAAGGGACTTTCGCGGCGAATACGGCCGTTCGCCACGGCATTCAAGGCCACCCCACCAGCCAGGCAAAGCTGGCGTGAATCAACTTTCTCTGCCAAATAATTGATCTTCTCTAGCAATATCTCTTCCAACGCCACCTGAGCACTCTTGGCGATGTCGCAGTGATGTTGGGCCACGGGAGCCTCAGGTTGGCGCGGTGGCTGCCCAAGCAGATCAGTTAGCCGGTTGCTAAACATGCGTTCGCCAGACAAAAAATCAAAATAATCCATGTCCAGCCTAAACTGGCCGTCTGGCTCGTTGTGCAGAAGCTGATGCATCTGATCCAAATAGCGCGGCTCGCCGTAAGCGGCCAGTCCCATTACTTTGTACTCGCCATTATTGACGCGAAAGCCCAGAAAAGCCGTGATAGTGGCATAAAACAGCCCCAGGGAGTGGGGGAAATCGACCGTTTCAAACAAATCGAGATTGTTGCCAGCACCATGGCCGTAGCTCATTGCGGCCCATTCACCAACGCCGTCGACGGTTAATACGGCCGCTTCGTCAAACCCTGAAAAGTAGTAGGCACTGGCGGCATGGCAAAGGTGGTGGTCAAAGGTCAAAATGGGGCCTTCAAAGCCAAGATAGTCACGGATCATGCGTTCCGGGCGCGTGGGGTCGATACGGACTGCAGCATCTTCGTCTGGAAATGCTTCAAATGTGCGCTGACGGGCTGCTTTTTTGTGCGGATCTTCGTAATAGGCGATGGCGTCAATGTCGTCTGGAGAAAGATTGGCCTGATGCAGGCAGTGGCGAAAGGCGTGCACCGGCAAGCGCGGGTCGTGCTTAACACGGGTAAAGCGCTCTTCAGAAACGGCCGCTACCAGCCGTCCTTCGTGTAGCAGGCAGCAGGCCGATTCGTGATAAAAGGCAGAAAGTCCAATGATGTTCACAAGGGGTAGTTTACTGTTCTGCGCGGACTTCTAGCACATTTCCTCCTATTTTGGTTCCGTCCAGATTTTTTATGGCAGCTGCAGCCTGCTGCCTGTTTCCCATCTTAACCTGGGCAACGCGGGTATTGCCTTTCTCTTGAAGCATGACGCTGTCTACTTGGCCATACTCGCCAAACAAATTTCTAACTTGTTCTTCTGTGGACGGAAAGGGTAAATTGCCAACGTAAATAATCATGAATTTAGCTCCTTTTGTGGTGGGGGTCCGCTGCGATTGATTAATCATTCAATCGGGGGTGGCTATCCTGCTTTGACGACCAGGACATTGCCTCCCATTTTGGTGCCATTCAGCTGTTTAATAGCGGCAGCAGCCTGTTTTTCATTGCCCATTTTAACACGGGCCACGCGCGTGCTTCCTTCTGCCTGAACTGCTATGTCTTCTACTTGCCCATATTTCGAAAACAAGTTTTGGACATCTTCCTTAGTTGCTGAGAAGTTCAAATTACCGACAAAAACTTTAGCAGGCATATTAAGCTCCTTGTGTGATTGGCTAGCTAATAGCTAAACTCTATTATTCTTCAACGCGCTTCATTCTACCGGAGGAAATTGCCAGCGGCAAACCTTACTCCTGATAATGTTTATTAATACGAGTATATATGATATAATGTGCACCATGACTCAAAAACACAACAAAACACTCCCCTGCTCCAACAGGGAAATTCCGAACGAACATCCTTTTCCTCAGCTCACGCTGTTCCTGCGTGAGGTAGGCCTGAACAGTGAACGCACGGAGCGCGCGTACCGCGCCGGGCTGCGTGCCTTTGCCGATTGGCTACAAACGCAGGGTCCCCACCACAGCCTGGATGATAGCTGGCCGCTTTCCCCCGCCCCGCTGCAAACGGCCGATGTGCTGGCGTTTCGCAGCTGGCTGCTGGCAAATCGGGCACAGGCCACCACAACGACGTATGTTGCGGCCGTTCTCAACTATCTTCACTTTTTAGACGGCATCGACCAGCTGCCAGAAGGCATTCAATTAGGCAAATTGGCACAACAGCGAAAACGGCGGCGCGTGGAGCGCAATCAGGCTGCTTCAGTTGTCGACTTAGACGAGGCGCGGCAGAAAATGCCGCAGGTGGTGAGCTACTACAACGAAAGGCCCCTGCCCTCACATAATGACGCCTATAATCGCCGTCTTTCCCTGCTGCGGAACAGAGCCTTAGTTAACTTGCTATATTCAACGGCTGCACGACTATCCGAAATTTTGGCCCTGAACCGCACCCAGGTGGGAAACGGCCGTTCCCAAACAGCCACGATCATTGGTAAAGGCCAGCGCCCGCGAACGCTGCACATCATGCCTTATGCCCAGCAGGCCATCCAGGCCTATTTGCGGGAGCGCACAGACAGCAATCCAGCCCTTTTTGTCTCACACAGCCGCAACGCTGGCGGCGCCAGGCTGACGCAGTCTGGCGCCCACAACGTCATTAAGAAGGCAGTTAAAGCGCTGAGGCTGGAGCCCTCGCTCTCGGCCCATGACTTCAGGCACTATCGAGCAACCCAACTGCTGCGGGAAGGCATGCCGCTGGAGGTGGTGCAGGAGCTGTTGGGCCACGCTGATGTCTCGACAACCCGCTCTATTTATGCCCCGGTTCTGGGCGTGCAGCTGGTGCGAGAATGGCTGGACAGCGTAGACGTGCCGCCGGGCACAGCAGACCAGAACAACAACCAGCAGTAAGCAGCTAATCGCTGAGCGGCGCTAAATCATCCAAAATCCAGGGCATCAGCTCCGCCACCGTGGGATGGGTTAACACCGCCTTGCGAAACAGCTTGTAGGACTGCCCGGTGTACATGAATGGCGTAAACATGTTGATGACCTCATCCCCCCCTACCCCTAGAATGGCTGCGCCTAAAAATTGTTCTGTGTCTGCATCGACCAGAATTTTTACCAGACCGGCCGTTTCGTCCTTTTCTCTGGCCCGAGAGATGCGCTTCATTGGCCGCGTGGCCATTAGCACGTTACGGCCGCTTTCTCGCGCTTCTTTCTCGCTCATGCCCACCCGCCCCAGCGGCGGGTCTATAAACATGGCATACGTAGAAATCCGCATAGAGAGGGTGCGATCATCTTTTCCGCTGTAAAAGTCCCAAAAGATTTCTCCGTCATTGACCGACGTATGGGTGAAAGCGCCCTCTCCATTGATATCGCCAACTGCAAAAATGTGGGGCACGCTGGTCTGCATCACGTCATTCACTTCAATATAGCCGCTTTCATCCACCACCACGCCAGCCGCTTCCAGATTAAGGCGGTCGCTGTTGGGTTTCCGGCCCATGGCCAGCAGCACATGCGTGCCCTGCACCTGCTTTTCCTGGCCGTCTTGTTCATAATAAACGTCGATTTGTCGCGAGGCCTCTTGGGCTAAACGTTCCACCTTGGCATCTGTGCGAATAACAATCCCTTCATCTTCTAGAATTTCTTGTGTAGCAGCAGCAATATCGGCATCTTCGCGGAACATCAGCTGAGGGGCCGCCTCGATTACGGTCACGTCGCTTCCCAGGCGGCGAAAGATTTGGGCAAATTCCAGGCCGATGTAGCTGCCCCCAACGATAACGAGGTGGGCAGGAAGTTCGGTTAAATCAAGCAGCCTGGCATTATTGAGCCAATCAACTTCGTCGACGCCAGGAATGGGAAATATGCGGGCGCGACCTCCGGCGTTGATGACAACTGTTTCTCCTTCTATGGTATCTTCGTCATCGACCTGGACTGTGTGGGGGCCTGTGAAACGGCCGTATCCATCAAAAACCGTCACCCCGTCCATGTTGCGCAACCATTTTTCCATCCCCTGGCTGCCGCTGTGCCGAATCTTATTTTGGCGCGCCATCACTTTGGCAAAATCAATGCGAACGTCGCCGGTCATAACGCCAAAATCAGGACCACGACGAGCCATGTGCGCAGCTCTGGCGCTGGCTACCAGCGTCTTTGTTGGCGTACAGCCATAATTGACACAGCTCCCCCCGAAACGGCCGCCTTCTACGATTGCCACCGTTTTGCCCGCTTTCGACAAACGCGGCACGATTGTGCCCGTTGCCTGCCCCGTTCCTATCCAAACAACATCAAATTTTTTCACTAGGCTTGCTCCAATCACAAATGACAGCCGAATTATTAGCTGGAGTCAGAGCGAATCATGTGCTCATCAACCATTGAGCTAACCCTATCCCGCCGCCCTTTTTCGCGCAGCTTCTGGGCTAACACGTCGGCGCTTTGGGCCTCTGGCCGTAGACTTAGATCCGGCTCTGATTTGACTGCGGGAACGTAGTACCAGACTGTTAGCGTAAATTGGCTATTCGCTGGTAAAAACAGTTCATTAATTTGAATGATGTGTTCAGGCCGGGCTACATCGTTTATGAAGGTGAGAAATTGGTTACGAAGGGAGTTTTGTTGGTCCAGTAAATTTTGCGTTGTATCTATCTGTTCGGCAAACGTCTTATAGGTAATCATCGCGCAGGACCTCTACATTGAAACAAGCTTCTGAGGAAGCCAGCTTCACAGGAACAAATGGATAGATTTGTGTTTGCTCAACTACATTATGCTATACCTTCACAACCAGGGCAAACCCTTCCTAATATTGTCATATTGTCCTGCGATCTTATCAATTAACCTTTAAGTTCGATTTGGATCATTTGTTGCCCCCGTGCAGCAGCAAGAAGCGTTACCTGGTCTGGTGATTTTGCTGCTTCTGGCCTTTCTGGCCTTAATCCAAACCGTCTGACGTTAAATTCTGCATCGTTCCTAAGTAGACTGCGGCCAATATAGGCGGCAATCTGCTCCGGGTCGGTTATGGCAGTGGCTACAGCTTTTTGCGTTTTGTCCTGAAGCCGCACCCTCACCGGTGCGCCACCCCGGAAGTTTTTCCACCAGGGACGCCGCGTCATGATAATCAACTTTTCCTCTTCTCGCTCATACCCCAAAGGCGTTGTGAATTGTTTACCGCTTTTATGACCGGTGAATGTCAGCAGCAATAGCCGTTGGCTTACCAGGCCGTGCAAAGGGGAACGTAGCAAGAGGGTCATTCCTGGATTCATAATCCATTTAAACACCCAAGGCGGGAAAGGTGGCCCTGAAGGTTGATTTTGTTCCTTGGTCATGATTGTTTTTCCTGAAACATCAATAGCTGATTTAACATAAGTACATCCTGCCCGATCTTATTTGGCATCGCTAATTGCGGGCGCCAGGCGGATGTATTGGGTGTCTGTTGCCTGTTTTAGGATGAAGTCAGCATAACTGGCGCGGGACAGCGTGCGGTACATCTCTTTACCAACATAGGTAACTTTATACTTTCCCGGCGGCTCATCAGTCAACATGGGGGCGCGGCACATCGTCCAATCTACATCGCTGGCGCGAAGGATTTCGTTTTGCTTTATCGCCTCATTGTAGGTTTTCCGAGAAAAGGTCTTGATGAGGAAGCTGATAAGGTAGTTGATCAGGCGGGGTTTGTCATTTGGGTCGGGCACCCCTGCTCCGGCTGCAACCACGACGCGCTTAACGCCATGCTTTTTCATGGCTGCCAAAATGTTGGTAATGGCCTGACTGTACTGGCCCATGGCGCTCAGCACCACGTCACCGCCAGCAATCGTTCTTTCGACGGCGGTTTGGTCATGGGCATCCCCTTCAATAACGTGAAGTCGGTCGTGTTGAACAGTTAATTTAGCTGGCGTCCGAACCAGCGCGGTTACCTCGTGCCCGGCGTCCAGCGCTTTTTGGACGAGGTATTTACCGGTTCTTCCAGAAGCACCAAAAATAGCAAGTTTCATTATCGCTTTCTCCTTAGTTACCTGTATTGCGTTAGCATTCAATGTTAATTTAACTAGACCGGTCTGTATAGACCCGCTAAAAAAATGGTGATATGATCGGTTATGGCCCTAAAAGAACTTCGATCTCATCGGCGATGTCCAACAAGGGCTGTGGGCTATGTTGGCTACGGCTTAAAATAATGCCGCCCTCTAAGGCGGAAACAATAACGGCCGCAAGCCGTCTAGCGCGGGCTTCACTATAGCCTCCCAGGCGTAATTTATCGGCAAAGGCATCCTGCCAATCCTGGTAGGCCTGACGACAAGCATCACGCAAACGGCCGTTCGTTGAAGCAGACTCTAAAGCGATAGCCGTAATAGGCCCCCCTGCCTTGTAACCTGAGGCATCTACATGGCTGGCCAGCGTCCTGATGAAAGTGGTAACGGCCGTAACTGCTTCACCAGTTTCAGCCATTACATCACGAATTCGTGACTCAATAAGCTGCGAGGAGCGCTCAATTGCTTCTACAGTTAGCTCCTCTTTCCCCTCAGGGAAGTAATGATAGAGCGAACCTTTAGGCGTATTACTTTCTGCCAATATCTGGTTTAGCCCGGTAGCATGGTATCCTTGCATTTCCATCAGCTGGCAAGTTGTTTCAATAATTTGGTCTCGTTTTGAACTCATAGTGCCTAATTATAACGACTGGTCTATTTTGAACAAGTATTCGTGCTAAGGACTCAGGCTCATCATGGCGTAACACCTATTCATCACTAACTGGGCTAGCCAGACCTGGTACGTAGCCGACTGATTCCGCCTGGCTTACGCCTCGGCGGATAGACTCGGCCACCACTTCAACGGCCACGTTAGCCACCAGATCGAATGAGGCTTCTACCTGCCCGGTTGCCAGGGCATAGGCCGTGTCGCCATCGTGGGTGGTGTGGACTGGACGAATAGCAATGGCAAAGCCGTCATGAGCGCGCTGTGCCAGGCGGTGGGCCTCAACCTTGCTCAACCGGGCGTTGGTAAACAGCACGACCAGGGTGGTATTCGTGCCTACCGGCGTTGATGGCAGGTCAGGAAATTTGCGGTATGGATTTTCTTCCACCAGCCAACGGCCGTTTTCCGCGCGCGCACCAGCCAATACGGAGCCATCTGCGTTTACCACATCCCCCACCGCGTTTACAACAGCGCCAGCGCCTACCACCACACCATCCACTTCTACAGCGCTGAGCCCAAAGCCGCCTTTCATAATGGTGCGAAAGCCACCCCACTTCCCTACCGTTACGCCAGCGCCAGCCCCCACATTGCCCTGGGGCACATTTTCGTCTCCCGCATTTAAGCAGGCCTGATACCCCATTTCGGCGTCCGGCAGCCCCTGTCCCTCGTTCATAAACAGATCGTAGACAACGGCCGTTGGCACCAAAGGAATAGGCCGAATAGGCGTAAAGTGACCGATATTCCGCTCGGCCAGGTAACGCATAGCTCCATCGGCCGTAGCCAGACCAAAGGCGCTGCCTCCGGTGAGCATCACCGCCTGAATAAACTGAATAGGCTTGTCTGGCTGTAGCAGCACCGCTTCCCGACTGCCAGGTGCCGGACCTCGCACGTCGACACTGGCAACGGTGTTTGGTGGGCACAAAAAAACGGTGCAGCCCGTGTGATATTTTTCATTTGTGGCGTGTCCAATTTTGATTCCGGCTAAATTCATAACTATCCTTATCTTTTAGAAACCGCAGGGGCTTTATCGCATGACTTACTTACCTAAAATCCGGGCTAATAACTGGCTGAGGTTTTCCAGCGCTGGTGGCTTGGGCAGCCAGCCAGCCAGCCCCATAGCTTGCAGCTTTTCTAGTTCATCTCCTAAGGGATGACCCGTTAATAAAACCAGGGGAATATAGATCCTTTGCCGCCGTATGGCCTGCAGCAAAGCGATTCCACCCATTTCTGGCATCACCACGTCACTCACAATCAGGTCTATGCCCTGTGCTTTCGTTGCCAGAAGCTCCAAGGCCTCACGGCCGTTCGACGCTTCGATTACCTGATAATTCAGAGATATCAGACTGTGCAGCAAAGCCTGCCGCGTGGCCTGCCCGTCTTCAACTAACAATATCGTTTGGCCCTGACCTTGCAGTAACGAATCCGTCCTGTCTACCAAACGGCCAGTTACAGCGTGATTTAAACTTTGGAAATAGAGGAAAAACGTGGTTCCCTGGCCCTCGTGCGAGCTGACGTCAATATATCCTTCGTGCTGTTCCATGATGCCGTAGACCTGAGCCAGCCCCAGGCCAGTGCCTTTACCCACCTCCTTGGTGGTAAAGAAAGGCTCAAATATTTTCGACAATGCTCTTTGGGGAATGCCGCTGCCAGAGTCTTCTACCTGAATTTGAATCCAGTTGCCAGACGGCATTTCAGGCAGCGGCGGAGGATTGTTTGCTCCTGTAGAAATTTGTGCCAGTGAGATGGCCAGCCGTCCGCCACCTGGCATTGCATCTCGGGCGTTGACGCACAGGTTCATCATGACTTGCTGAATACGCGAAGGATCTGCCAAAATAATAAAGAGATCATTGCCATAATTTAGCTCAATTTCAATGCTTTCTGGCATTGTGCGTTCCAGTAAGTTGACAAAGTTCTTCATGAAAGGAACCAGATCTAGAGGCTTCCTTTCCATCACCGATTGCCGACTAAAATCGAGGATTTGCTGGATCAGATCGGTAGCTCGTTTTGCCTGCCTTTCAATGATCACCATTTTTTCTTTTGTGCTTTGCGCCAGCCCTGTTGATCTTAAAATGAGCTGGCTGTAGAGAACAATTACGGCCAAAATGTTGTTGAAGTCATGGGCGATGCCTGATGCCAGCTGCCCTACAGCGGCCAATCTTTCCTGCTGCTGCAAATGTTGTTGGATTGTCCTTTCTTGCGTAACGTCTCGCAGTACTAAAACCCACCCATTATTTTCTAAGCCAACTTCTACGGGCCGGGCAATAACTTCAAAAACGTAATCATCAAAGAGAATTTCGTGCCATAATCCTTCCGGAGGTGAGGTAAGCAGGTCGTTCAACGGCCGTTCACCAAGCTGCTGCAAACGGCCGTCTTCCAGGTCAGGCGCCAATATGCTTAAGTATTGGGCAGCGACGGGGTTTGTTAAATGGATAGAGCCTTCATCTGACAAAAGCAGCACGCCCTCTGGCACCGCCTGAATAAGCTGCTGTAGCTGTGCCAGAGCAAAACGCAGCTGCTCCTCTGCATGGCGTCGTTCCGTAATATCGTATCCAACCGCCTGTATCTCTGCGAGACGGCCGTCTTCATCAAAAATCCCCCGTTCTGTCCAGCGCATCCAAACCGGACGGCCGTCTGGCAGTACCTCAGAGTATTCATCAATAATCACGGGATTCGACGGCGTCAACCGGCTAACTGTCTTCTTTAAAGCTTTTGCCAGGGATTCCTCTAAAATACTCCAAACGCTTTGCCCTATCAAAGCTCCAGGTACGGTATTGAAAATTCGCGCATACGCCTCATTGGCAAAAAGAATGGACCCATTTGTTTTGTACCGGACAATTAGCTCGGTCTGATCCTCAACGATGGCCTTGAAAAGAAGTTCACTTTGCCGCAATGCTTCTCTGGTTTCTTTAAACTCAGTAATGTCTTCAGAAAAAACAACAATTCCACCAATAGTCTGTTCGGCCGTATACCAGGGCCTAACTTCCCACCGCAGCCATTGTGTATTGCCGATTGCCCGCACAAATGGGTCTTCATCTGCCTGTATGACTTCACCCTTGAGCGCTCGCTGGTGGATGGCTCGCCATCGGTCGGGAATCTCGGGGAAAACGTCATAGTGCGAGCGCCCTGCCAGCGTTTGTTCATCAGACCGACCATCAGACCTATCTTGAATAATAATATAAATATCCTCCGAATTATCAGAA
>JBHIWP010000120.1:0-14711 GCA_041987425.1 Promineifilaceae bacterium (SeqCode) | reverse complement strand
CCACAGCACCTCGTCGCACAGCTCGCGCACCTGGTTCACCTGGTGAGACACAATCACAATCGTGACGCCTTCTTCCTTGAACCGCTCCAAGCGGGCAAAACATTTACGCCGAAACGCCTCGTCGCCCACAGCCAGCACCTCATCAATAAGCAAGACATCCGGGTTCGTGTGTGCGGCAACAGCAAAAGCCAGCCGCATTTGCATGCCGGTGCTGTAGGTGCGCAGCGGACTTTCGATAAACTCGCCAATCTCAGCAAAATCAACAATAGCTTCAAAGCGTTCATCCACTTCGCGCCGCGTCAGCCCAGAGATGACGCCGCTAATGTAAATATTCTCACGACCCGTCAGATCCGGACGCAGGCCAGCTTTGAGATCAAGAAACCCGCCGATACGGCCGTTCACCACCACGCGCCCTTCATCTGGCCGCCCTACACCGCCGAGCAGCTGAAGCAAGGTTGATTTGCCCGCCCCATTCTCGCCAATCACGCCCACAATCTGGCCCTGCGCAATGCGAAAATTAATGTCACGCAGCCCCCAAAAGACGCGCTCCGGCCGCAGCCCGGGCAGGCCACGCGCCAGCATCTCCAAAATCGTGGTCGGGCGCTGCTTGCTAAAATGATAAAACTTCTTGCCCAACCCTTCGACAATAATTGCGTCCTTCATTAAAGCTCCTCTACAAAACGATAATTCACCCGCCGAAAGAGCGCATAGCCAACCGCACAGAAGATCGCGGCCACAAGCGCTGGCCACAGCAGCGCACCCCAATCCAACGGACGGTCGCCCATCAGCGCTGCTCGATAGGCACCCACAACGTCAACCAGGGGATTGAGCCGATACCATCTGGCAAAGCGGTCTGGCAACATGCTGGCTTCATAAAAAATAGGCGTCAGGAAAAAGAAAAGGCGCAGCAGCACGTTGAGCAAATGCTGTGTATCGCGGAACAACACGTTGGTGCTGGCTACCAGATAAGAAAAGCCAAGAATGAGGAAAAATTGCAGACCAATCAACAGGGGCAGCGCCAATAATTGAGGGCCAAAATGGGCGTCTTCAATCAGTAAGATAATTAGCAGCACCGGCAGTGAGAAAATGAAGTTCATCATGTGCGTGATGTTGGTGACCACAGGCAGGATCGCAAGGTTAAAACCGGGCCGCCTGACCAGCTCCCGGTTACCCGTAATGGCATTAGCGGCCTGGGTCAGACCGCCCTGGAGCCAGTTCCACACCAGCAAGCCAATAAAAACGTGCGAGGAAAAACGCTGCATGTCCAGCGTAAGCACCACGCGAAAAATGAAATAAAAGACAAGCAAATGCAGCAAAGGGTTCAGCAAAGACCAGGTAAATCCCATAAAGGAATGCTTATACTGCATGCGCATTTCGCGCAGAACAAGCTCGCGCAGCAGATCTCGCTGATAGATTATGCTGCGACGCCAGCTATTTTGCTGCCCCACATTTGTCATCTGCCCACCAAAAGAAATAGGATCGTTCATAAAATTTCTGCCTCTTCGCTTAGGAAATAGCTAACCTAGCCAGGCGGCTCCGCTGCCGCTGATAGAATTGCCCCAACCGGTAGGCGGTCTGAGCAATAGCCACCAGTGCTAAAAAGGAAAGCGGCTCCTCTAGCTGCTTGGCGGACCTACCCAGCGCAGCATAGAACTCCCGGGCAGAACCAGGCTGCACAACCCGGCCATTTTTTGCCTGCTCAGCCACTGCCTGTAAAAAGTAATGCCCGCCACGGCCGTATCTAAACTGCTGGCGCACGTGGCCCCAGCTGCTCAGGTTGTGGTGATGCCACACTTTGGCCCCAGGCCAATACCCCTGGCGGCAGCCATGGGCCACCAGGCGAAAACCAAGCTCCATATCCTCTCCGGCCGCAAAGGGAAAGGCCTCATTAAAACCGCCAACGGCCGTAAACGCCGCGCGATTATAGGCCACATTGTTGGAAACCAGCATAAGCTTGTTGCGTGCCTCATCCTGCATGTAATCGTACATAAACTCGATCAAAAATTGGGCAGCCCGCATTGCCAGCCTGTCCGGCTGTGGGTTACACCAGGCGCCGCCCAGCGCATCGCAGCCCGTTTGGGCAAATCCCGTGGCGAACTGGTGCAGCCAATCGGGCAGCACACGGCAGTCGTCATCTGTAAAGGCCAGATGGGCAAAGCTGGCGGCAGCGGCTCCCCGGTTTCGGGCAGCCGCGGGGCCAGACCAGGGGACGTTGATGAGCTTGAGCGGCAGTGATTGCTGAAGCTGGGGGGAAACGGCCGAAAACGAATCCTCTCCGCCATCGTTCACCACAATGAGCTCCCACGCGCCTGCCGGGTAATCCAGCTGGCAAAAGCTGTGCAGGCAAGCGGCCAATCGTTCCGGCCTGTTACGCGTGGGAATCACGACGCTAAACTGCATCATCACCGATACCCCAATCGCTCCATCGTGGGACCAGCCACCCTAATAACGCTCTCCAGCTCTTCTGGCGTCAGGCCCTTCTGATATTTGCCGATGCTGCTCGGATCAATCATGTCGGTGGGGAAACCGGCCGGGTCTACCCCAATGGCCTCGCTGACGCGCCGCAGCTCTTTTTCTGGCTCATGCATCATGGCTTCGTACTGCAGAATCACCAACTTGTCGGCGTGGGCCTCCATAATTTCAATGCCCCGCACCCAGCGGGCGGCCACCTTTTCGGCAGTATCTACTCTGTGGACCCAATCGGTGTCCTTCCAGTTGGTGCGAGCCTGCACCAGGAACGAACTGGTAACGTCCCGACAGTCGCGGTAAATCACCAGGCGCGTCAGAGCGTCCTCCTGCACGTATCTATCCATGCGGAACAAATAATGGGGCCATTTGTCGCCCACCACCCTGGCACCAGGAAACATGCGGCGGTACGTGGCCTCCAGGGAGACGGCCGTAACCTCGCCGCGATATTGCTGACGATAGCGAATCAGGTGCATCAAGGCAAAACGTAGATTGTTGGCTTTAAGCAGCCGATGATAATTGGCATAAGAAATATCAAAGGCCCACTTGCCCTTCACGCGCCGCCAACGATCAAAAATGTTGCGTGCATAATCGCCATACGTCTGCCCCAGGAAGCTAAAGCAGCCAAACTCGTTTGTAACCGCCATCTCCGGGTGCAAATCACACAGCGTTTGCAACAGCGTTGTGCCAGAACGAGGATGTCCCCCGATCATTAATATCATGAAACTCGTGCTCCTTCGTCAAATGTATTCATCACACTTCATAGCCTAACTGTTGTAAAGTGGTCCCGGCTAAAGATTCCACTTGCTCAATTTGTTGCCTTGTCAGGCCTTGCCGGTATTTGCCAATGCTGCCGGCCCGCACCTGCTGCAGAGGGAACCCCGCCGGGTTCACCCCCAGCCAGGCAGCAAGATCATTAAGCACAGGCCCCGGCTCTGTGACAAAGCGCTCATACTGAATAATATGAACTTGAGCTGGTCCATATTGCTGCTGTAACTGCTTCATCTGCTCAATTTGGGTAACCCAGTTGCGGGCAATCTTTTCGGCCGTATTCAGCTCATTGGCCCATGCCCGGTCTTGCCAGACGGTCTGCACCTTCTCCAGAAATGAATGGGTGACGTCACGGCCGTCTCGATAAATGAGCAGGACCTTTGCCGGGTGATCAGCTAACAGCTGCGGCAGCAGGGGCATATATTGGGGCAGTTTGTCCCCCATAACGGCCGCTTCCGCCCACTGACTTCTTAAAGCTTCGCCTACACCCAGCGCAGTGACCTTCCCGCGCGTGATGCGCGCCAGCCGCCACAAATAGCTCAGGGTAAACCACAGATTATGCCAGTGGCGGCGGGGATGGGTAGCAGACGCAGAATCGTAAGCCCAACGGCCGTTTACTAACCGCCACTGAGCCAACCTGGCCGACGCTGCTTGCTTCACCGTCAGACCAACATCAGCAAAACAGCCAAACTCGTTAGCCACCCGAATTTGCGGATGCCCATCACAAACCCGGCGCAGGATCGTGGTGCCCGACCGCTGGTGACCAGAAATTATCAGGATCATCAATAGTGACTCCCCAAACGGCCGTTCCACCAATAGCGCACCCCTAACTGTACAAACTCGCGCCACGCCTCCAGCGCCCGCGGCTGCACGCTAAATCGCACCGCTTTCCACAAACCCTGGCGCGCCCGCGTCCACTGCCTGCCCAGCAAAGATTGCCCAAAGAAAGTAAGGTACAGGCTGATGATATGATGCTTATCGGACGGCCGTATCAGGTCGCACTCCTGGGCTCGCTGCCAAAAAACCATGATTTGCCACGCTTCAACCTGATGCGGCGCATGCACAATGGAGCCTTTAACGAGACGCACAAGCTCCTGGCCGCCATTATTCGCAAAGGCAGCCATCTCGTGCCCCACACCGCAATTTTCGTGCTGCAAAAAGAAACGCCACACCTTCAGCCACCACTCCACCCATTCCACCGCAGCGCGAATATGCCCTGCTTCTTCCAGATGAATGGCACTATGCACTATCTGCTGCACCTGATACAAATCGCCTAACAGACCCTCGTGCAGCAGCTGCCAATGGTCTAGCCACCAATCCAGCATGCGCGCGATCGCCGTCCAGGCGGCATCGTTGAGCTGCAATGCTGCCCGCATGTATGGGTAAAGTAACCGCAGCTCGGTAACCGCTTCCAACTCTTCGTGAGCATAGGCCGCCAGCTGCACGACCCAGGTCTGAGCCAAAATAGCGGGGGAATGTTTTCCGTTTGCTGCTACGGCCCGCCGCAAATAGTAGCCAATTTCCTCAGGATAACCGGTGCGATAAAGGTGCCACACCAGCCAGACAAGCGTATACTGCTGCACCGTTGGCGCCATAGCCTTAATGTCCGGCGGCAGTACCTCGTTGCTGAAAAAGTCATCCAGCACGGTGAGCATATCTTTGGCCTGACGACGGCCGTTTTGCATAACGCCAGCACCATGTTGGCGATAATCAATAGTGACGTGCTCGAGCCAGCGCATGGGGCAGCCCGCCAGCGCCAGCCGCAGCAAAAAGTCGGTGTCTTCCGCCTGGCGCAAATCGGTGCGAAAACCATCAATGCGCTGGAGCCAGCTGCGCCTAAACAGCATCGCCCCCAGAAAAACCGGCTTCCATTGCAGCCAATCGCTCAGGCTGAGGGCTGGGCTTTGCTGCCAGGGGCAGATGTTGCGCAAGGGACGACCGTATTCATCTACTAGTCGCCAGCCACTGTGCACCGCGCCCAACGAATGATCCGCTTCCAATAGAGCCACCTGCTGCTCCAGCTTATCCGGGTAAAGAATGTCATCGCCATCCAAAAACAGCACAAAGTGGCCCAGCGCCAGCCGCAGCCCACAATTACGCGCGGCCGAGACGCCCTGGTTACTTTGCTGCACAAGCCGCAGCTGGCCGCGATACGGCCGTAGCAGTTCGGCCGTGCCGTCCGTTGAGCCATCATCCACCACAATGAGCTCCAGATCCGCGTAGGTCTGAGCCAGCACCGATTCCACGGTTTCCACAATATGGGCGGCACCGTTGTAAACCGGCACAATAACGCTGACGCGCGGCAAGCGCAATTCGGGCTGCGGCTGCTGAGCAAACAGCAGAGCGTAAAAGGCCGCTTCATCAAAGTCAGCTTCTAGCAGCAGGCCATGCGCGCAGGCATCTTGCCACAGCAGGCCAAGCGCACCGGTGTTCACTGCGCCCGGTTCGGCCGCCAGCCCTACGCGCACAAGCTGCAAAAACGTGTACTGATCCTGGTGAGGAAAATAGGCCCAGCCCGCAGTGGCGTCATCATACCGCTTCTGGGTCAGGGGCTGCCAGACCAGCGCCCACCAGCTCAAGATAAGTTCAGCGGTTAGCTCGGTGTTGCTTTTTTCCCAGTCCAGGCCAGACTGGAAAATGCGCCATAGATCATAGGGGGTATAGGCGGCACGTATGGCCTCAGGCCACTCAGCCTGCCACCATTCCGCCAGCCGCCGCAGCTCAGGCCACGCCTGGGTTTTCGGCGCGGCCTGCTGAAAAATGCGCCAGATGACTTCTGGTAGTGGGGCAGATCGGCCGTTTTCTCGCTCCCAATCGGTAAAATGAAACAGCCACTCGGCCACGGTATAAATCGGAGCCAGATTATAGAGCGTGGGGCCAATTTCTAGAGAGTGTTGCAGGCTGGAAACGGCTGTAATCTCATCTCCGTGAACTGCGGCGTGCCAGCCCAGCCAGAGCAGCGTATAAAAATAAGTTTTTGCTTTTTCCTGATGCAGCCGCTCTGGCAAATCGGGGCGAGCAAAAAACTTGTCCAGCACGCGCAGGAGCGATTCCGCCTGGACTGCCACGTTACGGTGCATGGTGCTGGCCGGGTGCTGGCGATACTCAATGGTTGATTTATACAGCCAGGCCCCGGCACAGCCCGCCAGGCTCAAGCGCAGCATCAAATCCACGTCATGGGCCTGCCGCAGCGCAGCATCTAACCCCCCTACGCGATTCAGCCAGACGCGGCGAAACAGGATGGCTCCTAACTGCACAAGCTTATATTGCAACCAAAAATCCAGGTCGGGGTCGGAGGCAAGGTGCCAGGGCTCCACCGTTTGCAGCAGCCGCCCGGATTGATCAATTTGCTGCCAACCGCTAGAGACGTAACCGACTGAGGGATGGAGCTGTAAAAACGCTGCCTGCTGATGCAGCTTGTCGGGCAGCATCAAATCATCGGCATCCAAGAACAAGATAAACTCATGCGCCGCCAGCTGCAACCCCCGGTTGCGCGCTGCCGCAGAGCCGCTGTTTTCCTGCCGCACATATTTAATCTGGTTTAGGTAGGGCTTTAGAACGGCTTCCGTCTCGTCGGTCGAACCATCATCTACCACAATTAATTCACAAGGGGCATATTCCTGCGCCAGCACAGAGTCCACGGCCTGGGTTAGATAATTGGCGCTATTGTAGGTTGGGATAATGATGCTGATTCCCGGTCTCATGCTAATTCCTGTGCTGCTCCTGTCTCCCACTTAAAAGGGCCAGTTGGGTTCGAAGGGCTAATTTTGCCAGAGTGCACCCCAAAAAAATGGTATGTAAAAGCACTTACATCATGACTTACCACAGACGGGCATTCCAGCACGATAGGAGGAAAGTACCAGTCAGCCCAACTGACAGCTTTCGGAGTATAATGATCTTTATGAGGCAGCGTGTAGGATTCCTTTTTCTCAGCCTGACAATTGCACTGGGCCTGACGGCCGTTATTTTCGCCAATGCCGCACGGTTTGGAACAGTTCAGGCGGCACAGCCAGCCGACAAAATTGACCCGGCCCTGCTGGAAGCCCTGGCAGAGCAGGGAACCGTCCGCTTTATCGCCGATCTAGAGGAAACGGCCGATTTCACAGCCATCACCACCGCCAATCCAGAGGCACAGCATGCGGCCGTTCTTCACACATTACAAGAAACCGCTGCCGCCAGCCAGGGCCAGGCTTTGGCCGTGCTGAACCATCTGGCCAACGACGGACACACCACGGCCGTGCGCCCCTTATGGATTGTCAACAGCATTGCCGCAAGCGGGAACCTGACGGCCGTACAGGCTATTGCCAGCCTGCCGGAAGTGGTAAAGGTCCGGCCAGATATCGTTGTGCAGCAAATTGGTCCTACCGATACATTAACAAACACGTTGTTGGCGGCCAATACGGCCGTTGTCACCGGCCCGGTTGCCAGCTGGGGCATCGCAAAGGTAAACGCGCCAGCCGTCTGGCACGGACTGGGAATTGACGGCAGCGGCGTTACCGTCGCCATTATGGACACGGGTGTGGATTGGCAGCATCCAGACCTGAGCGAAAATTACCGGGGCAACCAGGGGGGCACGGTTGACCACAGCGGCAGCTGGTACAATGCCGTTTCACCCAGCCAAAGTGAGCCCACCGACGATATTGGCCACGGCACGCACGTGGCGGGAACGGCCGTGGGCCACAACGGCATCGGCGTGGCGCCAGGGGCAGAGTGGATTGCCGTCAACATTGCCGATCCAGATGGCTACATTTGGGAAAGTGACGTGCATCGAGGCTTTGAATGGCTGCTGGCACCCAATGGCAACCCGTCCCTGGCCCCGGATGTGGTCAACAACTCCTGGGGCAGCTCCATTCCCCACACTGTGTTTGTGGAAGACATTGCTGCCCTGCAGGCTGCCAACATTAAGGTGGTGTTCTCGGCTGGCAACAGCGGGCCATTCCCAGGCACCGTTGGCTACCCGGCGGGCAACGCGGGCGTTCTTTCCGTGGGGGCCAGCGATGAAATTGACGAGGTCGCCTGGTTTTCCTCACGCGGGCCATCGTATCTGACCGATGAACAAAAGCCGTGGCTGGTGGCCCCAGGCTGGCAGATTTGGTCTGCCCTGCCCGGCGGGGCCTATGGCACGAACAGCGGCACGTCGATGTCTGCTCCGCACGTGGTGGGGGCCATTGCCCTGCTGCTTAGCGCCAATCCAGCGCTGACCCTCGCAGAAGTAAAGCAGATTTTGGCGGACACGGCCGTTCCTCTAGGCACAACGCAGCCCAACGATGACAGCGGCTGGGGCCGCCTGGACGCCTACGCTGCCGTCGCCACACAGGCCACCAAGGGACAGCTAACCGGGCAGCTATTTGCCGACGGCCTGCCGCTGCCCAATGCGGTGGTTACCCTCACCACGCCGTCTGGCGCGCTGCTGCCGTTTGTGACGGATGAAAACGGCCGTTACAGTGCAGCTCTGCAAGGCGGCAGCTACACGCTCAGCAGCCAACCTTTTGGCTATGCGCAAAAAACGATTAGCGGAATTGTGGTGGTTGAAGGACAACTCACCACGCGCAACATCACGGTAAATTCGCTGCCCGCTGGTCAGGTAGAAGGCATCGTGCGCGCCGTCAGCGGCTATGCCCTGCTTGCTAATGCAGCGATTGAGGTGGTAGACACGCCCATTACGGCCGTCACCGATAAAGACGGCCGTTTCGATATACAGTTGCCTGTTGGCAGCTACGAACTGATTGTGAGCAAGATCGGCTACCAGCAGCAGCGGGCCAGCGTCTGGCTGACGGAGGGAACGGCCGTCATACAATACTTCTTCCTGGCCGATGCGCCATCCGTTCTGCTGGTAGATAGCGGGCACTGGCACTTCAGCAGCCAGGTTGGCTGGTACAGCGAGGCGCTCGATACGCTCAACTACAGCTTCGATACCTGGACCATCCGCGATCCCGTGCAAGACACGCCCAGGCTGGATGATTTGGCGGGATACGATTCGGTAATCTGGTCGAGCCCACATGACTCCCCCGGTTATCTGGGTATCAACGATGTGATTACGGATTATCTGGGCCTAGGTGGACACCTCTTTATTAGCGGGCAAAACGTGGGAATATTTGACGGCGTGGGGTTAGATACGCAGATTTGGTGGTACCGGGATTTAAACGCCTCTTTTCTGAGCAAAACGGCCGTAACCAACACCATCTCCGGCAGCGCTGGCTCGCTCTTTGAGGGCCTAACCTTTAACCTGAACGGCGGCAGCAGCAGCGGCAACCAGATAGCGCCAGACGTTTCGCAGCCGAGGCAGGGCATTTTATCTGACGCCGCCTTTAAGTACGAAGACGGGCAGGCGGCCGGGCTAACGGCTGGCTATTGCACCCCCTTCCGGCTGGTCTATCTGGGCTTTGGGCTGGAAGGCGTACCGGAGGCCGGTGAACGCGCCGAGATTCTACGGCGCAGCTTTACCTACTTTAACCAGCCCCGAGAACAAGAAGGGGTGCAGTTCCTGAATGCACCCATCGATGAGCTGGCTATTCCCGGCGAGGAGATGACCTATACACTCAGGTTATTTAATCGCAGCGAGACCCTCACCGATACCTTTACGCTTTCCATTTCAGGGGCCGACTGGCCTACCGGCCTTCTAACAAAAACGCTCACCCTGGGGCCATGCCGAGCAGGTCAGACGATACTGTCGCTGGACATCCCGGCAGATCTACCTGCGGACGTGGTGGAAAACTTGCGGGTAACGGCCGTTTCCAGCAACAACCCAGCCCTCACCGCCCGGCTTACGGTGCAGCACAAGTCACCCGGCAATATTCTGTTTGTGGACGATGATCGCTGGTACGACCAGACGGATGAGATTACCGCTGCCTTAGACAGCATGGACCTGTCTTATGATCGTTGGAACACAAACCATACCGTCGGCCCACCGCGCAACGGACCGCCTCTGCCCCTGCTGCGCCAGTATGATTTTGTCATCTGGTACACTGGCTACGACTGGTTCCAACCCATTACCCAGGCCGAAAATGAGGCGCTGGCCGGGTATCTGGCTCAGGGAGGGCGGCTGTTCCTTACCAGCCAGGATTTTCTCTATTATCATGACCACACGGCACTGGCGAAGACCTATTTTGGCGTCGCCGACTATTGGGAATCGGTTGAACCTACCCGGTTAATTGGTGCGGGGCATACGGCCGTTTCTGCCGAGTCTATGCCCCCGCTGGCGCTAGAGTTCACCCCTTACCAAAATCATGGCGACGGCATCGTGCCTGCGCCCCACAGCCAGCCCTTCTTCTGGCACGACCGCGCCCTGCCAGCGGGCACGGCTACGGCTGGCGATAATTGGCGCGCCGTCTTCTGGGCCGTCCCCTTCGAAACAATTACCCCTACCCGGCAGGCGGAAGTGATGAACCGGGTAATGGGCTGGCTGAGCGATCTGGGAGACTCCACCTTTACCGTGGACCAGCGGGTGGGGCTGGTGGGCGAACCACGTACCTACACCATTACGGTGCGGCAAATGGACAATGGGCTAAGCAATTCGGTTTGGCTGACCAACACCCTTTCGACATGGCAGCAAATCGATGTGGATTCGCTGACAGGCGACGCTACCTACGATCCATCCACACGACAGCTCACCTGGGCTGGCACGCTGCCCAGCGGCGGCAGCCACATCATCACGTATCAGGCTACGGCGCCGGGGCCGCTGCCCTGGGGACACAGGCTAGAAAACGTGCTGGAACTGCACGACGGCCGTCACAATATGGTGTTTACGCGCCAGGCAACGAGTTGGGTAAATGCGCCGGAGGTTGTCGCTGCGCTAACGGCCGTTCCCAACCAGCCGTTGGCGGCAAATGTTTTTACCTACACCGTGGGGCTGCAAAACGTGGGTCTGGCTGCCACAAATGAAATCTCGGCAGTGGTGAGCCTGCCAAATACGTTTTACATCGTTACAGACACGCTTGGCAGCAGCGCGGGCATTGCCACCGTGAGCGACCGCAGATTGTATTGGAGCGGCGAGCTGGCCGTAGCGGAATCGGTGACGCTCACGTTGGTGCTAACGCGGGAGATGACGGCCGTTCCCCAGCGGGTAGCTGCTACTGTTTTGGTTGATGACGGCATCACCTCGCCTGCTTTCTTTTCTGAGTGGTTTGAGCTGCCGGTTTATACCCAATTTCTGCCAACGGTTTGGTACGTAAAAAAACCGTGAGTATTCCAATAACAGTCCTAAAGGGCCATAGCCAAACCCTATACAAAACCAGGTGAATCGGATATGATCGAAACGCTGCTTATTGAATGAATGTTAAGGGACTAAGATGTTGAATAATACAATGCAAGACCACGTGAAAATTGCTTATGTTGAAGATGAACCAAGTATTGCGCAGCTGCTGGTTAGCGGATTGGGATTGTTTGGCATCGAAGTAAAACCCGTTTTCATGAGCGCAGAAGATTTGCTGAGCAACACAGACGGCCCGGAACTGGCCGAAGTTGATCTCTTCTTCTTTGACATTCGTCTGCCCAAGATGACCGGCATGGAGCTGGCCCACAAGTTACGCGAGCATGGTGAGGAACGGCCGTTTGTGCTGGTAAGCGCCTGGCCCGCCCCTGCTGAAAAAGATCTGGAAAAAATCAACGCCGAGTTCCTGCCCAAACCATTTGACTTCCCCGACGTTATCCAAACCATCCAAAAATTGACAAACCAGAACGGTAGTTAATCCCAGGCGGTTGCTTCATCCAGCGCCGCCTTCTGATCAGCCGACAGCGTAATTTCCGCGCCGCGCATGGTGTCTTCTAGCTGCTCGATGGAGTTGGCCCCAATGATGGCGGAGGTGACGGCCGCATTGGCCAGCACCCAGGCGATAGCCATCTGCGGAATGGTGGCATTGTATGATTTGCCGATTACTTCCAGGCGCTCAACGGCCGTAAATCCCTGCTCATTCATATACCGGTTGCGAACGCCTTCGGCTCGTTTAGAATCTGGCAGAGGGGTGTCGCGGCGATATTTGCCAGTGAGAAAGCCGCCGGCCAGCGGACTGTAGGGAATCACCCCGATGCCCTGGTCCAGGCACAAGGGCTGAAGCTCCCGCTCAAACTCAGCGCGATGGACCAGATTGTAGTGCGGCTGCAGGCTGTCGAAGCGCACCAGGTTGCGCACGTCGCTTACCCACAGCGATTTGGTGAGCAGCCAGGCTGGATAGTTGGAGCAGCCTATGTAGCGCACCTTGCCGGAGCGCACCAGATCGGTCAGGGCAGAGAGCGTTTCATCGAGCGGCGTGTCTCTGTCGGGCCAATGCACCTGGTAGAGGTCAATGTAGTCGGTTTGCAGGCGGCGCAGGCTGTTTTCTACGGCCGTCATGATGTGCGCGCGAGACAAGCCCTGATCGTTAGGCCCATCCCCCATTTGTCCGCGAACTTTGGTAGCCAGCACAATGCTTTCACGGCGCACGTGCCCGGCGGCCAGCCAATCGCCAATGATTTGTTCGCTGACGCCGCCGTCGTTGCCCTCCACCCAGCGCGAGTACACATCGGCTGTATCGATGAAGTTGCAGCCCAGCGCCACCGCCCGGCTCATGATGCTGTGGCCCGCTGCGGCATCGGCCGACCAGCCAAACTGCATCGTGCCCAGGCAAATGGTAGAAACTTTCAGGCCAGTGCGGCCCAGTCGTCGGTATTCCATGAAGCTATCTCCTTGATTAATCCACAGATTAACGCAGATTTCGCAGATTAAGACCTAAAATCTGCGCGAATCTGCGTAATCTGCGGATCTATTTCTTTTCGGCCAAAACGAGGAGGCGGTCGCTGGCTTCGTCGTAGGGGGATTGGTCGTAATCGCCCCAGAGCTGCAGCAGTTTATAGCCTGCCTCTTGCAGCAGCAGCTCCATCTGGTGCGGGTAGCGGTAGTGGTAAGTGCCCTGGGCCACCGTGCGCTGCACCGGGCCACCGTCGGGCGCGGACACATCGTAGATCCAGGTGATGTGCAGGGTTTGTGCGGCCGTATCCAACTTGTTACTTGCCAGATGCACAATCAACTCGCCCGTTTCCGGGTCGGTGAGTACATTTTCCAGGCTTAGCAAAGCGTCCTCCGGCGTACTGGCAATGTCTACCGGATTTGCCAGATCGATGAAGAGACGGCCGTCTTCCCCCAACACATCCTTTACCCGCCGCAGCATGGCCAGCGCCTGCGCCGTGTCTAGATGGAACAGCGTATTGTACGGCACGATGACCAGCGCAAACGAATGTGCATCTTGCAGCGTGAAGTCGGTCATATCTGCCTGCTGGAGCGTAACGCGGTTTTGCACGGCCGTACTCTCCTGAGACAGTCGCCCCTGCGCCCGGCCCAGCATGGCCGCCGACGAATCCAGCCCGGTTACCCGATAACCCGCCTTTGCCAGTGGCAGCAGCAAACGGCCGCTGCCGCAGCCCAGCTCCAGCACCGGGCCATTGGCCTCGGCGGCAAGCTGGAGGATAAGGGGGAGATCGTCGGTGAGGCTGGCGTGGGTCAGGTCGTAGAAGCGGGCGATTTGGTCATACATCTGGCTATTTTACCGCAGGCGTTCGTAAGACCCTAAGGGTTTGCTTCTAAAGGTACATACTTTTGCGTTACCAAAACCCTTAGGGTCTGGTTAATCCACATCACCCAGCCACTTTTGCACAAGCGCCTCTTCTGGTGCAGTCTGGTGCGCTTCCTCAAATTGCCTCAGGTCACCGTACCATTCCAATGCGGCCGTTTTGCACACGCGCGTTGGCTTATCGTGCAAAATGGCATCGTAAGATGAGTAGGGCCAATCGCGGAAATCATCGACGATGCCGTGCGTTTGCGGATTGCGATGGACATAGGTAATGAGGTTGTAGAAATACGCATCGGTGGTGACGGGAATACGGCCGAATGGATGCTCTAGCAAACTGCCGGTACGGCCGTAGCGCCTATTGATCGCTTTGGCATAAGCATTGCACAAATTGCCAAACGCCTGGCTTGGAGTCGGCATGACGGAATCCCCAAGGGTTTGTCCTCTAGACCCCCGGCCTGAAGTTTGCAAAACCCTTGGGGTTTTACTTTTTAGCGCCAACGTCTCAATCTCTGCTCTGGGACGAATCCAGACGACGAAGTGGAAATGGTTAGGCAGCAGACAGTACGCAAGGGTCTCTGCGATGTGGTAGAAGTGCTTGAGATATAGCTTGAGGAAATAAAGATGCTTTCCCCGTTATTGCCACGATTGTAAATGTGATAATATGTTTCGTATTGTAGAGGCTTTGGCTTCGACATTGTCCCTCCTTGTTCTGTATCACCAGACCCTAAGGGTTTGCTTCTAAGAGTGTGTGCTTTCATGTTACCAAAACCCTTAGGGTCTTTCGGCGCGATCTTTGTGCTACCAGACCCTAAGGGTTTGCTTCTAAGAGTGTGTGCTTTCGTGTTACCAAAAGCCTTAGGGTCTCTCCCGGCGCGATCTTTGTATCACCAGACCCTAAGGGTTTGCTTCTAAAAGCGTGTGCTTTCATGTTAC
>JBHIWP010000119.1:0-14714 GCA_041987425.1 Promineifilaceae bacterium (SeqCode) | reverse complement strand
ATGTGTGGAAGTCGGACAAGAATGGGTTGGCTGGCTTTATCCAGCTTTGTCTGGATGAGGATAGCGTTCATGCTCATATATTGTATTTAAGCTCAACAGGAGAGGGGCAAATTGTAACGGAGACAAACGGCCAGATGGTTTCTGATGAAGCGTCTGGGAGTGGGGAACGGCCGTATCAGGTGAATGAAGATGCCTGGCTGCCCCTGCTGGATCAGGCCGTTATTGAAGCAGGCCAGCGCGGTATCCATAGTCTGGTTGCCGAAGTAGATGAAGTAAGTGATGAACTTCCCGTACTGCGTCGAGCTGGATTTGTAGTTTATACGCGGCAGGATGTTTGGATGCTGGCCAATGTTGAAACGGCCAAGGTAAAGTTAGACCGAGAAAAAAATATTTTAAGACCCCGCCAGGCAGAGGACGATTGGGATATTCAGCTGCTCTATGCCAACACAGTTCCTCGTCTGGTGCAGCTAGTGGAGCCAATGCCTCCGCTACATGTTGGGGCAGGTTGGGTGTTACATGAAGAAAATGAATTAGCTGCCTTTGTTCACGTTCATGTGGGGCCAGTAGCCACCTGGATGCGTCTGTTTATTCACCCCAGCGCAGAAGCTCAGGCCGACCAGATCATTACGGCCGTTGTGCGCCAGACGCCTGCTGCGGCGGCTCGCCCCATTTATTGCTGCGTGCGCCGTTACCAAAGCTGGGTGCAAAATGCATTAGAACGCTCTGGCTTTGCCCTTTGGGGCAGCCAGGCCGTCATGGTGAAGCACATTGTGCAGAAAGCAGCCAAACCGCTTACGGATCTTTCAGCAGCGTTAGAGGCTCAGGGCATTACACCAACGGCCCCCCTCATTAGACAATATCAAAAAAAGGGACGTAAGGAAGCCAAGGCAGTGTCCTCAGCTTCCTAGACCAATTTTCTAAAAAAGTTAACTGATAGATGGCACTTACACAAATAGAACAAGCAAAAGAAGATTTACAAAAGCTGCTGGCAATATTGCCGGTAGATATTGCTCAGAAAATCGAATCCATTGGCCGTGAAGTTGAGCTGTTGGAAGTTGTAATGGACTTAGGCCGTCGGCCCACGGCCCGCTACATAGACGGCGAAGTGATTTTGCGTCAAGAGGAAGTAACGGCCGCTGACATTGCGGCCGTTGTCAATGGCATTGGCGATTTTGATGACGACAACCGTGCTGGCATTGCCCGCACCCTGCACCGGATCTCTGGCATTCGCAACCGCAAGGGCGAGGTGGTAGGGCTCACTTGCCGCGTGGGCCGGGCCGTTTACGGCACCATCGACATCATTGAAGATATTGTGGCCGAAGGGCACAGTATTTTGCTGCTGGGGCGGCCCGGCGTGGGTAAGACCACCATGCTGCGCGAGATGGCTCGCATCCTGGCCGAAAAGCGGCGCGTGGTCATTGTGGACACCTCCAATGAAATTGGTGGAGACGGTGACATTCCGCATCCTGCTGTTGGGCGCGCCCGGCGCATGCAGGTTCCTCGCCCTTCTCACCAGCACGAAACAATGATCGAGGCGGTGGAAAACCACAACCCTGAGGTAATTATTATCGATGAGATTGGCCGGGAGCGCGAAGCTGCTGCTGCCCGAACAATTAACGAACGAGCGGTGCAGCTTATTGGTACTGCCCACGGTAATACTCTGGAAAATCTGCTGCTCAACCCCACTCTGTCTGATCTGGTGGGTGGCATCGAAAGCGTGACGCTGTCTGACGATGAAGCGCGGCGGCGCGGCACGCAGAAAACTGTGCTGGAGCGGCGCGCGCCCCCAACGTTTGATGTGCTGATCGAAATTCAAGACCGCGAGAAGCTCCTGGTGCATCCAGACGTGACGGCATCGGTAGACTCGATGCTGCGCGGCCAGCCGTTTCGGGTGGAGTTCCGCTCGCGCGATGAGGCGGGCCAGGTGCAGGTAGAGCAGCAGAGCGCGGTGGTAACCTCAGCGGCGGTGACCGGGCGGCGAGATGCAGGCCCTCGTAGAGAGAAGACGCGTGAAGATAGAAACGGCCGTATCTTTACCAATGGCAGCGGCCGTTCCAATGATGGAAATCAGGCGGCTGCTCTGCCAGCAGAACCTGCGCCTTACGAAGAGGAAGCCGACTCGCTGCACGTGTTTGCCTATGGGGTGGCCAGAAACCGGCTCATTCAGGCAGCCAAGCGCCTGAAGGTAAACATCACCCTGGTCAATACCTTGCCAGAAGCAGACGTGCTGGTGACGCTAAAAAGCTACTATCGCAAGCGGCGTCAGCTCATTAACGATGCCGAACGGCGGCGAACGCCTGTTTACGTGCTGCGCGCCAACACCACCAATCAGATGGAAAGCTTCCTGATTCAGGTGATGAATCTGGACGCGCCTAATTCATCCGACCCTTTTGAGGCGGCAATCGCTGAGGCTGAGCGCGGTATTGAGTTAATTCAGGCCGGGCAGGCTTCGGTTGATTTACGGCCGGTTGGCTCTGCCATTCGTCGCTATCAGCATCAGCTGGTGCGCCAGGCGAACCTGGTGTCGCACAGCTATGGCAAGGAACCCAACCGGTACGTGCGTATCTTTAGCGCAAGCCGGGACAATAACTAGTATAGTCCGGCGGAAATTCACATAACGTTATTATGTCGAGCTCGCCGGACTATTTAAGTATTGCGCCATAGGCAAAAATCTGATGCGAACTTCTGGGGCGCAATACTAGCAACTATAAGATCAGGAAATTGTACATGTTTGTTACGTTTGAGGGGCCAGAGGGCAGCGGCAAATCCAGCCAGATTGCCCTGCTGGCTCCTTTTTTGCAGCAGCAGGGTTTTGCCGTAGTCACTACGCGCGAGCCGGGCGGAACGCCGATAGGGGATGAGATTCGAGCTTGCGTACATCACGTCGACCATACGGCCATGACGCCAACGGCCGAAATGCTGCTCTATTCAGCCTCGCGGGCGCAGCTAGTGGGGGAATTGATACGACCGTCTCTCGATGCAGGCAAGATTGTACTGTGTGACCGCTTTGCCGACAGCACGCTTGCCTACCAGGGATACGGCCGTGGCCTTAACCTGGAACATCTGCGGCAGGTGACGGAAATTGCGACTGGCGGCCTCAGCCCAGACGTTACCTTTTTTCTGGACATTGAAGTGGAGCAGGGTCTGGCACGACGTACCGGCGGCGGGTTGGAAATGAATCGCCTCGACCTGGAAACGGTGCAGTTTCACCAGCGCGTGCGCCAGGGGTATCACCAGCTCATTGCCGAAGACCCAAACCGCTGGATAATTATTGATGCCAACCGACCCATAACGGCCGTGCAAAAAGATTTGCAGACGAAATTATTGGCTCGCCTGGCAACTGTAGATGGCTAGTTCCAAAGCCCGCTTCAGGTGAGCCGTGCTAAAGATCAAAATCGTTTGTTGAGTCCGCGCCTGCTAAATCGGGCATGGATTGCTCAATCGATTCTGGCGACTCGCCCTTTTCCAATCGATCGACGACTTCATTAAATTCATCCCCTAGTTCTTCGCCCATTTCCTGGCCCATTTTGCGCATGAACTTACCTAAAGACCGGGGATCGTCCTCGTCTAAACCGGCAAGATCGCCATCCATCATATTGTCCAGGCGGCTCCCCTCTGATTTAGCCACTGCTACGCGTTTGATGCGGCGTTTAATTTCCAGACTGCCACAATGTGGACAAACAGGTTGAACCTTGCCATACTCGCTGTATGAAAAATGGAGTCGGGCCGGCTTGCCACAGGCCTGGCAACGATAATCATAATAAGGCATGGTATCGGTTTCCTTTTTCTAATAGTCTTGCATTGAGTATTATACAATCAACAGATGGTGCATCAAACGGCCGTGCCCACCGCACAGTATTTGGAACAGTAAGGCTTCCAAGCATAGCATTAATTTGAACACGCTTTCATTGTTTACATAAAAAGAGGTAATCGTGGTAGAAGAAAGTTTATATCGCAAAGAAAATTATCCCAAGCTCATCGTCATCTCTGGTCCTTCAGGAGTAGGAAAGGACACCATCGCTCGCAAGCTCATCGATACTGATCCCGAGCGATTTTATTTTGTGGTAACGGCCACGACGCGCCCCCCAAGAGATGGCGAGGTACATGGGGTCGATTATTTCTTCTTTAGCAATGATGAATTTGCGGAGATGATCGAGAATAATGAGCTGCTGGAATATGCTGTCGTCTACAACGATTACAAAGGTATTCCCAAACAGCAAATTCGCGATGCGCTCAATAGTGGGCGCGATGTGATTATGCGGGTGGACGTCCAGGGCGCCGCCACGGTCCGCAAGATTATTCCCAATGCCATTTCTGTGTTTCTCACTACCGAAACCGAATCCGAGCTGGTGCGTCGCCTGAAGGAGCGCAAGTCAGAAACGGCCGAAGGACTCAAGCTGCGCATTGCCGCCGCCCGGCAGGAGATGAAGCGGATTCATGAGTTCGATTACTGGGTCATTAACGCTGAGGATCGACAACAGCGGGCCGTGCGCGAGATATTAAGCGTTATTGAGGCTGCCCACTGCCAGGTGAAGCAAGAGCCAATCTTACTGTAGTTTTTCTAAGCATAAACAAAACGAGCGGGTTAACCATTTACGGTCAACCCGCTCACTTTTTATCCTACGAGCAGCTAATTAAAGCTGCAAGTTAAGGCTGTTACTCAGCGCCGTTGCTAATTTCACCGCTAAAGCAGGAAACAGCCGTGCCTTCAAACAGCGAAGACGTCATCTCAGCACAGTTGGTCCAGTCGCCTGGCTGCGTACCGTAGGCGCTAAACGTGATAACGTAGGTCTCGCCAGGAGCACCTGGAGTAGAGAATACGTCAACTTCGTAGTCGCCAGCCGGGAACGAAGGTGCTGGTGGGTCACCAACGCCGTCGAAGTAAATCTGACCACCGGTGTTGCCAAATTTATTCTCGGCGCCAACGGTCAGGAAGCCACCGTCGCCGTCAGATAGTTCCTCACCATAGGTGAAGCTGATATCTTCAAAGCCACTGTAACCAATCCATACCTGGAAGGTGTTTACTTCGCCGTCACCGTAGTTGGAAACAGCTTCCCATTCCACCACGATCCAGGAGTTCACACCATCGGTCAAAGTGTTGACCAGGATGCGACCGCCAAAATCGGGATTCAGGTCAGTCCAGAATGGAGCCAGAATGTTATTCGGAGCGCTTGCGCTTGGAATCGGTTGGTTGATGAAGTCTACATCTGCACCAGTGCCGCCGCCAACGACGATATAGCCATTGGAAACAACACCAATCGTGGAGTAACTCTCACCAGCATAGACAAAGGACGGAACGTTAACGTTCACGATGCTTTCGTCAGAGCCACCCAGGTCCAGAGAAGTACCGAATAGAGCCAGCGGCAGATATCCAGCCGGGGAAGCCAGCGGATCAACTGCTGCATTGACGATTGGCGGAGCTGCACCAAACAGCGTACCGCTAGCGCTCAAGGAGCGGGAGCTGGTCTGCGTGGCGCCAACAACGCTGCCGTTAACCAGACGCAGACGACGTGGCAGCACGTCAGTTACGTTGAAGTCGGCTTCGTCGAAGCTGTTATTGGTGAGGGTGATCGTACATTCAGTTGATTCACCGGGGGCCAGGCTGGCAGAATCACAGGTCTTGTCGATTGTGATTGGAGCCTCAGCCCGGACAATGGTGATGGGGAAGCGCAAGGCGTGGTCCCCATGAGTCAGATGCAGCACAGCCATGCGGGTTTCGCCCACCGGAACGGTGCTGGCATCAACATGAATGTTGAGCGTGGCGTTGCGGCCTGCACGAACACCAAGAACCGACGGAACATCTATTACCAGATCGTCATCACTTTCAACCGAAAGCGTCCACCAGGCATCGTAGCTCAGTTCGCTGTGCAGCGTACGTTGCACGCTCAGCTGGCCGGGCATATTGGGCACATACAAGCTGGGGTAATTGGAATTCCACAAGCTGTCTTCAAGTGCGTAGAAGCTAGCCGTAGAGTCAGAAATGCTCAAGCCAGGGTCGCCAGCATAGTTGAGATCAATACGGCCGGAACCGGCATCGTAATTATCGACTGGCGTAACGCCATCTTCTTTAACCAGGCCGTCAACTGTTGCAGTCATCATCAAAGCAGACTTAATCTGGCCGGGCGTCCAGTCAGGATGCAGCGCCTTCAGGAGAGCACCAGCGCCTGCGGTGTGCGGGCTGGACATGGACGTACCGCTCAAGAGCTGGAATAGTCCAGGCTGACCCAGCACTTCTGCCGGATATGGCGTGTCGCTAGCGAGAATGTTAACGCCAGGAGCGGTAACGTCTGGCTTGCTTACGCCCAGGGTCTGATTAGAGCCACCGCGCGAGCTAAAGGAAGCCATCACATCACCCTGAACTGTGGCTTTCACACCACCGCTCAGCGTGCCCATAACGTCGTCGTTGTTAGCCAGGAAGTCCAACAAGGCCAATCCAGCATCATCTTGGATATGAATGCTGGGAACCCAGTGAGAGTCAGTGTTCAGCGTTTGCAGGGTGGGGTTGTACAAAATCATCCCGCCAGCGCCGCCTTCAGCTACGTTAAAGCTCTTGGACACGCGGGCAATGACACCACGCTCACAAACAACGATTTCACCATCAAACGTGCCAGCCGGGAACGGCGTATTACACATACCTTTTTCTGGATCGCTTTCGGGCAGTCCGTCATAGTCAGCTGCCAAAACAACGGGGGCTGGGCCATAACCGGCGGTGATGGAAACACCATCCAGCGTCAGGGATTCGCTGCCAGATTCCAGCACAACGTCAGCAATAAAACCACGATCATGGGTGCTGGCGCCAACCGTCATTGTCCAGGGGCCACGGTGGGCAACCGTGTCGGCTCCAGGACCAGAGTTACCGGCAGAAGCGGAAACAAATACGCCATTGTCGTAGGCTACCGAGAAGGCTTGCTCTACCAGGTCATTGTAGGGATCGCCGCCACCGCTGATAGAGAAGTTAATAACATCGACACCGTCGATGATTGCTTGCTCAACAGCAGCCACAGAGTCACTTTGGAAGCAGCTTGCGGTGCCAGGTACGGAACCACAAACTTTGTAGGCAATGATCTGAGCACGGGGAGCAACACCGGAGATAGTTCCCAGAGTTTGGCCCAAAACGTCGGCTTCTACATTGCTGTTACCAGCAACGGTGCCAGCCGTATGGGAGCCGTGTCCATCATTGTCGCGGGCGGAGAGGAATTCCCCATCCAGCAGGTCTCGATTGGCTTCGAATGTTGCCTGGAAACGATAGGCACCAATGAGTTTGTTGTTACATTCAAAGTCGAGGCCGAGATCCGTGCCGTCAGCCATAACGCTGCCCAGGTCACATTCATATGTGCCTGGAGGGGCAGGGTAAGCGTTGCCGTTGGGGTCTGGATCGGCAAAGCTCGGGCTTTCTGGCCAAATACCAGAATCCAAAATACCTACAATTACGCCTTCACCGGCGTTTTCTTGACCGCCCAAAGCGCTCCACACAGTCGGAGCACCGATCCATTGGGGACCAACATCTGTTGCCAACTCAACTTCTTTGTCCAGGTAAATACCAGTTACGCCGGAAATAGAAGCGATTGCATCCAGATTAGCGCCAGTAACACGGGAGAGTGCAACACCGTTAAATACTTTGTTGAATTCGTAGGTTACTTGACCGTAATTGCTGAGGGCATTTTTGAGGGCACCAGCATCGATGGATTCATCGATGGTGATCATGACGTTGACTTCTTCTAGTTCGCCAACTTCAACGCGGTTAACACCGGTTTTGCTGTTGGAAAAAGTGGAGTCAACAGAAACATTGCCTGTGTCAGTCAACCCACCGTCCTGGGCAAAGCCGAGGGAGGCTGAGGAAAGAACCAGGACGAGTGTGAGGAGTGCCATAAGCAACAAAGTTAGCACACTCTTTTTGTTATTTTTCTTAAACATCTGTTCTCCTGTTATTTGATACATTGAAAGGTTATTGATCTTCCGAAATTAGGGGAATCACATGAAGCGTTGCCTTTTTCTACCGTTGGCAAAAACGTGATTTCCTGAGGAACTGGCAAAAATGCTCCAACATGTTGGAAGGGCCTTGCCAATTACCTAATTTGAAGCTGATGTTTGTCGTTTTTTTATAAAATCACCTCCTTGTATAGTGGTTTTAACTTCTTGGGTGGGTGCTATCACAACAGGTCTGTATTAATTACAGTTTGTATGATGAGGAACAAAACTTTTTGACTGGCAAAATGTACAAAGCCCTGCTCTTCGGTTAGCCTATTATAGGCATGGATAAATCCGCCTTCCACTGCTTAACCTGTAATTTTGCCTGGAGAACAAAATGATTCGAATATATGTTTCTTCAGGCAGGATGAGGACCCAATTCAGTGGTTATAGTTTGTAGCACCTTCCATTAGTTGTTCAAGATTGTTGCTCACGTTTACGTATGAGCATGAGATATAGATCTAATTTCCGGAAACTGGTTCTGGTTACATAACTGTCGGGAGATGTGGTCAAGCTTACCTTACTTCTATACTCAATTATTTTTGCGCTATTCTGCTATAGTACATTTTTGTAGTTTGAGTCTTGTGTAACATATCCAGAGCAAGTTACAGAATGGCTTACGAAAAAGTTTCGCTACCTTAAATTGGGACCTGCTGTTGGCCTGTTTTGCGGCGTGTATAGAGAGCGTAAATATTGGCTAGAAAGATGGAACGGCCGTGTTATAATCCAACCCATTCTGCAACGAGATCATTATCGAATTTATGCAACAATTCCAAAATTGGCAGTTTGACACATTATCTTTTTCATTGGGCCTGCTTCTTGGCGTTATCGGAGCATCTCTCTTTTTGCGGCTGATGCCGCTTTTTCGCCGTCACTATGCCCGCCTAGCTGGGTGGGTGCGCGAGCGTATTTCTTATCTGCGGTCTGGCGTCGCCGTGCGCTTTTTGGCAGAAACGGCCGCTTATGCCAACAGCTATCATCTCCTCAAAAATCATGCAGAACTCAGCACTCTCTTTGCCGAACCGCGCCTGCTGGCACCATTAGAAGACCCCGCACTGCTTCCAGACGATAGAGGCGCAACGGCGTTTATCTATCTTTGGCCAGAGTGGGCCAACGGCATGGGGCTGCCAATTCCCCCAACGATGACGGTAAACCAGCTGCTGCAAAACGGCCGTCGCGTCATTGTTGCTGGTGAAGCAGGCGTAGGCAAGAGCAGCCTGCTGGCCTACCTGGCACATCGCTGCGCCACAGCAACAGTTGATGGGGTGGATCCTCAGCTCGTGAATATTTTACCAGTACTGGTGCATGTAGCCGAATTGGGTGCAGTCAGCGGCGGGGAAGGCGAGGATGCGGAAGCCATTTTAGCCAGCGCCCTACAAAAGCGGGCCAATCCACTGACCAGCCCTGGAATTAAGGATTTACTACATCAAAAATTGAAGGCAGGCCAGGTACTGCTGTTGCTGGATGGCTGGGATGCACTGCCTGCAGCCAAACGGCCGAACGTGGCCGAATGGTTAGAGGGATTGCTGCACAAATATAGACAAACACAGACGTTCGTTGCTGCCGGGCTGGCCGGGCACGGCTTGCTGCTGGAGCTCGACTTCACCTGGACCACGCTGCTGCCCTGGCGCTTGGGGGAAGCAGAAGCCTTTGCTGAACGGGCGACCCAGGCAATGTCGGTGAGCCAGCCGCCGCGACTGCCCTATTTTTGGCGGCCGGGGCAAACCGCTGCGGCCACAACGCTCAACTTTGCGCTCCGTGCCCTGGCAAAGCTGCCTGACGATCCGAAACGGCCGCTTCTAGACCACCAGATAATGCAAGAAAGCCTGCGCCTGCTTGCGGGCAAACAGCCGCCGGATGCGGCCACAGTTGCCTTTTGGCAGCAGCTAGCCTACACGATGCTGCATGAAGACAAAATAGCGCTCGGCCAGACGGAAGTAACGGCCGTTGCCGAAGAGCATGCGCAGCAGGCAGATGGGCAAATTAACCGCAGCCTGGCTAACCAGCTGCAAAAATCGGTGAGAGATACGCCACTGTTTGTTGTGTGGGGCAGCGGCAGCCTGAGCTGCCGGGGTGTCTGGTGGCGTGATTTCCTGGCCGCAGGTTACCTGGTAGTCCAGGGGGATGCTGCTGCTGCGGCTCGCCTCACTAATGCTGAATGGTCTCAGGTGCTACGCTTCTATGCGGCCCAGGCAGACCCCGCTGCATTGGCAGGGAAGCTGCTGAAGGGACAGGATAATACGCCTTCTCGTGAATCCGTATTCCAGGTGGCTTCCTGGCTGCCGCTGACGAATGAATCGGGCGAGTGGCGGCGGCAAACAATGATTCTACTGGGCCAGATGATTCGTTCAGCGACGTCTTTTACACAGGTGCTGCGGCAGCGGGCCATGGCAGCGCTGGCCCGGTCCGGTGAGCCTGGCGTGATGACTTTTATCACGCAGCTGCTCGAGCGCACAGATCCGTTTTTGCGCCAGCTTGGCACGGCGGCTTTGGCGTATCTGGGGACCGACCAGGCGATTACGCTGCTGGCCCGGATGGTAACGGATGGGGATGAATTGGTGCGACAAACGGCCGTTTACGGACTGCTGCAGCAGCAACATCATCCACAAGCCGAGCAGCCTCTGCTGGCCGCGATGCTAAGTGAGGACGAAGAGCTGAGCCGCATTGTGGGCGAGGGGCTGGCCTTGAATGGAACACACGGCATAGAAATATTGCAGGAGGCGCTTACCGACGACGATATTCAGGTGCGTCGGGCGGCTGTGCTTGGCCTGTCATTGGTGGATGCCGCCTGGGTAGAAAAGCAGCTCATCCAGGTGGAGCGGCACGATGATGAGTGGTTTGTGCGCTCGGCGGCTAACGGGGCGCTGGAGCTGCTGCGGGCGCGGCGCAAGTCCAGTAAATGGGAGCCGCCAAATCCTGCGGACCAACGCTGGCTGACGCTGGCCTTCCGGCAAGACGGTCGTATTGTGCCAGATGGGCAGGCGGCCATGCCCTTTTTGGTTCAGATTATCAGTGAATCAGATGATCCCAAGATGCGAGCTTCGGCCGCAACGCTGCTGAGCCATTTGCCTGCCCTGGACGCCATGCCCGCGCTGGAAACGGCCGTGCGCGACAGCGACTTCCTGGTAAGCGAGGCGGCTTTTACCACTCTGTGCCACCTTCGACGAGCATATAGCTAGTTCACTCTGGTAAATGCTGTTCAAAAAAGGCCGTGGCAATTGCCGGATTATTAATGAGGTAGTGGTAACCACCGTAGCGGTCGCTGCTTTCTACCAGCAACGGACCGCTGACGTTGGGCGTGGCCGCGGCCATTTGCTGCACATCCTCTGGACTGCCCCAGGGGTCGCCAGCGCCCTGAATGTATAGCACGGGCGTCTTACGTGCCTGGGACGCGGCCGTTGCCAACCGATACTCCTTAAACGGCCGTCCCCCAAACTGTCGATAAATACGCTCTGTCAAAGGCACAATCACCTTGCCCAACGGACCAAACACGTGCGCCGCAAAGCGGCCGGCAAAGTGTGTCGGGGTGGTAGGCTGCACTACCACTGCGGCCTGGATCTGGTCGGTTTGGGCGAGGGCATACAGTACCGTATTTGCTCCTGCCGAAAAGCCTATAGCGCCAATGCGGTTGGCCGTAACTTCTGGCCGCCCCTGCAAAAAAGCGATTGCTCCCAGCACATCCTGTGCTTCTGTTTCGCCAAAGGTCATGGGCGGGTGGCTGCCGCTTTCCCCGTGATTCCGCCCATCATACATTAATAGCCCGAACCCTTCGCTATGCAGACTGTATGCCAGCCGCAGCAGGTCAACCTGTGAAGCGGCCGTGAGATTTGCCAGGATATCGGTGGCTGCTTCACCCAACCGGTTCCAGCTCCAGCCATGGACCAAAATGAGTGTAGCCCCCTGGCGCTTTGAATCAGCCGGTGCGGGAATAAACCAGCCATTCAAACGTACTCCGTCCGTAGCTGGAAAAGTGACTGCTTCGAAAGACATGTTCAGGTCAGCCGGGGTTGCCCAAAGCGGTTGGCGCAAGGGGTGAATGAGGCGTTGGGCAAATAGGGCGGCAATGGCGGTGACTAGCCCAGCAGTGAAGCCCCCCAAAACAAACAGCCAGCGCAGCACGCGGCGAAACAGATTCATAAAAAAGCTCCTAATTATCTCTATTTTCACGTAAAATCGTGGGTATTATACCTGATCGTTATTGCCGCCGTAAGCGATTTTGGCTATCTTTGGTAAAAATTGTCCGGACTTTATTTTATGATTGTTTCTACCCGACAACAGCAAATTGAAGCGGCCCGGCGCGCCACGCAAGACGGCCGTTTCTGGGACGCCGTTAATCAATACACCGAAATTTTGGCCAACATTGATCCCCAAACCAGCGATCCAAAAGAAAAAGATTTCCGTTTGCTCAGCCTGAAGGAGCGTGGCGATCTGCTTAGCGAATTAGGTGAGCAGGTGGCAGCCCTGGCGGCCTACGAGCAATATTATCTGGAGGCAGGCAGCAGCCAGCACGCCGTGGAGGCATTGGTGCTGATTGGCATTCGCTCGCGCGGGTTGGGTCGTTACGGCCGTTCTATTATTGCCTGCCAGGAAGCCCTCGACTTATCTAGCGCCCTCAACTTCACCCCAGGCCGGGCCAAAGCGCTGGTGGGCCTGGGTGGCACATGCCTGGTACAGGGCGAGGTGAACCTGGCAATCAGCTACCTGAATCAGGCGAACGCTCTTTTTGAACAGCTAGGCGATAGCTACGGCCAGGCACAGTCCAGCAACCAGATAGGCATTGCCTACGCCACCACAGGCCATTTTCATAAAGCGATATTGGCATTTGAAAAGAGCCTGGCCCTGGCGCGCCGCATTGAGCGGCACAGCGGGCTTGTTGCCTGCCTCAATAACCTGGGTGAGTGCTACCAGCTGCTCTACGCCACCGATCAGGCATTGGAGTGTCACCAAGAGGGGCTATCGTTGGCGGAATCGGCCGAGTTTCGCCTGTTAGAAGCTGATCTGTGCCGTAACCTGGGGCTTGACCTGGCCCAAAAAGAGAAATGGGAAGAAAGCCTGGCCTATTTACAGCGGGCCAAAACGCTGGCCGATGAAATTCGCGCACCGGAAATTTATTTTCATACGCTTTATGCTCTGGCCCGCGTTTATTGCGCCCAGGAGAATTTGGAAGGACGCCAGTTTGCTCAGCTGCTGCTAGACAGCACCACAGAGCCAGGCCGCTCGCGCTGGCACCAGGCCAACGGTCTGTATGCACTAGGTTGTTATGAAAATTTAGCGGGGAACCTGACGACGGCCGAAGAGCTGTGGCAGCGGGCGATCTTTCTGGCCCATGAGACTGAAAACCGGGTGCTGCTCTGGCAGCTCCATGCAGCCCTGGCGCAAATTGCCCAGCAGCCAAACCTGGCTGCCGTTCATAACCGCATTGCTGCGGAGGTGATTCAGCAGATCGCTGAACCGTTTACGAACGAAGTATTGAAAGCTGGCTTTTTAGGGGCGGAACCGGTAACGGCCGTTTTCAACCAGCTCCCAAAAGATTAAGAACCTGCAACCTCACTCATCAATTCCGTTAAACAGATCTTTTTCTCGATAGCCACCGGGCACAGGCGGATGGGCACGGATGAAGGTGTCTTGCGCCATGAACCGTTTTTGCACCCACTTGGGTAGCCGGTTCGGTCCGCTGCCGCCGCCGCCCTGGCTGGCGTGTGCGGCGCTTGCTCGCTGTTTCACTTCCCAATAGTTCCGATAATTCACAACAGCATTTAGCTGGCTGCGCTCGATGCCCAGATTTGTCATGTCAATATCCTGATTACGTCCCAGCTTTGTGGGGTCCATCCCGCGCAGACGCGCAATGAGAATAAAGAATTTCACCCAGGTATTGGGGAATGCAGAAAAGTAGAGGCGTTTGGGTTGGTAGGTCGCAGGGCCAATTTCTGGATATTGAGCCGGATCGCCAGCGGCGTGAAAGGCAGGCACGGTGACCTGCCAGCACTTAATGTGGTCTGGATGAAAGTAGCCGCCCGTTTCGTCGTGGGTGATGACGACTTGCGGCCGTACTTCCCGAATGAGCCTGACCACTCGCCCAACTGCTTCCTGCTCGTCTGCCTGCACAAATGAATCTGGATGCTCATTGGCCGGGTCCCCAATGTAGCCCGAATCGCGGTAACCGAGCGTGTGCAGCGTGCCGCCCAAAATCTTGACGGCGTTTTCTAATTCTTGGGCGCGAACTTCGGCCAGCTTTTCGCGGGCGTCTTCGTATCCGGCAGCAACAGAGCCAGCGGCGCCATCGGTAGCAATGGCAATATGAACGTCTACGCCTTCTGCCGCATAGCGAGCCAGGGTGCCGCCAGGACCAAAGGATTCATCATCGGGGTGAGCCAGGACCGCAAGTAGTGTTCGTTTTGTCATAGTTATTAGGAATATGGTGATAAGTGAAAAAGAAGTGATAAGTCTCTCTCTTTCACTTTTCACTCTTTACTTTTCACTTATTGCTATCCTTATTCGGTGTGAAAAGCCTGCATCATTGGCAGCAGGGGTACAAACTGCACGGTTTGCAAGGGGTGGTGGGTATTGGGCAAGACCAGCATCGCGCCTTTGGGCAATGTGCGGCTGAGGCGGAATGCTTCAGGGAAGGGAACCAGCTCATCGCGATCGCCGGCAGGATCATGTGCGAGAACCCGCCGCGCCCCGAGGTCGGCAGCCAGCCCAGGGTCACACCGAACACCCAGACGAGGATGATGCCGAGCCAAAAA
>JBHIWP010000118.1:0-14820 GCA_041987425.1 Promineifilaceae bacterium (SeqCode) | reverse complement strand
TCGGCATCTACCAACTGCTGGCCGACGCCCTGGGCTGGCTCACCACTCACGAAGATGTGCTGCTGGTGGCGCGGTTTTACGAGCTGCGTTTATTAGGGCTGGCTGGCTTTCGGCCGCAGCTTTTTCACTGTGTGTCCTGCGGCGAACCGATTGAAGAGCAGGATCAATTTTTTAGCGGCGAGTTGGGCGGGGTGCTGTGCCCCAATTGCCAGACAGAAGACAGGCGAGCCATGGCGATTACGGCCGTATCAACCAAAGTGCTGCGCTACCTGCAAACACGGCCGTGGGACACCGTTCACAACCTGCGCCTCAAGCGTGCCGTGCACACCGAGCTAGAAAACGTCATGCACTTCTACATCACCTACGTCCTGGAGCGCAACCTCAAATCCGTCGAATTTCTTCACCGCCTTCGCCAGGAAGCGGCCCTCCTGCTGCCTCCAACTGAATAGAAAGCTAAACACGAATAGCACGAATGAAAAATATTCGGCTCATTCGTCCATTCGTTAAATTCGTGATTAAAAATCCTCAAGATGCCAGCGCGGTACCCCCATGCTATAATCACCCGCTGTTCATTTGACTGATTTATTTGAGGGTGTGCATGAGTGAAACGCTGACTTTTCAAGACATTATTTTAAAGCTGCTTGATTATTGGAAATTACAAGGATGTTTAGTCCAACAGCCGTATAACGTACAGGTGGGTGCTGGGACCATGAATCCCGCCTCCGTGCTGCGCGTGTTGGGGCCGGAGCCGTGGAATGTAGTGTATGTAGAACCAAGCATCCGGCCAGACGACGGCCGTTTCGGCGATAATCCCAACCGCATGCAGATGCACCATCAGCTCCAGGTCATCCTTAAGCCGGACCCGGACAACCCGCAAGAGCTCTACCTCAAAAGTTTAGAAGCCATCGGCATCGATCCGCGCCGCCACGATATTCGCTTTGTGGAAGATAACTGGGAAAGCCCGGCGCTGGGCGCCTGGGGGCTGGGCTGGGAAGTGTGGCTTGACGGCCAGGAAATTACCCAGTTCACTTACTTCCAACAGGCGGGAGGGCTTACGCTCGATCCAGTTTCCGTAGAAATTACCTACGGTCTGGACCGCATCGCCCTGGCGCTGCAAGGTGTGGATAGCGTGTGGGAGATGAATTATGGGGCAGGCATCGGCTATGATGATGTGCTGCTGCAAAGTGAAATTGAGCACTGCAAATATTACTTCAACGTAGCTGATGTGGACAGCATTCGCCAAATTTATGACATCTACGAGATGGAAGCCAAGCGGTGTATTGAGGCCGGGCTGGTTATTCCGGCACACGACTACAACCTGAAATGCTCCCACCTATTCAACATCCTGGATACGCGCGGGGCAATTGGCGTGACGGAGCGAGCCAACTATTTCCGCCGGATGCGCGGCCTGGCGCGGCAGGTGTCTGAGCTGTACGTCGCTCAGCGGACCCGGTTGGAGTTTCCCCTGCTCGATGGCGCAACCTCAGAGGCCGTGGTGCCCCGCAGCCGTTTACAGCAGCTAACCACGCCATCGGATGTGCCTCAGACACTCCTGCTGGAAATTGGCAGCGAAGAACTGCCGGTGTCTGATTTGGATGCGGCAATGGGTCAGCTAGGCACGGCCGTTCCCGAACTGCTTAAGAACGCCCGCCTCACGTACGATCGAATTGAAATTGATGGCACCCCGCGCCGTTTAACCGTGCAGGTGCATGGGCTGGCAGGCCAACAGCCGGACCTGGAAACCATTGCCAAAGGCCCTCCCGCAGACCGCGCCTTTGATGCAGATGGCAACCCCACCAAAGCGGCCATCGGCTTTGCCCGAGGCAAGGGCGTAAATGTGGCGGATTTAGAAATTGTGGAGGAAGGCGACAAGCGGTACGTTTCTGCTGTGGTGCGCGAAGCGGGCCGCCCAACACTCTCTATTTTAACTGAGCTGTTGCCTTCATTAATCGCCGGATTGAAGTTTGAGCGCAGTATGCGCTGGAACGCCACCAACGTTAGCTACAGCCGTCCCCTGCGCTGGATTGTGGCCTTGTTTGGCCCCGACGTTATTCCTTTTAGCTATGCTGGCGTGGCCAGCGGGCGGACCAGCCGCGGATTACGGCCGTATGATTCCCCTGAAATCATCATCAACGATGCCAGAAATTATGGCGGTATTATGCGCATGAATGGCATTGTTATCAGCCAGGAAAAGCGGCGCGAGCAGATTACGGCCGTTTCCAGCAAGCTGGCTGCCGAAATGGGCGGCACCATCCCGGAAGATGCCGATTTACTCAACGAAGTGACCAACCTGGTGGAAAAACCAACGCCGCTGCGCGGCCGCTTTAGCAAGCGCTACCTGGCGCTGCCTGCCGAAGTGCTGGTGGCCGTCATGCGCAAGCATCAGCGCTACTTCCCCGTGTATAACGACAAGAATGAGCTGCTGCCCTACTTCATTGCCGTGCGCAATGGCGATGAGAAGCATCTCAACTTTGTCGTTAGCGGTAACGAGCACGTACTCAAAGCTCGCTTTGCCGACGCTGAATTTTTCTACGGCAAAGACAGCCAGCGCCAGCTTGCCGACTTTTTGCCCGAGCTTGATACGCTCACCTTCCAGGCCGAACTGGGCTCTATGCTCGATAAAGTGCATCGCCTGGAAAAATTGACGCCAGTTGTGGCCCAGATGCTGAATTTGGGTGAGGAAGAGACAGAAACGGCCGTTCGCGCCGCTGCCCTTTCCAAAGCTGATCTAGCTAGCAACATGGTTGTGGAGATGACTTCTTTACAGGGCATCATGGGCGGGCACTACGCCAGACGCAGTGGTGAGAGCGAGGCCGTGGCTAAGGCGATTGCCGGGCAGTACCGTGCCGTCAGCAGCAGCCAGCCCGGTCTGGCGCTGGCCCTGGCGGATCGGCTGGATAGCCTGACCGGGCTGTTTGCCGCCGGGCTGGCCCCCAAAGGTTCCAACGATCCCTTTGCCCTGCGCCGCGCCGCGCTGCACCTCATCGAAAACCTGATTGCTCACGAGCAGCCCTTTGACCTGCGCCAGGGCTTTGTGGCCGCGGGTGAGCTGCTGCCCGTGCCTTGTGAAGAGGCTGTATTAGCCGATGTGATGGGTTTTGTAAACGGCCGTCTCGAAGGGGTGCTGCGCGAGATGGGCCACTCTGCCTTTGTAGTGAAAGCGGTTCTGGCTGAACTGGGCCACGATCCGTACAAAGCCTCTCGCGTGGCCGTATCGCTTACAGAAGCCATTGCTGCCGAAGATTGGCCGGAGCTGCTAGACGCTTACGCCCGCTGCGTGCGCATTACCCGCAGCCAAAGCGAGACGTTCACCCTACACCCCGACGCATTTACCCTGCCCGCCGAGCAGCAGCTTTTGGCCGCCTATCAGCAGGCGGCTGCCCAACAAGACGGAACAATGCCCATGTTCATCGCCACGCTGCGCGACCTGAAACCGGCCATTGCTCAATTTTTTGATGACGTGCTGGTGATGGACGAGGATACGGCCGTGCGGCACAACCGCCTGGCCCTGCTGCAGCGTATCACGGCTCTTACTACTGGCCTGGCCGATTTGTCGGAACTTGAGGGATTTTAATCCAGGCGAAACTCGATAGATACAAAACACAACTGTGCACGTAATTAGAAGCAGTGGCTTAGCATCTATTCAAGGCTGTTAAGCAGTATTACCATTCAGTGAGTTATGAATGAATTAAGCGATGAGCAGCTCATGGCTCGGGTTATCAAACAAGATATGGCTGCTTATAAAGCCTTGTATGAACGATACAAGCGTTCTGTTTTAGGGTTGTCGTACAAAATTTTGCGGGATCAGGCCGCGGCCGAAGAGGTGGTGCAGGAAACGTTTTGGCGCATCTGGAACAGTGCGGCTTCGTTTGATACGCAGCGGGGGTCATTTCCCAACTGGATGTTTGGCATCGCGCGCAACTTGTCGATTGATATTGTGCGCCGGGGGCAAAAGATCAAGATGCAGGCCCTGCCTGATCTGTATCATGATCACTTTGAACCTAGCCCGCATTTTGAAGCTGACCACAATGTAGCCGACGCCGCGCAGTCACTGCTGCGCCACGAGCAGGTACATGCCGCCATCACGACCTTGCCCAATGAACAGCGGGATGTGGTGGAATGGATCTATTTTCAGGGCAAAACGCGGCGACAGATTGCCCAGGAATATGATATTCCCTTTGGCACCATTAATACCCGGGCAAAGTTGGCCCTGGACAAATTAAAACGAGCCTTGCAGGCCCAAGGATTTGAGGATTAAGATGAACGAGCAAATTGAGGAACTGCTCGCTGTTTATGCGTTAGGCGGGCTGTCGCCCGAAGAGGAGGCTGAAGTTGAGGCGTACCTTGCGGAAAATCCGCAGGCGGCTGCCTTGCTGGAGGAGGCGTACGCGGCTGTTGCGCTGCTGCCATACAGTGCGCCCCCGGTGGACCCCTCGCCCGAAGCGGAGGCGGCGCTGTTTGCTCGCGTAGAGGCATATGTAGTGGCGGAGCCGGTACGGCATACGGCCGTAGCTACCCCACCAATTCAACCGACCCTTTGGGACCAAATTCGCGCCTTTTTTAGTTTGCCACTGGTGACGGCCGTTAGTTTGGGAACGGCCGTGCTGCTCCTGCTCTGGGGCTTGTCACTCAACAGCCAGGTGCAAGAGTTAAGCCAGGACATGCAGCAGCTCAACGCTGATAACAGTAGCCTACGCACCGATTTTGACGCCCTGGCCAACGAAAACCTCGCGCTAACGGCTCGCGTGGCTGAACTGCAAGCCGCAAATCAAGCCCTGGATCAGCAAATCGACGACCTGGCCCAAAATAATGCTGAACTCATTGCCACCAACAACAGCCTGCAAACCGATTTGGCGCAGGCAACTGCAAATTTAGAAGAGCTGGAAAGTTACAGTGCAGCGCTCGAAGTCGAGATTGCTGAGTTTGTGGCCGACCAGCCTTTTGATTCCTCTGATATTTACGCCGTGACGCTGCCCGGCACCGAAGAGCAGCCCGAAGCGTCGGCGCAGCTTGTGGTCGATCCTGAGTCCAATATAGCTCTGCTCATTGTGGACGGCATGCCAGAGCTGCCGGAAGATTCTGTTTATCAGGTGCTGCTTATTCGCGGTACTGAACACGAAACGGCCGAAACCTTCCGCGTCGATACCGAAGGGGAGGGCGTGCTGTTGGTTCATTCTACGCAACCGCTGGAGTCTTTTGACGCCGTTGGCGTCTCCATTGAGCCAGAGGGCGGCAGCGTCCAGCGCACCGGCGCGATTGTGCTCCTGGGCAGCATAAACTGACATGAATTTCCCCGGAATCAGTTGTTGATAAAGAAAATACTTGGTGACAACGAGCGACCCCCAACTGTCATTTCTAGCCTCTTTTAGCGAGAAATCTCTCTGATTCCAGCCAGTTAAATATTGTGCCATCCTTAGACACTTTTCCTCAAGTGTCTCTTCTTTTGCCCATATCCCCAATTTGCAAATTCAACAAGTACAAAACCCAAACAATTTCGTAATTATGATTGAACTGACCAGTTTGCAAAGATATTGTAAATAATTTGTCTAATTTCGATACGTACAAAACAAAACCAGCTTCGTAGTTAGTAGTAGAAGACCAGAAGAAACATTTCCACAAGCGTGACGAAAAAAAGCGAAAATCCGGCTCGTTAGGAGCTCTTTTAACGCTGCCTGCTGCTTGTGGGGCCCAAAATTCAAGTGACGGAGGTGATGTGTTTGCCCATCAAATAATCAAAGCAATTAAACAAAACACGAAATGGATCACCTAAAAAAGAACAATTTTAGAAAAAATCACACAATAGGAGAAAAACGATGAAAAAAGTAAAATTGCTCATTTTTGCCTTGATGGCACTGTTTCTGACCACTGCTGCCTAGGTTGTGGCTGATGAAGAAGCCGAGACCGGCACCGTTACCGTGGTACACGGTGTGCCTGGCCTGACGGTAGATGTCTACGTCAATGGCGGTTTGGCCCTGCCCGACTTTGAGCCATACACTGTTACCGACCCGCTGACCTTGCCCGCCGGTGATTATGACATTGAAATTTACCCGGCTGGTGCAGACCCCAGCGCCAGCGACCCGGCTATTGCTGGTTCCACCACGCTGCCTGCCGGAGCCAACGCCTCCATAGTGGCCCATCTAACGGAGGCGGGTGCGCCAACCCTTTCTGTTTTTGTCAATGACACGTCGGCGATTAATGACGGAGATGCTCGGGTAGTTGTGCGCCATACGGCCGCTGCCCCCACAGTAGATGTTTCCCTCACCTACAAAAGTGAGGAAATCGGCAAAATTGAAGGTCTGAGTAACCCTGAAGAAGCCCAGGTTGAGGTAGGCACCGGTTTGTACTTTGCTTCTATCCTGCCCGCCGGTACCGATGATGTGGTTGCTGGCCCGGCCCGCTTCTGGCTAAATCCTAAGTTTGATCGCTCTTACATTATCTATGCCGTTGGCTCTTTGGCAGACGGCAGCTTCCAACTACTGGTACAAACCATTGATCTGGAAACCATTCCCGTTGGCAATGTGACTGTGATTCACGGGGTGCCTGGCTTGACTGTAGATGTTTACGTGAACGGTGGTCTGGCTCTGCCTAACTTTGAGCCTTACACTGTCACTGATCCGCTGACCCTTCCTGAAGGTAACTACGACATCGAAATCTACCCGGCCGGTGCCGATCCCACTGCAAGTGACCCGGCGATTGCTGGTTCTGCCTTCTTGCCTGGTGGCGCAAACGCCTCCATCGTGGCCCACCTGACGGAAGCCGGTGCGCCGACGCTCTCGGTCTTTGTGAACGATGTTTCTGCAGTTGACCGCGGCCTGAGCCGCCTGGTGGTGCGCCACACGGCCGCAGCCCCCACCGTTGACGTTTCCTTGTTCGACCGTCGCACGGGTGACTTTGTGGGCACGGCCGAAGGGCTGAGCAATCCTAACGAAGTGCAGCTTGAGGTGCCGCGCAACAACTATCTGGCCACCATCCAACCGGCGGGTACCGACACCGTCGTCTTTGGCCCGGCCGACCTGAGCCTTGATCCTGGCTTTGCTTACTTCGTCTACGCGGTTGGTTCCCTGGATGACGGCAGCTTCACCGTCCTGGTGCAATCGATTCGTTTGCCATCTCCCGGTAACTAAATCCGAGAGCAAGTAAAACTGCCTCTGTGGAGGAGAGAGCATTCTCAAATGCGACCGGCATCTGAGGATGCCTGACTCCTCCACTATTTCCTTTTTTGTGAGAGGCATCCTGCGCAGAGCAGGGTGTCTCTTTTTTTCCACGTTAGATTGTCGTAAAAATATAGGCCGTTCCCTCACCATTATTTAGAACATTTGTAAGGTATACGGTATAATTTCCCCAGTTGTCCGACTAGATATTACCCGTGGCCCTATGACCGTTACCGAAGATATTAAAAGCCGGCTTGATATTGTAGATATCATCTCTGAAAGCGTTTCCCTGCGCCGTTCAGGGCGGAACTACGCTGGCTTCTGCCCCTTTCACCAAAACACCCGCACCCCGGCCTTTTTCGTTTTCCCAGAAACCCAAACCTGGCGCTGCTTTGGCGCCTGTGCCGAAGGGGGCGACCTCTTCTCTTTCGTGATGAAGAAGGAGGGCTGGGAGTTTAAAGAGGCGCTTAAAAATATGGCGCAGCGGGCTGGCGTGACGCTGGAAGAAGAACAGCCGGTCAATAAAGAAAAGCAGGCCGCTCATAACAAGCAGGCGGGCCTGCTGCAAGCCGCTACCGACTACTTTCATCAGCTATTTTTGTACGCGCCCCAGGCGGAAGACGCCCGGCAGTACGTCGCCCGGCGCGGCTTGAGCGAGGAATCAATTGAGCAGTTTGCCCTGGGCTTTGCCCTGGATTCCTGGGACGCCTGCCGCTCGCACTTCAATATGCAGGGGTACAGCGATCAGGAGCTGCTGGCAGCCGGTTTGCTGACGGAAAATCCAGACAAGGGGACGAAATACGACCGCTTTCGCAACCGGCTAATGATACCGATTCGGGATGTAGACGGCCGTATCGTTGGTTTTGGCGCCCGCACACTGGAAAAAGACGGCATTCCCAAGTACCTGAATTCACCCCAAACCGATTTGTTTGATAAAAGTCACCTGCTGTATGGGCTGGACACGGCCAAGCGGGCCATCCGGGAAGCGCGGCAGGCGGTGATTGTAGAAGGCTACATGGACGTGATTCAGGCCTGGCAGGCGGGCTTTCGCAACGTGGTGGCCCAAATGGGCACGGCGCTGACGGAGCAACAGCTCAGGCTGTTGAAACGGTACACCAAACAGTTTGTGCTGGCGCTGGACGCCGACGCCGCCGGGGCAAAAGCCACGCTGCGCAGTTTGCAGGTGGCCCGCGAAACGCTGGATCGGGAGGCGGAGGTCAAGTTCGACGCGCATGGCTTGGTGCAGCATGAAGGGCGGCTCCAGGCAGATATTCGCGTGATGACGCTGCCGGAAGGTAAGGATCCGGACAATATTATTCAAGAAAGCCCGGAAGCGTGGACGGAACTGGTGTCTCAGGCCAAACCAGTTGTGGCTTATGTGATTGCCGTGGCAACTGCGGGGCTAGACATGAGTGATGCCAAGGCCAAAACGGCCGTTGCTCAGCAGGTTTTGCCGCTCATCAAAGATATTCAAGATCCGATCGAGCGCGATCATTACTGGCAGCAGCTGGCGCGGGCATTAAGAATAGATGAACGCGCGCTGCGGCAAATCCGCCTGCCCGTGAAGCCCCACCAGGCAGCAAAAATGACGCAGGCAACCAAACCTGCACAGCCCAAGACACACCTTGGCTGGGCCTCCGTGCCCCGCAAGGGGCAAAATAGCCTGAATCCTTTGGCGGCCGACATGCGCCAGTCAGATTTTTTGCATCATTGCGTACGTTTTCCACAGGTGGGAGTGCGGCCAGCCACAAGTGACGGACAATGATTTTTTGCTGGCGGAAGACCGGGCCATAATGCGACAAATGTACCAGTTGATCACCTTGACACCGGTTGTCACGATTGAGGAATTGTGGGATAGTCTAGAGCAGACGCTTCAGGATCGGTTGAAGTTCTTGCTGACATTACCCCAATCGCCAGAAACAGAGCTTGAGCGCATTGCCGATACACTAGTTTTATCCGTATTAGATTGGCGTCTGGCTAAGGTGAGGCAGTTGCTCAATGAGGTGAAGCATTTACTGCATGAAGCTCAGGCGGAGAATGATATGGAGGCCCTGGCAATTTACCAGCAGCAGCTCCGGGAGCTGCCTTTGGCTGTCTTACAGCTCAACAAAGCCCGGGATTCTATGTCGGCCACCAGCCGTCGTCGTGCAGAAGATGCTTTGAACGGCCGTTTCTAATACTTCCGTTTCTAATACTTCCACTGTAATAAACCTTGCGAGACGAAGTGTGCAACTCGTAAAATAGCTACCTTTTTTATATATCAACAAGAATATTTTTGAAATCAAGTCAGGAAAATATACGATGGATTTATCTGAACTAGACAACGATTTCGATGAAAATATCGAAGACGAAAGCGAAGACGAAGCCGAAGTAATTGATATTGAAGCTTTGGTGAAGAAAGCACGCCGCTCTCGTGAGATAAATGAAGCAGATGTTCAGGCTTTGTTGGCTACTGCGGACGAAGAGCAGGCGGAACGACTCTACGCGCGTTTGCAAAAACTCAATATTCGCATTGTTTCAGAAAATGGGGAAACGATAGATGATTTTGGTGAATCGTCTAACTTGCTTGGTAATCTGGACGATGACGACGAGAACGACAATTCAACTTCCTACCTCACCGGAACGGTAGAAGATGACCCGGTTCATACCTATCTAAAAGAGATTGGGCAGGTGCCTCTGCTAACGGCCGATCAAGAAATCTGGCTCTCAACGCAGCTTACGGCCGCTACTGTTTTGGACCGGTTGAATAGCGATGTTATCAAAGATGGGTCTGACAGCGAAGAGGAAGTTGATTTTCGGGCGATGATGGTCAACTACACCAATCTGCTGGAAAACTGGCAGGTGGTGGAGGAGGCCCGCAAGCAGCTTCAAGTAAATAGCCTGGATTTGTTAGCCTTCATTGAAGAGGCGCGCGACTTGCGCCAGGGTTGGCGCACGCGCACAGAGTCTTATCTGCGACAATATCTAAACAATGGCAACTGGGGCCAGGATGATACGTGGACCGATCTGGCACAGGCGTGTTTTCATATGTTTACGGCCGTTTACCTGCTGCCCCTTGATCTTTCTCGCCGCGTAGTGAGCGCCTACAAAAAAGAGGGTGAACTTCCTGCGGTAAGCCTGTTTCGGGATTGGCTGTCTGAAGATATGGTCGGCCTGAAATACAATGAGTTCATGATCTACGAGCTGGCCGAGGAAGCCAAAGTGAACCTCACCGGGGCCAACCTGCGGCTGGTGGTGAGCGTCGCCAAGCGGTACATGGGGCGCGGCATTCACCTGCTAGACCTGGTGCAAGAAGGCAATGTGGGCTTACTGCGGGCCGTAGAAAAGTTCGACCATACCAAAGGCTATAAATTCAGCACCTATGCCACCTGGTGGATTCGTCAGGCGGTTAGCCGGGCCATTGCCGACCAGGCACGAACCATCCGTATTCCCGTGCACATGTTTGAAACCATCAATAAGATAGTAAAGCTCCAGCGTGACCTGGTGCAGAAGCTGGGCCACGAACCGAGCGACGAAGAGCTGGCGCTGGAGCTGGATTATCTCACGCCGGAGGAGTCGGAAACAATCAAGCAGGCCCTGCAAGAGGAAACGGCCATCGATCCAGTACTCAACCGCAAGTGGCGCCAGGCTGTCTCCAAGATTCGGGATATTAAGCGCATCTCAATGGACCCCATGTCTTTAGAATCGCCTGTGGGCAATGAAGATTCCACTGAGTATGGCGACTTTATCCCCGACGAAAGCGCACTGGAGCCGGTAGACGCCGCTTCTAAAGAGCTGCTGCGTGAGCAAATTCGCAATGTGTTGGGCTTCCTCAGCGAGCGAGAGCGGGAAGTGTTGGAGATGCGCTTTGGGCTGAACGATGGCAAGGACCATACGCTAGAAGAGGTGGGGCGCAGCTTTGGCGTCACGCGTGAGCGCATTCGCCAGATCGAAGCCAAGGCCCTGCGCAAGCTGCGTCATCCCAGCCGCAGCAAGGCACTACGCGACTATCTGACGTAGGCAGTATTAGCTCATTAGACTGATATTTTGAAGCCCAACGGTTGGAAACGGCCGTTGGGTTTTTTCTTCATATAGCAAGCGAAGCAAAGCCCAATATCTTTGGCGAACAACATTGAATCCCTCGGAAATAGCTGCTATTTAAAAGCATTTTGGTTCTTCTAAACGCCAACCATCTCCGGCTCATTTGTTTGCCAAAATCTTTTATGAATTATGCAAAAATCGTGCCTGCTAAACGCTGTTTTTGCTCGTGACCATTGTTGCCGCCCTATATTGCTTGTGATAGAATGCACAGAGATCAATCAGGAAGAAAAAAACATTTTGCTGCATTATTTTTAAGCAAAATATTGCCGAATATAGCCATAGCCAATTGGCAAAAAGTTTTTGCAGAAAAAATCGGGGCGATTATGCCGATTACAGGCTGACCGCTTTTTCATAAGCGCAGCCTCAAAAAGAAAAGTTCACCTTATGGAAAATAATCCAATTCTAGTTGAATATCTCCCTATTGCCGTGTTAATTGGGATAGCCCTGTTTTTTGCCGTGCTTCTGCCCGTTTTATCCCTAAATTTGGGGCCGAAACCTAAAGAAAGCGCACGCAGTAAAAATATCCCTTACGAATCTGGCATTGTGGCCATTGGTGAGGCCCAACGCCGCCTACCTGTAAAATTCTATCGCATCGCTGTACTGTTTATCTTGTTTGATGTTGATATTATTCTCCTCGTTCCCTGGGCAGTTACCTTCCGCAAGCTGGGGCTGTATGGTCTGGCTGTAATGGGAGTTTTCATGTTGCTTTTTATTCTGGGTGACGTCTGGGTGTGGAAGAAAGGAATTTTAGAATGGGAGTAGAACAGAAATTAGGCGACATGGGTGTTATTACTCTTCGCCTGGAAGATTTAGTAAATTGGGGGCGCACAAACGCCATGTGGCCGATGCTTTTTGGCCTGGCCTGCTGCGCCATTGAAATGATGTCCTCACAAGCATCCCACTATGATGCTTCCCGCTTTGGGATGGAGCTAAACCGTCCCTCGCCACGCCAGTCTGATCTCATGATTGTGGCCGGCCGCGTTTCGCGCAAAATGGCTCCCGTCGTGCGTCGCCTTTACGACCAGATGCCGGAGCCCAAATGGGTTATTGCAATGGGCGACTGCGCCTCCTGTGGTGGCGTTTTCAACAACTATGCCATTGTTCAGGGGGTAGATGAGATTGTTCCGGTGGACGTATACGTTGCCGGTTGCCCGCCGCGCCCAGAAGCGCTGATTGATGGCTTTATGACCCTGCACGAAAAGGTCCGTGGCGAAAAGCTCACCGACCACGCTTAAGAATCAGAGAAGCTAACTCTGGAGATGATAAGGTATGAATGCAGATCAACGTGCTGTTGAGAAAATTAAAGCTGCTTTTCCGAATGCTATCGAAGAGACAAATGATTTCCGTGGCGAGCAAACGCTTTTCATTCGCAAAGATCAAATTAAAGGCGTTTGCCAGTTGCTGCGGGATGATCCTGACTTGAGCTACAAATTTCTTTCTGACATTTGTGCCGACGACTATTTGCCAGAGTTTCCTCGGTTTGCCGTCAGCTACCATCTTTACTCCATTGATCATAATCATCGCCTGCGGCTTCGTACCTGGGTAGAAGACCCTGAAGAAGGTCCAGAAAGTTTGTCTTCCGTTTGGTCTATTGCCACGTGGTTAGAGATGGAAGTGTGGGATCTGATGGGCATTCGCTTTCAGGGAAACAGCAGCTTGCGCCGCCTGTTCTTGCCAGAGGATTGGCAAGGGCATCCCCTGCGCAAGGATTATCCGCTGGGTTATGAAGAGGTGCAGTTTTCCTTTAACTGGCAGGAAGTTGATGCTAAGAAACCGTATGCCAAAGATTAGGCGATAGATAGAGGCTGATTATGACCATTCCCTCTGGAAGCGACACGATTCAAGAACTGACTGTAGAAGAACTGCGGGCCAAAGTTGGCACCGGCATGACCATTGAAGATGCCGAAGAGCATATGCTCCTCAGCATGGGGCCACAGCATCCTAGCACCCACGGTGTGCTGCGGCTGTTGGTCGAGCTGGATGGTGAGAGCATCGTCAATTTGGCACCCGATATTGGCTTCCTCCATACTGGCGTGGAAAAGAATATGGAGGCCAAGACATACACCAAAGCGTTGGTGATGACGGATCGCTTGGATTACCTTTCGCCCATGTCTAACAATCTGGGCTACATATTGGCGGTAGAGAAACTGCTGGGCGTGGAAGCTACACCCCGCGCACAGGCCATTCGCGTCATTCTGACGGAGCTGGCCCGCATCGGCAGTCACCTGGTTTGGCTGGGTACCCATGCACTGGATCTGGCCGCCATGTCTGTTTTTCTCTACTGCTTCCGCGAGCGTGAATATATCCTGGATGTATTCGAGATGGTGGCTGGCCAGCGCATGATGGTAAGCTATTTTCGCCCTGGGGGCCTGTGGCGCGACGTTCCAGAAGAGTTTGAACCGGCCGTTCGTCAGTTTCTGGAATTTTTCCCTGCTAAAATCGCCGATTACGAGGCGCTACTTAAGAATAATCCCATCTGGCTAGACCGCACCAAAGAGATTGGCGTAGTTACGGCCGAACAAGCCCTGGATTGGGGCATGACCGGTCCTTCGCTGCGTGGGTCTGGCGTAAATTGGGATATCCGTAAATCACAGCCCTACAGTGGCTATGAAACTTATGAATTTGATGTGCCTGTGGAAACCGACGGGGATGTTTACGCTCGCTACCGCTGCCGGATGCGGGAGATGTGGGAAAGTTTGCGGATTATTCAGCAGGCAATGGACAAACTGCCTAAGGGGCCAGTAAACATTGCTGACCGGAAGATTGTGCCGCCGCCACGCTCTGAGCTGGGGCACAGTATGGAAGCGGTTATTCACCATTTTAAGCTGTGGACGGAAGGTTTTAGCGCTCCTGCAGGGTATGTTTACCAGAGCGTGGAGTCGCCGCGAGGTGAATTTGCCTGCTATTTGCGCGGCGATGGTGGGCCAAGGCCAGCGCGTGTGCATTTCCGCACTCCATCTTACGTGCACGTTGCTTCGCTGCCAATTATGTCGAAGGGTGTATTCGTAGCGGATCTGGTGGCGATTATTGGCTCGATTGATATTGTTTTAGGTGAAATTGACCGGTAGGAAGCATATGTTACTTCAAGAAAAGTACCCTGAAGAGATTAAAGGAATTTTGGCGCGATTTCCGCATAAGAAATCGGCCGTTTTGCCGCTGATGCACCTGGCTCAGGAAGTCTATGGCTTTACCAGCCGTGAAGCCATGCACGAAGTGGCAGAAATCCTCGATTTAGACCCAACCCACGTTTTGTCTCTGGCCGGATTTTATACGCTTTACTATGAAGAACCGGTTGGTAAATTTGTGTTAGAGGTTTGTAACGATCTGGCCTGCGCTTTGCGTGGTGCAGATGAATTTGTAGAGATGGCATCGCGCAAGCTGGATATTCCTGTAGAAGGTACGACCAACGATGGCCTATTTACGCTGAAAACAGTGATGTGTTTGGCGGCGTGTGATAGAGCGCCAATGCTGCAATGCAATTTGAAGTTTGAAGAGCATCTGAATGAAGAGAAGTTCGATCAGCTTATTTCTCGCTTGCGGGCTCAGGCAGCGGCTGAAGAAGAAGAACTATCGATCGTTGAGCAAATTT
>JBHIWP010000117.1:0-14858 GCA_041987425.1 Promineifilaceae bacterium (SeqCode) | reverse complement strand
TGCCTGCACCACGCAACGGCTGGCTCTGTGCCGATGGCCCCAGGCGTGGCATAAATGAGCAGTTTGGGCATGTCGGTCCCTTGCAGCCACTGATTGTATGCGACGATTGCGTCATGCACATCGGCCGGTTCGCCACCAATGGGAATTTCATTTGGCCACTGATGAATGGGCTTGCGGCTGGCCGGTTCGAGGAACGGGGCGCGGTACTGGTTCATCTCGGCTTCAGTTAGCTTGCGCACAATCGCGCCTGGAACAACCTGCTCGATGAACATATTCTGGTTCACGATCATCTCCCAACCGACTTCTGGCGTGCGGAAGGCCTTAAAAACCTGCTGTGTTTCCTCGTCCAGCACTTCCCAACCCGGCACGGGCATCACCAACGCTTCCATGAAAGCAATGGCCTGCACATTTTCTGGATGACGATGAGCATAATGAAAGCCCAGCGCCGATCCCCAATCGTGGATGACGAGGGTGATGTTGGTTAATCCCAGCGCCTCGATGAACCCGTCCAGGTAGCGAGCGTGGTCAAAAAAGCGATAGCCAATGTCCGGCTTGTCAGACTTGCCCATGCCGATTAGATCGGGGGCGATGCAGCGCCCTAGCCCCGTAAGATGAGGGATGATATTGCGCCAAAGATAAGACGAGGTGGGGTTGCCATGCAGGAAAAGAATTGGGTCGCCTTCGCCTTCGTCCACATAGTGCATCTGGGAACCCAGAACCTCAACATAGTTGGCTGTGAAAGGAAAATCGGCAGAAATTGCTTGTGTCATTTGTGTCTCCTTTTGACTATTTAGCGATGTTCCACATCGCCCAATTGCATAACACAATTAGCATATCTACCGTTTGTGACAACAGTATGTCAGTAGCTCATTTCAGGTCTGAAAGTCCTTTGCGCGAGGATTATTCATACAGCGCAACAACCCGTTTGGCCTCGTCCAGCAGCAGCTGGCAAAGCGTTTCAGGCTCCAACACCCGGACGCTGCCGCCCCAGCCTAGCAGCCACTGCAGCATCTCCCGCTCATCACGGACAAAAAGCGTAACCAGCAGGCCCTCAGGTACCTTCTCAGCTTCCAAAATATTGTAGGTGTGGCTTTCTTGCACCCAGCGGGCTACTTCTGGCGTGAACAGGGCGCGCACGATGATGCTTTGCCCGCCGCTCGGGTTCATCCAGTCTGGCTTAAACTCAGGCGGGCGGTCAAACGTCTGGCCAAGCACGGTCAGCTTGTCGATGCGTGCCAGGCGAAACACGCGCAGCCCCTGGCGTAAATGGCAGTGGGCCAGGAGATACCAGTCCATTGACAGCCGGGCCAGGCTGTATGGGTCCACATCGCGGCTAGACTTTTCCCCGGTACCGACCGCACCAAATCGCTTGACATAATCCAGGCGCACCCGACGCCGTTCGATAATGGCCCGGCGCAGCTGTTTAAGGGGCGTTAGATCCATCTCGCCAACTGGTGAGCGCGAGGCGAAAAAGTTGATGTTGCGGCGCAGATAAGCCACGTCTGCTTTTAGCCTCTCTGGCAGCACGGTTTCAATTTTGGCACTGGCGGTTTCGGCCGCCTGACGGTATTGGGCGTCGAAGTTTTGGGCCATGAAGTCACTGCCCAGAATGAGCATAAGGGCTTCATCGGTGGTGAAGTTGAGCGGGGGTAAGAAGTAGCCTTCCATTAGGCCGTAGCCTTGGCCGGTAACGGCCACGAGGGGCACGCCCGCTTCGCTGAGCGCCTGCATGTCACGGTAAATGGTGCGTTTACTAACCTCAAAAATCGCGGCCAGCTCTTCAGCGCGTGTCCATTCTCGCGCTTGCAGTTCCAACACAATGGCCAGCAGACGATCCATCTTATTCATCGTCGCCTGCCTCTAGCGTATGTTCATCTTCCGCAGCGTCTTGGTCGCTGGGACGGGCTGTTTCTGTTTGTTCTGGTCCTTCTGGACGAAGCTGGAAGCGCAAGAGAACGCGGCCCAGGCGGATTTCGTCGCCGTCTTGCAGCTGGCGTGGGCTGAGGCCCAGCCGATCGTGGTTTAAAAAGGTGCCGCTGGCGCTGCCTTCGTCATACAGCCAGTAACGGCCGTTTCGCCTTCTTATCCGCGCATGCAGACGAGCCACCGAGCTATCGCCAAACACAATCTGGGCCACCTCGTGGTCCCGGCCGATAGCCATGTTGTCTTCATTTAAATTGATGTCGGTGCGATTGCCTGGCGCATCTTCTATGAGATGGAGCGAGGCAATTAGCGTTTCATCGATTTCCTCTTGCGCCGCCGCAGCGTCGGTTGCTTCGCGCGTTGGTCGTCTGCGAGGCGCTGCCTTGAAGTAGCGACGCTGCCACCAGCGAATAAGCAGCAGCGCCAGGCCGAGCAAGCCAAGACCCACCAAAACGAGCAGCCAGTCGTCGCGACCTAACGTGTTGGAAACGGCCGTCACGCGCTCAACTGGGCTGGGGGTTGCCGTGGGGGCTGGCGTGGGCGTGGGCGGATCGGGCCGAACGGCCGTAATGGTCACCACCACCGTCTCCGATTCGGCCGTGTAGCCCAGCACATCTGTCACCTCGGCCCGCAGGCGGTAGGCGCCCGTGTCTACAGACTGCACATTCCAATCCAGGTTGATGACGCCGGTATCGTCTGGCTGCGGCGTGTCCAGCTGGGGCTGTTGCTGCCCATCGACAAAGAGGGAAACGGCCGTGATCTCGCGCGGCAGGCTATCTGGCCATGTGAGCCGCAGCGGAACTTCCAGCACGGCGGGTTCCAGCTCTATCAGAGGCGAATCTGGCGCGCTGCCCTGGCGTCTTACGGCCGTTGTAGGCAGCGCCAGCTCGATATGCGGTGGGTCAATCTCCAGCGCCAGCTCCGTGCTGGCCATGAGTGTGCCAATGTTCACCGTGATGGCATAACGACCGCTTTGCCGCAGCAGCGAGCGGTATCTAATTTGGGCCTGATTGCCCTGCCGCTGCCAGAGCAAAAAGAGCGGATCGGCGGCTTCTGGGCGGGGCACGTGGGCATAAAAGGCGCGCGTGGGTTGGTAGAGCGCAGCAGCGGCGTCAATCTCGTCCAGGCTGGCCTGAGCGCCCAAAATGGCGGTGTAGAGCGCCACTTCATTGGCCTGCGCCTCCGCGACGACCGTCTCAAAATCGAGGAACTGGCCCAGGCGGCGCGCTTCGCTAAGCAGCAGGATGGCCTGGTAACGGCCGTCCTGGTTGATTTCAGCCGCGTGGTCGATGGCTTGCAGCATCATGGCATTAATGGGCGCAGCTTCTGGCAGCTCCGGTGCGTAATTTTGCATGGCGCTCACCAGTGCATCAGGAGAGCCGGTATCTTGCACCAGAAATTGGCCAGATTCGTTGTTTGTGTCTGGGACCAGCAGCGAGATACGATCCAGGCCAGAAGGATTCATGAAGCGGCTGGCGTATCGTTCCAGCGTTTCTTGTACCGTTTGTAGGCGCGTCACGCTACGCCCTTCGTCGATAATGTTTAGCGACTGATCGGCATCCAGCACAAAGATGATGTCTACCCCTACCGGCACAAACTGCACCTGGGCGTCGGCAATGGGCACGCCGTTTTCGCGCAGCGCCAGCCGGGTCAGGTCAGATTCAGGGAGAGGGGCGCCACGGCCGTCGCTGCTCAGCACGTTTAGCCGCACTTCTGGGAAGCGAGAGAGATCTGGTGGGCTTAGCCGCAGCTGCACGTCCCCTTGCGCCTCCACCGGAATGAATGCACAGATTACACAGATTGCGCAAAGTAAGGGCGCAAAAAATCTGCGTAATCTGCGGATAAATTTTTCAAAAATTCGGATCATTTTCTCCATATTCCGCAGGCGTTCCACCCGACGAGCGTAGGCTGCTTTATGTTTACTTTCTGCGCTCGGTTTGCTATTATAGCACGGTAAATTCAGGGAGAGGCTCACATGATGCGAACAATTAGAAGCGGTTGGCTGCGATTGGTTTTGTTGCTCACAATGATGCTGCTGGCGGGAACGGCCGTATCGGCCCAGGAAACCTCCCCAGAAGTCGCCCAACTGTTTATCACAGACAGTAATGTGAGCAGCCTGCCCAGCGTAGAGCTACATTTATACGGCCGTGACGGCCAGGGCAACCCACTCAATCTCTCCCAGGAAACGCTTACCATATTGCAGGATGGCAATCCTGTCGGCCCGATTGAATACCAGGGCTCCCACACAGCAGGCACCTTTACCGTCTTTCTAATCGATATTCCCTCTGGGGTTACCGGCGAGCTAGGGCGGCTGCAAGAGGCTATTGAAAGCTACGCCGCTGCGCCCCACATGGCTGAGCAGGTGGACTCGGTTGCTGTTTATCAGGTAGGCCTCACCGGGGCCGAGCAGCTTCTGGAGCCAACCAGCTTTTTCAACAGCGTGCGCAATCTGTTTGCCACGCCGCTGACGCCAGAAACGGGCGCTACGGCGCTTATCGACAGCGCCACTGGTCTGCTAAATGAGATTGAATCGCTGAAACCCAGTCCGAATATGGCAAGCTCACTGGTGCTTGTTACTGACGGTACCGATGTGGTGAGCACGACATTTGATGAAGAACAGATGGTGGACCGTGCTTTGGCCCTGGGCGTGCCCATTCACACCATCTGGCTTGACAACGAAAATATCACGACGCCCGGCTTTGGCCAGGAGTTCCTGGCGGACGTGGCGGCCCAAACCGGCGGTATTGCTGTGCAGCTAGACAACACGGCCGATCTGCCACTCATCTGGAACCGCATCAGCAGCTTTCGTGACCAGGCGCGCATTCGCTACACGGTTTTGGAGCTGGCGCCCGGCACTTTTCCCGTGACGGTGAGCCTGGCAGCCAACCCCATAGTCTCGGCCGAAACCACTATTGAGATTCCCAATAATTTGCCCAGCGTGGTTATTAACTTGCCTTCCGAAAGCCGGACGCTTGCGCTGCCCGATTTAGCGGAGCCAGTGCGCTTAAAGTTTGAAACGGCCGTTACCTGGTTGGATGGCGTCGAACGAGAATTGACCGCTGCCCAGCTCAAGGTGAATGATGTTACCTATGATGTGCCGGTAGAAGACGCGAGCAGCTTTCAGGCGGATGTTACCAGCCTGACTTACGGCAACAACAGCGTCGAAGTCGTCATTATGGACGAGCAGGGGATTCGAGCCAACAGCCCGATTGTGGTGCTGACGGTGAATGAAGGACGGCGCGACATTCCCGACGCGCTGGATGCGGGCAGCGGCCTACTGGGGCTGGTGCTGCGCTTCTTGCTGATAATGTTTGCCCTGATTGTGGTGCTGGCGTTGCTGATCTGGCTGTGGCGCAGCGGCCGTCTTACCAATCTGGGCAGCCTTGTTCCGCGCGGCCCCTCGCGCCCGCGCCAGCCCTTTGCCGAACAGCAGGCCAGCTATACCCCCACCCATACCGTTGCCTACCTGGAAGTGCTGGGAGCGGCCTCGCAGCTCTCTTCGCCTATTCCTCTGAGCCTGGCCGTGGTGCGCCTCGGCCGTTCGCCCAACCAGGCCAACATCGCCTTTGAAAACGACGTTACTGTTTCGCGCCTGCACGCCAGCCTGATGCTGGAAGGGAACCACTACCGCATTTTTGACGAGCAAAGCACCAGCGGCACCTACGTGAATGAGCGCCAGGTGCCTGAGTATGGCATCCAGCTTCACGATGGCGACGAGATCCATCTGGGTGCGGTGCATTTGCGCTTTCGTCAGGGGTAGGCGTTGTGCGAACGTGGTAACAAGATGACAAGGTGAAGGGGTGAAATGGCTTAATTGGCCACTTTCTTCCGCTGACTGTTGCTTCCCTAAAGATCAGTACGAGATCAAACTTTCTGAAGTATAGTATATACGCAATCTACTAGCGCCTTTTTGCATCTTAAAGTGGTTGTAGTGGTTTGCTCAGCATAGAATAAGCGGTCCCATTTGTTTTAAAGTGGCTACGAAAAGTGCATCCCTACATGGTAGAAAAAACACGAAAGTGGCAAACGATATCTCTCGAAGAAGTGGTAGCAGCCTGCCAATCAGAGTCTCGCCAGTCGCGCAATGATGAAGAAGGATATTGCCTGGAGCTGTTTCATCGGGCATTGCAAGATGCAGATGATGAGGCGTGGACGGCCGTTGAACAGCAGTATCGCCTCCTGGTTTGCCATTGGCTGTGGGCCAGCGCCCCGGAAGGAATGTCGCAAACTGAAGTAAATATGCTCGCCGGTGATGTTTTTGCCAAGTTTTGGCGGACGCTATCGCGGCAATCTGTTAACGTTGTGGACAAGTTTCCGCACGTAGGGGCTTTGCTGCGCTATTTGCAGCAGTGCGCACTGAGCGTGCTGCGCGACGCCCAGCAGGCCAGACTGCGCCAGGTTCGTTTGCAAGAGCGCCTAATAGCTTTGAACACTACCGACATTAGCTATGAAATTGAGGATACAGTTTCCGATACCCTCGAACAGAAACGCCGATTGGACCGGGTGCATGGTTGGATACGAAGTAAGGTAACAGATGAAGAGGAAAAGCTCATCCTCTCCCTTTTATTTGAACAAGATTTATCACCAGCTCAGGTGGCAGAGCGCTTGCCGCAGCAGTTTGACAGCCCTTTAGTCGTGCGCCGTATTCGAGACAAGATACTAAAACGCGCTCGGCGGGCCTTAATTTTTGATTAGTTTCAAAATTGGCGGCGTCACTTATTGTGTAATCCCGTTGAGTAAGGAAAGGAAAAACATGGGGAGGGGGTTACGTAAACTACAAAATGCTTTTGTAAAACAAGAAGGCTAACGATGGTTTACGTCAGGCGAGCAAAAGCGCTATCAGATGGATTGTTTTTTATAGCTTTTTGTTCTCCAAACAAGAGGAAGCTATACCATGAAGGAAAAATGCATTAACCCCACACAGATCAAGCAAGAAGATTTGCTGGATTACGTCGACGGCGTGGCGACTGCGCAAGTGAAAAATCATGTGGGCAGGTGCAAGGCCTGTCAGTTAGAAGTAAGCCGTTTGCGAGAAGAATTTGCCCTGTTTTATGCGGCCGCATTGGATTATAGCTGCCCGAGTTCAGATGAGTTGCTGCTTTACCAGGCAGGCTTACTTGCCGCAGAAGAGCAGCAGCACGTTGCCGGGCATTTACAGAATTGTATGGCCTGCCAGCTTCATGTTCAGCAGCTGCAAAACGTTCCTGGGGAATTAGCCGTACCGGGCTGGCTGCGCGGCTCGGTTTGGGAGCGCCTCCGGGAAACGGGCAAACAACTTTGGGAGTCTATAAAATTGCCGACGCCAATGACGATGCAGCCTGCGCTGGTGTTTCGCGGTGGCGAGCGAATTCGCGAGACTTATGAGGCGGGCGACTATCAGATTGGCATTGTAAAGATTATGCCGATTGCCAATGAAGAGCGATGGCAGCTTGAGGGGCAGGTTGTGAATCTTTTAGATGGGATGGATAAATTGAACGGCCGTATCCAGCTACACACTGAAGATGCGCTCGTTGCCAGCAATATAATTGATGAATTTGGCTATTTTGCTTTGAAAGAGCTACCGTCCGGAAACTATGTTATCCTTCTGGAATTAGAAGCCGGATTCATTCCCATTCCAGATTTCACGATTCCATGACACCAGAAGGCATTGCACAGCAGCTTATTACACAGTACCAACAAGCCGATTTTGAAGTTGTTCTGACACGAGCAACTCCTCAATTATCAGAAGATGTTGTCAATGCCTTAGCCAGATCATTTGCCCATACACAGCAAAAAAACGTGCGGCAGGCGCTGCCTATTGCCGAAATTATTCAGCGGGTGGCTGAGCGGATAAATTCCAGCCGTGCCGAAAGTATTGCTGCCTGGCTGCTGGGTAATGCCTATAACTTGCTGGGCCAGTATGAAGATGCCTTGTCCGCCTGGCACAAGGCAGAATCCTATTTTAAAGAACAGGGCCAGATGGCCTTTGTGGTGGGGCTACAGGTGAACCGGGTGGCTACCTTAACGTCGTTAGGGAAGTATGAAGCGGCCCTGAAGCTGGCGAATGCTGCCCGAGAAACGGCCGTTCCCCTGGGTGAGGAAGCCGAAAACTACCTGGCAAATCTCGACCTCAATATTGGCCGGGCCTATGAACATCTTGGTGACTATGAAGCCGCCCTGAGCAGCTACGAGCGGGGATACCAACAGTTCCAGCTTTTAAACCAACCGATACAGGCTGCCTTTATAGACAGTAACCGGGCACGAATTTACCAGAAAGTGGGGCAATACGGCCGTGCCGAAGCGCTGTTTTTGCAGGCACGGGAATTTTTGCTGGCCCACAATCATGAGCAAGAGGTAGCGCGGGTAGACAACAATTTGGGGGAACTGGCCTACTGGCGCGGCCTTTACCAGGAAGCACTTTATCACCTGGAAAATGCGCACAAAGGGTTCACGGCCGTCGATCTGCCGGTGGCCAGGGCAATTGTAGATTTAGATCGTTCATTTGTTTACCGACAGTTGAATTTGTGGCCGGAGACGATGGCGCTGGCCGCAGCGGCAGAACAGGCTCTCCGTCGCAGCCGCTCGCCCCAGCAGCGCGCCCTGGCCATTATCAACCAGGCGACGGCCCTGCAGCGCCTGGGGCAGTATGACAGTGCAGAACGGTTCTTTAAGCGGGCGCGGCGCATTTTACGGCCGTTGGGTGCCGCCCCCACAATCTTTCGGATAGACGTTGAGCGAGCCTATTTAGCCTATGAAAGAGGACAGATGTTTCGGGCAAAGCGCATTGCCAACAGGCTGCAAAGAGAGCTGCCCGTGGCCCTGCACCCATTCTTGTTTGCCCGGGTACAGCTGCTGCTGGCAGAGTGCGCCATTGCCCAAAAACGACCCGGCTATGCGCTGGTAGCCAAGGCGTTGATTGAGCGAGGCCAGCAGCTAGGCAAGCAGCACGAATTCCATGAAATCCAGATACAGGCTCTGGATTTACTGGGACGGCTGGCAGAGTGTGAGGGGAATGTGGCGGCGGCAAGCGGCTATTTTAGCCAGGCGGTGCAGTCGGTGGAGCAGATGCGGGCCTTGCTGCTGTCTGACGAATTTCAAATTAGCTTTATGGATGACAAGGAAGAGATTTATCAGAATTGGCTGCGCCTGATCCACCGACAAACGGCCGAAAGCAAAGAAAGTATAGCGGCTCTCATTCCGGCACTGGTGCAGGTTTCGCTGGGACCTTTGTCGGCAAAAGCGTCGTCTCCCGCGGTGAGCCAAGAGCCGTTTTCGCAGCTCAATGAGCTGAGGCAATACTGGCACCGGCTGCAAAATTATGCAGAAGGGCGGCAGCTGGCGCAGACGGAGACGCTGACGGTAGCGGACCTGCCGCAAAAGATGCAGCAACTTGAGCGCGAGATTCAGTCGCTCATGCGGCAAGCGTGGACTCAACAGCCAGGCGCCCCCAGGCAAGGTGAAACGGGCAGAACGGCCATTGCGCCGCCCGTCATCTTTCTCTCCCAGCTTCAGGCGCAGCTTCAGCCAGATGAACTGCTGCTTCAATATTACATTATTGCCGGACAGTGCCAGGTTTTGCTCATTGGTCAGTCGCAGGCTCAGTTGCTTAAAGATGTTGTTGCCGCCGAGCACGTGGAGCGCGTTATTGACGCCTGGCGCTTTCACATTGATCAATTTGTGGGCGAAATGGAGTCGCTGCCGCGCCCCGAATCGGCCCATCCTTATCTGCAACGGCTGCACCAGGCGCTGATTGCGCCGCTGCTGCCCCATCTTGATTTTGATGAAGTGGCACATCTTTATCTGGTGGTGCCTGCCAACTGGCACGACTTACCTTTTGCGGCCTGCTTTGATGGCGCCCATTATCTGATTGAGCAGATTGACCTTACTTATCTTTCGGCGGCTGATTTGCTGCTGCGCCGGTCGGACGCTTCATTGATGATGGATGAGGCGCGGGCGGCAGTGCTGGGCTATTCGCAGGACGGCGAGCTGGTGCAGGCGGTGTCAGAGGCCAAGGCCGTGGCCCAATCGCTGGGGTCCCGCTGGGAAACGGAGCTTCTGCTGGAAGAGGCGGTGACGATGACGGCCGTTCAGGCAGCCATGCAGTCTTGCCACCTCATTCACCTGGCCACGCACGCCCTGTTCCGCCCCGACAATCCATTCTTTTCCTGGATTCGCCTGGCAGATGATCGGCTGATTGTGAATGATTTGTACAGGCTCGTGTTGGAGAAACGGCCGTTGGTCGTGCTGAGCGCCTGTGAAACAGGGCGAGGGCAGGCGCGCAACGGAGGCCTGCTGGGGCTGGGGCGTGGTTTCTTAACCGGGGGTGCTTCCGGGCTAATTGTCAGTTTATGGCGCTTAGAGGATAGATTTTCCGCCTCAATAATGAGGCATTTTTACCACCACTTTTTAGAAGAGCCACAACAGGTTGCGCAGGCTTTAGCGTCGGCCCAAAGACAAGCTTTGCAGCAAAATATTCATCCGTCCTTCTGGGCTGGTTACGTTTTTATCGCGGGTTAAGCGGTTTGGGAGCAATAATTGTTAACTGATCTCACGCGCTGCAAACCCCAAGGGTTTTGGCAAACAAGGGCCATTGTCCAGAGGTCAATTAAACCCTTGGGGTTTCTCAAGTGAAGGAGCGTAACGTGAGTTATTGATTTAATGTCGTCATTTGGCAACGAACGGCGTTGAGCTTAGTAAACAGGCAGAAAGCCAAACATCTATAAAAATTCATATTCAGGAGATTGAACATCATGAAACGAGTACAGAAATTATTGGCAATTCTTTTCTTGTTGACAGCTACCCTTGGAATTGGTGTCGCGGAAAATCTTGAAGCTGCTTATTCGGTTTCAGTAGATATCACCGAAGTGCGTATTTTTGAATCAGCGGTAGATGAAATTCATGGGACTTTTGATACTGGATCACCAAACAATACGCTAACAGGGCTTAGTTTTGGCGCCAGGAACAGTGAAACCGGGGAGGAGACAGTCATACTCGTAAGTAATATTTCATATGGAGATGACTCCAATGGAAATGACACGTATGTAGCGTCGTTTAATAACGATACGACTGGGCTGGAAAATTACGACATTATTACTGTTGAAGCAACTTTTACCGATCATACGGGCAGAGTACGCACCGCTGATTTCGAAGGTCAATTATATAATGCGGATGGTGGTCAATGCCACGAAGGGATGTGCGTACCCGTGAGTTTTGGGGAGTAAGTACAAACGGTTCAGCATAAATACATCGCGTTTCCGCCGAGGGCGTTGCAGACCATTGCCTGCAACGCTCTTTTTTTGTTCTGTAAAAGTCATGTCGTCGCTTTGGCTTCACCGTCGTTGAGCTTAGTAATTCAGGCAGCAACGATTTCAAATTTATCGACAAGGAGATTTTGCAGTGAACAAGCGACGGACTCAACTTATTCGTTTGATACTTTTATGTATCTTACTATTTGCACTTATACAGCAACAAGGTGCGCTTTGGGCGCAGCAAGCGGAAGCAGGCAGCTTGATTTCTCAGCCTATCGAACGGCCGCTCCTCACCCTATCAGCACAGAACGTGAACACGAACAGCGCAGTGGGCGACACCTTGCCCGTAGCCGTTACCATTGCCAACAATGGCAATACAACGGCCGCGAATGTAGTCGTTACGCTGGATGGCGGCACGGCTTTAGCTGCGCCCCAGCAAACCATTGGGGATCTGCCAGCCGGTAGCGTGGTTGAAATGGTGATCGATGTGACGGTAAACGGCCGTTCCGCCCATCCACAACCGCTCCATCTTTCCGCCATCGCCAGCAACATGCTTGTACCGGTCCAAACGAGTGCGGCCGTACAGTTTCAGGACGGCAGCGGCAGCCGTGAATTCCTGACTCGGCGCCAGATGGGCAGCAATAGGGAGGTTGAGCTGCAGCTTTTGGCGGAACATCGGGCACTGCATGCCAGCTACAGCGGCAGCCTTTACACGTTCCGCCTGCACACGGCCCGGCAGCTGCCGCGCCAGGTCACCTTAGACGTTGGCCACCTGCTTGGCAACACCAGCGTCACCGCCGACTCCATGCGTTTGTCCTACCAGGATGAGAGCAACGGCCAGACGACCGAACTGGCCTTCCAGTACGATCGCAGCAGTCAGCAAATTACCTTCACGCCCGCGGGCAGCGGCCTCTATAACTTGGGCATGATGGAGGCAGGCACAATGGGCCTGGAAACAGGCGGCAGCGCCGAAGAGCCTGCTTCCTGGGTGCCCACCTTCACGCCGCCCACCGTTTCCCTCTTCAGCGGCAGCGTGGGCTACCAATATCCCATCGCCTCGCCGCCTGGCCCCAATGGCTTGCAGCCCTCACTCTCCCTCAACTACAGCAGCAGCGCGGGCAACGGGCTGGCCAGCAAGGGCATGAGCGATCCCTTTGGCTTTGGCTGGAGCCTCGGCGGTAACATCGAAGTTTCGCAGGCCGTTACCATTTGCGAATGGGATACTCATTCTGTTTGTCCTGTCAACGCCGAATGGGTAGACGATCCCAATAATCCAGACCCTGCTTATGGCTGGGGCGAACCGGGCGAAATAGAGTTCACTCTGAGCCTTAACGGCACCGGTTATGAATTGGTCCACAGCGGTGGCGAAAGCCAAAATGGGTATCCGGGTGAGTATTACGTCGTTGGCAATCCATCCGTTTACGTAGAGTTTTGTGATGGTAACACCCCCGTCTGTATGGCGGCGGATACTGGCGATGGCAATGCCGATGGTGAAGCCCACACCGATATCAATCCTACCTCTGACGAACACAATATTCACGGCACCAATGCCTTTTGGGTTATCAAAGGGCCAGACAACACCACCTACCGTTTAGGCTACTGGCCTTCATCCGAGCAGCAGCTGCGCGGCAGTATTGCCAACGGCAGCCAGATGGGGCCGTGGCAAGGGGACAGCCCGGCACACGCGCTGCGCTGGCGTGCCGACGAGGTGACCGACCGCTTTGACAACAGCATGGTTTTTCAATATCAGGAATTTTTCCCCTCCGAGGTAGATGCTTCCTGGAGTGATAATCAGGTTCACGCCCTGGCGAACTATATGACCCAGATAGATTATGGGTTTGCCCGCATCGAGCTAAATCACCAACCTATGGGGGCGACCTATGGCATTCCGCCCTATGATTGGAATTTGCACAGTGATGCCGTTTCCTGGCAGACACATCGGCTGGCTAACATTGTGGTTAGAGCTCAAAGCTATGAAACAGGCAGCGGCTTGTACGGCATCGTCCGCACCTATGTGCTAGACCATTCACCCCAGCGGCATGGGCATACAGAATCCGGTGGTGGGGGCGGCATTAGCAACCAGTCAACCTGGTGTGCCGGGCATTACACCCCCCATTGGGAAAAGCTGTTGATTCTAAATTCTATTACAGAATTGGATGCTAACGGGGAAGCGCGTGTACAAATCAATGGCCAGGACATACCAGAGGCTGAATTTGCCTATTTCTGGCACAAAACAGGCTACTGGTCCAAAGATGGCAATGAGAATCGTTATTGCGCCCCGTACCTGACCACAATGCAGACGGCCAATGGGGCCACGGTAGCCTATGATTTTGAGAGTTTTACGCAGTTCCAATATCCTCAATCGATTCCCGACACGGACCGCTGGCTGAACGCTGTTTACCAGGAGACGGTAACGAGCAATTTGCCCGCTGAGGTGCCAGCGCGCACAGTAACCAACCATTACGGCCCGCGCGATTTTGGTGGGAAAGACAGCAACTTCCAGGGTTTCAGCAACGTCACGCAGAAATTTTATCTGGATGGTGCTGTGAATCACGAGGTGTACTCAGAGTTTGAGGTTTACCATCACACGAGCAACAGCAAGGCGTTAAACGGCCGTATCAGCCTGCAAACCGTTAACCTGCCCAACACCGACAATATCGGTCGTCTGGGTCGCACCGAAACAGAGTGGAGCATTGGGGCTTCCCCCTTCTATCCAGCACAGCAAGACGAGGTTATCCAGTACAGCACCTACTACGGCACGCCCGGGCTTTTTAATAACAATATTGGCCGTCTCAGCAAAAACATCTACGACAGCTACGGCAACGTAACCGAAGTGCGTGACTACGGCAGCAATCTAGCGGGCCTGGGCGATCCCCTGCGTACGCAATACACCTCATTCATCCACAATACGGCCGCTCGCAACGGCGGCACCGACTGGCTGATTGGCCTGCCGCGCCATCAGGTGCTGTGGGAAGGCGTGCCCGATTGGGGACAGCTCCACCACGTTATTAGCTGGACACGCACGCGCTACGACAACAAAGCCTGCACCGACGGCAGCGCGCCCAGCAATGGCCTCGTTACTAGCGTGGATGTGTATCTGCCCGGCGGCGGCAATATGGTTTGTAATAATCAATGGCTGACGAGCAGCAACTATTACGGCGAGAACGGCAATGCCTGGTGGCAGCTGTCTCGCACGGTAGATCCTGAAGGTCGTTGGCAGAGAATGTATTGGCAGAACGCCGCCGTCATCGACAAAATTGAAAGCGTCCTGGGCTTCACCGATTTGACCTATGGCGATGCAGATGTGCCCTGGGCCGCCTCGCACCTTGCCAATGCAGACGGCACGAGCGCCGCCTACAGTCGGGATTCCTTTGGTCGCTTAACGGCCGTTTGGACAACCAACCCCAACACCGGCGACACCAACATCCTTCAGCAGCAAATCCATTACTACGACAACCAGACGCCGCTCTATATCGACCAGGTAAGCCTGCCCGCCGCCCATCCCCAAAATCCGCCTGACCTGGAAACAACCACGCGCACCTTCTACGATGCGCTGGGGATGCCCTTGCAGCAGCGCAGGTGGGGTATGAGCAGTGACATTGACGTGCTCGTGACAGACAGCGATTACGACAGCCTGGGCCGCGCCTTTTGCCAGACCACGCCCTTTGAGGAACCGGCTGGCAACATCAACTACTACAGCAAAGATTG
>JBHIWP010000116.1:0-14993 GCA_041987425.1 Promineifilaceae bacterium (SeqCode) | reverse complement strand
CAAGGCCATCAAGTTTATTCGTGACTTTTTAGACCGGCGCGGCTTTTTGGAAGTAGAGACCCCTATTTTGTTCAAAAGTACACCGGAAGGTGCCCGCGACTATCTGGTGCCCAGCCGGGTGCATCCGGGTCAATTCTACGCGCTGCCCCAAAGCCCCCAGCAGCTCAAGCAGCTGCTCATGGTTGCTGGCTACGAGCGTTATTTCCAGATTGCGCGCTGTTTTCGCGACGAAGATTTGCGCGCCGACCGTCAGCCTGAGTTCACGCAACTTGATTTGGAAATGAGCTTTGCTGAGCGGGATGATATTTTAAATTTGATTGAAGAGTTAATGGTGGGCATGGTGAAGCATGCCAGCTTAGTGCCATTGGCCTATGAGCAGTTCCCCCGCCTGAGCTATGCCGACGTGGTAGACCGGTACGGCACCGACCGCCCAGACCTGCGTTTTGGTCTGGAGCTGGTAAGCATTGGAGATATTGTGGCGGACAGTGCCTTCCGCGTTTTTGCCGAGAATGTGGCAGCGGGCAATCCGGTTAAGGCGATCTGCGTGCCGGGCTGTGGTGACTACAGCCGCAAGCAGCTTTCTGAGCTGGAGGACATTGCCAGAGATGCCGGGGCGAAGGGGCTTGCCTGGCTGGCAATTCATCCTGAGACCGAAGAGGTACGCGGACCTATTGCCAAATTCTTTACGGTGGAGCAGCTCATTGCCATTACGGAACGGCTAGGTGCGGGCGCTGGCGACCTGATTTTAATTTCCAGCGACACCAAGGCAGTGGTACATGAGGTGCTGCACACCATGCGCACGGAAATGGGCAACCGGCTGGACCTGACTGACACCAATACGCTGGCCTTTGCCTGGGTGGTTGATTTTCCACTGTTTGAAGAAGGAATGGAAGATGGACACTACGCGCCCAGCCACCACATGTTTACCGCCCCCAAGCGAGAGCACATTCCGCTGCTAGACAGCGAGCCAGGTAAGGTGCTGAGCGAGCAATATGATTTGGTGTGCAATGGGTTTGAGGTTGCCGGAGGCAGCATTCGTATTCACGAACGGCCGCTCCAGCGCAAAATCATGGAATTGATTGGTTTCTCCTGGGAAGAGGCCGAGGATCAGTTTGGGCATATGCTGGAAGCGTTTGAATATGGCGCACCACCACATGGCGGCATTGCCCCCGGCATCGATCGTCTGGTGGCCCTCATGGCGGGCGAACCCAACATTCGTGAGGTAATGGCCTTCCCCAAGACTGCCCAGGCTGCCGACCTGATGGCTAGCGCTCCTTCACCCGTGGTGCAGCGCCAGCTGGACGAACTGCATATTGCTCTGGCGGTTAAAGAGAAAAAGGCCTCTTAAAAGATATGAGTAATTGGGTAATTGGTTAAGCAATTGAAATTACTCAATTACTCAGTTACCCAATTACACGCCTCAACTTGCGCCAGGCCGTCACAATTTTGTCCTGCAACGCCAGCACCTGCTTAACTTCTGGGGCCAGGTGTTCCTGCCAGTAGTGGGTGGTTTTGGCAACGGCCGTAATCACATTCTTGATCTCTTTCTCCAGCTGAAACTGATCGCCTACCGGCACAAACAGCAGTTGCCCCTCATAACGCGCCTGCACATTTTCTTCCACGATGGCCTCTGCCAGCCAGCGCGCCTGGCCTTCGGAACCGCACTGGATTTGCAGCCAGCCCGGTGTGGAAGGAACGGTCGTTAACGCCGCCACTTCCCATACGCCGCGTGCAATTTCGTTGACTGCAAAAAGATAGCCTTCACTGGTGGTGTGTGGGTCTATGGGCGCCTGGAGCATCTCGCCGCGATGAGGTGGTCCGCCTTCTTGGGCCAGCACGCAAAAAGAGTCCCACATGTTGCCCCAGTCGATGCTGCCGTCTTTTCTGTACACAATTGGGCCAGCGGGCATAGGCGCTGCCTTACTTGCCAAAGTAGGGTCATTATTGTGAGTTTTGGATAAGTTTAGTACCATTGCATACTCCTGTTGTGAGGATAACTGTTCAGTAAGGGTACGCAGCAGCGGCCGTTTTGCATTCATTGAGTTCAATAAACCAATCGTTGTCGTGAAAAAGAGATTCAAATGGGGCTTTCGTGCGTAATACATACACAATAAGGAAAAGTGACCCATGCACAATTGCCCGAGTCGCCGCTGGTTGGGTCAAGATAGATTATGAATGTTGGAGATGAGCAGCTGATGGCAAAGGTGGTCGCTGGCGACAGCACCGCCCTGGAAACGCTCTACGATAAATATGCAGCTTCCCTGATGGGGGTGGTTTTGCGCATCGTTAATGAGCGAGCGGTCGCAGAAGAAATTGTACAGGAGACCTTTTGGCGCGTCTGGGATAGGGCCAATGGTTTTGACGCGGGGCGGGGCAAATTCAGCACCTGGATGTACAGCATTGGGCGTCGTTTGGCTATTGATTATACTCGGCGGCAAAAAATACGGCCGCAGGCGGCACGCAGCGAAGCAGAAGAAGAGATAATGCTGCGTGAACCAGATGAAGATACCAATGTGGTGGAGTCGGCTGATTTGCACTTAGAGCAGGAACGGGTGCGCACTGCGCTATCCGTCCTCTCGCCTGAACAGTATGAAGTGATTGAACTGGCCTATTTTAAAGGGCTAACGCGACAGGAAATTGCTCAGGCGATTGATACGCCGCTCGGTACGATCCACACGCGGGCGCGACTAGGTTTACAGAAGTTGCGCTCCGTATTGCAAGCTGCAGGTGTAAGTTATGAATGAACAGATAGAAGAGTTATTTCCATTTTACGCCCTCGATGCGTTAACCAATGAGGAAAAGGCAGAAGTGGAAGCCTATATTGCCGCTAATCCGGAGGCTGAGGTGCGATTACAGGCACTGCAAGAAACGGCCGAACTGCTGCCAATGTCTGCTGAGCCAGTTATGCCTTCGCCCAGCGTGAAGGCGAATTTAATGGCCCGCGTGCAGGCCGACAGTCGAGCCCAGGCGCACCAGGTGGCCCCGGTTGCAGTCCCGCAGCGCGTGGATAAACGGCCGTCCCAACCGCAATTTTCCTGGTGGGAAAGCTTGCGACGCAGCTTTACCCTCCCAGCGCTGGCCGGAACGGCCGCATTGGCCACCATTGTCTTGTTCATCTGGGCCATTTCGCTGAACCAGCAAATAACCGATTTGCAAGCGCAAGTGGCTGATCTCACAGGCAGTGCCACCCAGCTACAAGAGGAACTGGAAACGATGCGGGTCGATAACGACCAGCTTCGCGTGCGCAATCAGACGCTGCAACAGGAGCTGGAAGCCCGAAACGATATCTTGGCTGCGTATCAAGCGCCCGGAACCCGCACCATTGCTATTGGCGATATTACTGGTGAGCACCCGCAGGCGCACGCCACCCTGACGATTGCGGCCGATGCAGCCAGCATGGCCACCTTTGTGGCGGAAAATCTGCCGCACCTCAGCGCCGAACAGGTGTATCAGCTGTGGATCATTCACGATAATCAGCCGATCAGCGCCGGGATATTTAATGTGGATGAAAACGGCCGTATCGTTCACCAAATTGATGGCGCATTGGCCGCTTCCTTCGATGCCGTTGGCGTTTCGCTTGAACCGGCTGGCGGCAGTGAACAGCCCACGCAGGTAATCCTGCTGGGAGAAGCCTCCTCCTAAATTTTCGCCGCAAAATCAATGCTAAAGAAAGCTCCTCATTTGAGGGGCTTTTTTTGCGCCTACCTCTGGCAACATCCCGATTTTTAGCAAAATGAATGCAAAGCCAGCGCCATTGCGTAATCCCCCGTGAATCGCCCAAGCATCCTTCTGGACGATGAATGCAAAAGTACTAAAGGTGCGTATTCAGCACCAAGCCCACATTTGAGGAGGTTGTGTATGCGTTAGACCTTGCCCGCTTATTGTTTGTTCTTGTAATTCGCTAGTCCCAAATTTAAGGAGTAAAACGAAATGAAAAAGATCCGCAATATTGCAGTTTTATTACTCGTGGCCGCTGCCATGATTGTTGGCCTTTCGGCTACGACCATTGGCGCAGCAGACCATTTGGACGCTCCCCTGATCCAGGAAGACGGCCGTACCGATATCAACGACGTCTATGCCTTTACCAACGGCGACAATACGGTCATGGTTATGACCGTGAACCCGCTGGCTGGCGTGCTGAACGGCACCGCCTTGCGGCCAAACAGCCCTTATGAGTTCCTCATCGACAACGATGGTGACTACGTAGAAGATGTGGTTTACCGCGTACAGGCTGGCCAGCCAGACGGCAACGGCATTCAGAACATCACTCTGTTCGACGTGGGCGCTTTGACCCCTCGCATTGCTCGCGGCACCAGCGAAGCAAACATCTCAGTTTGGGGCGGTGGCTCTCTGTTTGTTGGCCTTCGCGACGATCCTTTCTTCTTTGACCTGGTAGCTTTTAGGGATCAGGTGTTGGGTGCAGGCGGCAGTCGCACCTTCTGTGACGGCAACGAGAATGACTTCTTTGCTGGGGCAAACGTCACAGCCATCGTTCTGGAAGTGCCCAGCAGCAACCTGACGGCCGATTCCGACACCGTCAACATTTGGGCGCGCACCGCCGACCGTACCGGCACCATCGACCGCATGGGCAAACCGGCTTTGAACACCGTGCTCATCCCCTCCGGCAGCAAAGATGCTTACAACGCTACTACCCCGGCCAATGATATCGCGGAATGGTCTGATGAATTTGAGGCCAGCCTGCTCTTCCTGAGCGGTTTGGACGGCTCTGGCTACACTGCCGACGAGGCTGAATTCATTGCCAGCCTGCTGCTGCCCGATGTGCTGACGCTGGACACGACCTCTGACGCTGGCTTCACCACCGGGCCGCTGAACGGCCGTCAACTGGCGGAAGACGTCATCGACTTCGAACTGTTCGTAGTGACCGGCGGTCTGGGTGCCAATGGCTCCCCCGTCCTCACCAGCGACTGTGTAGATGCCAACGACGTTCCGTTCCTGACAACCTTCCCTTATCTGGCTCCGGCCAACTAATTTAACCAGTTTTCGTAGCCGCGGTTTCTTACCGCGTAAAAAGCGTAGTAAGAAACTGCGGCTACCGTCTAGAGGGGCTTATGATGACCACCCGCAAAACAATCATTCTGGCGCTGGCAGCGGCCGTACTTATTCTTAGCTCTTATCTTTTCAATCGCAATCCATTCACTGCCAAAGCCGACCCAGAACAGATCACAATTCCCGTAGAAAGTGTGCCCGCCAGCAGCACCATGAAAAGCACCGACGAGCAAATCGCTTTCTGGCAGCAAAAAGCACGGCGCGACGACCGCGACTATATCAGCCTGACTTATCTGGGACAGGCATATTTGCAAAAAGGGCGCGAAACGGGCGATGCCGCTGCCTATAGCAGGGCGCAAGAAGTCCTGGAACAGGCCCTCACCATCAACCCCAATTACGAACTAACGCTCTCTTACTTGGGCGTGACGCAGATTGCCCAGCATGACTTTGCCGGAGCCCTGCAAACGGCCCAGCGCGTCTATGCCTTTGATCCTGGCGCGCTGCAGGCCCTGGCCACCATCGGCGACGCCAGCCTGGAGCTGGGGCTTTATGATGAGGCTGAAGCAGCTTACAAAACGCTGTTGGACCAGGCACCGGGAGCAGCCGTTTACAGTCGCGCTGCCCGGTTGGCTTGGATTCAAGGTGATGTTTCAGCCGCTATTGATTGGATGCAGCAGGCGGTAGACAGCGCAAAAGAGGGTGGCTTGACGGGTGAACGGCTGGCCTGGTATCAGTTTCAACTGGGTGAGCTGCATTTTAACAGCGGCGATGTAGAGGCTGCGCAGGACCAGTACGCTGCCGCCAAACAGAGCTGGCCCGATTACTATCTGGTGCTTGTTGGCGAGGGCAAAGTAGCGGCCGCTCAGGGCAATTTTGTGCAGGCGGCGGCTTTGTATGAGCAGCTGGTTGAGCGCCTGCCACAGCCTGAATTTATAGCGACCTTGGGCGATTTTTATGCGCTGGCCGGGAACGAAACGGCTGCACAGCAGCAGTACGACACGGTGGAATTCATCGCCAGCCTGGAGACGACCGAGCAGGCGCTGGTTGGCCGTCAACTGGCCCTGTTTTACGCCAATCACGACAGTAACCTGGATGGTGCGCTGGCCGCGGCAGAAGCCGAGCTAGCCAGCCGCCCGGACGTGTATGGCTACGATGTACTGGCCTGGACGCTGTTTAAGAACGGCCGTATTGACGATGCGGCCGTAGCCATTGACCAGGCCTTGCAGCTCGGCACGCAAGAAGCGCTGTTTTACTACCACGCCGGGATGATCGCCGCGGCACAAGGCAGCGATGAGCAAGCAAAGCAACATCTCAGCCACGCGCTGGAACTCAACCCAAACTTCGATTTTCTCCAGGCAAAGATCGCCCAGGAGACGCTTGAGAGCTTACCTTAAACCGTAGACTATTTTGTTGTATTGACGGAGTTCATCATGAGCATTAACCGTAAACGAACCATTTCAATTTTTACCGCACTGTTTATTCTCTTCGTTATGGTGCCCGCTGCCTGGGCACATCCGCTGGGGAACTTCACCATCAGCCGCTACGCGCACCTGCACCTGGAGCCAGAGGCGGTGGAACTACTCTACATCATTGACATGGCGGAGATTCCCACCTTTCAGGAGCGGCAGCAGATTGACAGGAATGGGGATGGTGCGGTAGATACGGCCGAACAAGATGCCTATGCCAGCCAACAGGCGGCCCTGCTGGCCCAAAATTTGTCATTAACGATCAATGATCAGGTTGTGCCCGTCACCCCTCAATCGTGGACGATTGATTTTCCACCGGGGCAAGGCGATTTGCCCACCATGCGCCTGGAGCTGACGGCCACGGCCGTTCTTCCCCAGACCGATCAAATCTGGCAGCTTGACTATACAGACAACAACTATAGTGAACGACTGGGCTGGCAAGAAACGATCGTTACGGCCGTTGACGGGCTAAATATCCTCAACAGCAGCGTTCCTTCTCAGGACGTAAGCAACCAGCTGCGCAGCTATCCGGATGATTTGCTGCAATCCCCATTAGCCATAAGCCAGGCGCAGGTCCGCTTTGCGCCCGTGGGCGTGGCGATGGAAGCAGAGGTGCAGGCGGTAGAAAGTGGGGTAGGGGTAACGGCCGTTGCCAATGACGCCAGCCGCTATAGCCAGGATGAATTCGCCAATTTGCTCACCACTGCCCTGGACCAGCCAGGAGCGATTGCCATTGCCCTGGCGCTGGCCTTTGGCCTGGGGGCGGCACATGCCCTGACGCCAGGCCACGGCAAGACGATTGTTGGCGCTTACCTGGTTGGCTCGCGCGGTACGCCTAAGCACGCTCTCTTTTTGGGTCTGACAACCACCGTTACCCACACCGCTGGCGTCTTTGCCTTTGGTCTGCTGGTGCTGTTTGCCTCGCGCTACATCCTGCCAGAGAAACTTTACCCGTGGTTGGGCGTCTTGTCTGGCCTGCTGGTAGTTCTCATTGGCTTTTCGCTGTTTCGGGGGCATCTCAGCAGCTGGCTGCACCGTAATAAGCCCACGGTTGCGCACGATGAAGGGTACCACACTCATTTTGGCATTGGGCATACGCACACGCCAAAGCCAGAAATGGGCTGGCGCAACCTGTTGGCGCTGGGTGTCTCCGGCGGATTGTTGCCTTGTCCTTCTGCACTTATCTTGCTGCTGAGCGCCGTGGCCCTGCAAAAGGTGGGGTTTGGTCTGGTGTTAATTGTGGCCTTTAGCATAGGCCTGGCCAGCGTGCTTACCGGCATTGGCCTGGCGATGGTCTACGCCAGCAAGCTGTTTGCCCGCCTGCCCTCGCAGCAGGCAGGCTTGCTGCGCTTACTGCCCGCCGCCAGCGCCCTGTTTATCACCATTGCTGGCATTGGCATTACGGTGAAGGCGTTAATAGATACCGGGGTGTGGCTATGACCAAACGTTTGCTCGCAATGATTTTTCTGCTCTTAGCTGCTGGTGTATGGGCACGGCAGGCGCGGGCAGCGACGCTGACGGTGTGTGCTAGCGGCTGTGATTTCAGTTCGGTGGAAACGGCCGTTTCCGCCGCGGCTGCTGGCGACACCCTTCAATTAGCCGGGGAAACGTTCAGCGAAAATATCGTCATCCTCAAATCGGTGACGCTACAAGGCGAAAGTGGCACGGTCCTGGATGGTGGTAGCAGCGGTCGGGTGATTTCAGTCACTACGGGTGTCAATGTTACCCTGACTGGCCTGACAGTGCAGAATGGAGCGGCTGACGACGGCGGCGGTATTTTTAACCGAGGAAATCTGACGTTGGATAACGTGACGGTGCGTGACAATACGGCCGTTTCTAACCCAAACTTTGGCGAAGGCGGCGGCATTTACAACATGGGTACGCTGGTCGCCAGCGAGAGCATGATTAGCCAAAACAGCGCTGAGTACGGCGGTGGGCTGGAAAACAATGGAGGCACCGTTACGCTCACAGACGTCACCATCAGCAACAACACCGCCACAGCTATTTTCGACGGCGTTGGTGGTGGCCTGGAAAACAGCAATGGCAATGTCACGCTAACGCGGGTGACCGTACAAAACAACACGGCTAACTTTGTCGGCGGCGGTATCCAGAACCTGAGCCAGATGACGATTACAGACAGCGTGATCAGCGGCAACGTGGCTGACCTGGGCGGCGGGCTGGCCAGCGGCAGCAGCACCGGCCTGACGCTGCAAAACAGTACCGTAACGGACAACGGCAGCAGCGGCAATGGCATCATTCGTGGTGGTGCGGGAGTCTACAACACGTTTGTGATGAATATCAGCAACAGCACCATCAGCGGCAACGAGACGGCCGTTTCCAACGGCGATGGCGGCGGCATCCTCAACAATAATCTGCTCTCCATTAACAGCAGCACCATTTACAACAACGGCGCTGATGACCAGGGGGGCGGCCTGCGCAACGCTGCCGGGGTAACGACCCTCTCTAACACCATCCTGGCCCAGAACAATGAAGATTGTTCCGGCAGCAACATTCAGTCCAGCGGCTACAATCTGGCGGGCGATGCCACCTGCGCCTTTGCCGCTACGGGCGACCAAAATGGAAGCGATCCGCTGCTTGGCCCGCTGCAAAACAACGGTGGTTTTGCGCCTACCCACGCCCTCGCACAGAGCAGCCCGGCGTACAATGCGGGCAACCCTGCGGCCGTAGGCAGCACTCCCGCCTGCCCGGCTACCGACCAGCGCGGCACCAGCCGTCCTCAGGCAGGACGTTGTGATGTGGGTGCTTTCGAACTGATTACGAGTGGGGTAGGCACGCCGCCTATGGCTAGCTTTACGCACAATGGACCTGTTGAGGTGGGGGAAACGGCCGTTTTTACCAACAGTTCTACCGGCGGTAATTTAAGCTACCTGTGGGACTTTGGAGATGGACAAAGTAGCACACAAATGAATCCGACGCATAGCTACAATCAGGTGGGCAGGTACATGGTTACGCTTACTGCCACAAACAGTGCAGGCAGCGATCAGTTCACAACCACAATCGAAGTAGTGGAGCCCAGTGACCCACCGGCCGGTGACGAAGCGTTCACGCTTTTTATCCCCTTAGTTTTGAAGTAAACGTGGAGAAGATTTCAAAAGTCTCCTTAGCAATGCGTTTATCACCAGAGAGAAATAAGACTTTTGAAATCTAAGCTGATGAGTTATTAAGCCGTGTCTGCTGCAGGCCATAAACCCATAAGCTGCCGCAAGATGGCAAACTCACCCGTGTGATACGCATTGTGGCTGGCGATGATGTTAATTTCACGCAGAATGTTGTGCCGATGCTCACCGCTATTTGGCAGCGGTGCAAAAAGATCAAATTGCGAATTGTTCACAATTTCTACCAGCTCTTGGCGGTCTGCGCGAAAATGGGCGATTGTCTGCTGCCAGCCAGCAAGATCGGTTTGGGCTGACTTGTCTGGCCACAGATCATCGGGAAAGGTAGGCCATCTATAATCGGCTGCCTGAATGTAATCAAGGATATCCTTCTGGCAAATACGCATGTGTTCTAGCAGATGCCAAAAGGTATAGTCGCAGTTGGCGGGTCTGGTATTGATATGTTTCTCGGGGAAATCGGCGACAGCGTCGTCGAAATCCATGTGTGCCTGACGGACGGTTAGCAAGTTTATCAATTGCGTTCTTAGCGTAGTTTCGTTTTACATGTCGTTTTCATCTTTATAATTTGAATTTTGACAGTCGCATCAGAAAATCCTCAGCCAATTGTGGGCAAACTATCAGGGGATCAGGTTGACAATGTTTTACAGTAGAGGTAGCTATCACTTTATCTCTCAACAGGCCCAATCTTCCCCCACTCCATACCATCTGCCTGTCAATTTGTAAGGAGAAATTCGTCATGCATCAAACCAATGTAGAGGATATTGCTCTGTTCTTCGACTTTGAGAACATTTATATCTCGCTGTGCAGGCAAGGTCATTCCAAACCTAACTTCAAGAAAATTATGGCCTGGTATTCGCAATTTGGGCGCGTGGTGCTGGCACGTGCTTATGCGGATTGGACGACCCATAAAACTTTTCTAATGCCTCTTCAGACAAACGATTTTGATCCGGTGTTTGTCACCACCCATACCACCTATCACAATGGCAATACGGTCGTCAAGAACGCAGTAGATATGCAAATTGCCGTGGAGGCAACGGCCGTTTTATATAATCGTCCCAATATCACAACTTTCGGCCTGCTGACGGGCGATAAGGATTATCTGCCGTTGGTCCATCATCTGCGCAGCATGGGTAAAAAAGTAATTGTTCTGGCGGTGCAGGACTGCACTTCTATACTGCTGAAAAAGGCCGTAGACTTGTTTGTTTCATACCGCGAAATGTTGGCCCAGTTAGACAACGATTCCCCACAAGCAAGTTCACTGCCAGACCCCATTTTTGAAACGCTGCTTCAGGCTATTAAAGAGCTGGAGGCCGGGGGCAAACCGCTATTGCTGACCAATATTAAAAACAAAATGGATGCAATTTTGGGTCGCTTTAACTTTAAAGACTATAAAAGAGCCGACGGCACCCACTATGGAAAGTTTTTAAGCTTTGTGAAGGAAGCTCAGCGTTTGGGACTGGTACGTATCACGAGAAGTGGCGATACGTACCTCGTAAAGCCCACAGGTCCATATGACAGATATCAGGGAGGTTTCCCGCCCTCGCCTGATTTTTCCACAACCCCGGCTCCTTTAAATTAGCCTTTATGCGTAGAGCCGTCGGGGGTAAAAATGGCCTCGACGGCCAGCATCTCCTTATCAACCGGCATGATGTTGTACATCAAGAGCCGGAACTGGTTGCCAGCATCTGATTGAAGAGCGATGCGCCAGCCCCAGTCCGGCCCGGTGGGTGCAGAATAGCTGCCCAATACCGAAACATTTCCTTACGCTGCGGCTCCGGTGAGGTTCATTATTTTGTCGTCCATGTGCCAGGAATCGATCCAGGCGGCGTTTAGCTGATCCTCGCTCTGGCTTAGCAGCAGCACACCGTCCTGCGGCTTCCCGTCGTCGGCCCACGTGTAGTGCAGTTCAAAGAATTTTCCTTGGGCCACTGTTTTGCAAACGGCCGTTGCCTCCGACTTTCTTACAGGGTCATCTGGGCGCAGCCAAAGGCTGTTACTGCCTTGCCAGCGTCCGGTCAATTCTTTTAACAGAGCAGGGATTGCCATCTTTACCTTCCTTTTAGCCACAAGCTAACAGAAAACAATGTACTTAATCGCGTTTCGGTTCATAATGGAGAAGAACAATCCCGCACTCAAAGGGGACGGCCTTCACCAACTTTAAATTTTGTTTGCCGTCAAGCTCCCGAAAAATGGACATACCATCGCCAATTACCGCTGGATTGACAAATAGGTGAAACTCATCGATCAGGCCATGCTTAACAAGGTTCGAGACAAAGGTCGCCCCGCCATAGGCAATAATGTCCTGACCTTCCTGGTTCTTTAGATGGTTGATTTCTTCTACGAGATCCCCTGTAGCTAAAGTAGTGTTGTCCCATTCTGATGCGTCAAGCGTTTCGCTAAAAACAACTTTAGGCGTCTCCGTGAATTTTACCCCGGCTGATTGATCCTCATTCTCTGGATCTGCTGCCACAGAAGCCCAGTGGGGAATAAATCCTTGCGCCAGATTTCGGCCAAGAACAATGCAGTCTACGGGTTCAGTTAAATTTGTAACATATTCCTTCAGTTCATCATCCCAGTTGAAAGTCATCCAGTCCATTTGGCCACCGGCTCCGGCAACGTAGCCATCAACGGTCATTTGTACTTGTAGTTTTAAATTTCTCACAGCTAATGTTCCTTTAAAATTGTCATGTTTTTGTTTTAGTTGGGTAATCGGTCGTTTCTCACTTCTGTGCTGGCCGGTGCGTCAAAATTACGGTTCCAGAGGGCAGCATTTTAGACGTCACAAGTTCCATCTTTAAGGAATCCATTCCTTCAAAAATGCGCCTGCCACTGTCCCAAATGGCCGGTACGATCCAAAGTCGATGCTCGTCTAACAGGCCGTGTTGTAGCAACGTATGTGCCAATTGCCCCGTGCCGTAAATCAAAATGTCCTCACCGGGCTGCTGCTTTAGTTTTGCTACTTCATCGGCTACATTTTCACTAATCACTGTAGCCGGACCCCACGCTAGCGGTTCTTCCAGGGTTGTAGAGACGACATATTTGTCCATGCTGTTAATGCGGTCGGCAAACGCATCTGAGCGCGAGGGCCAGGCTTCGGCAAAGCTTTCATAGGTGCCACGTCCCAGCAGCAGCGCATCGGCGGCAAAGAGTTGGTCAGTGGCGAATCTGGCAGCCTCTTCATCAAAATAATCAAAGGACCAATTTTGAGGGTTTTCAATCACGCCGTTTAGCGTGCTGTAAGTTGAAGCGATAATTTTTCTCACGATAGTTCTCCTTTATTTGTCAATTGGGTGTTGCTGATAGAACTATCGTACTCAATTACAAGAGGATTGTCTTGAACAAAAACGACACTCACACATTATCTTCTGACTGCAAGATTTGTCCGGGTGTGTGCCCCACATAGCGTTTGAGAGAGCGGGTGAGGTGGGGCTGGTCGGCATAGCCCGCCTGGAAAATGGCCTCGGCAATAGATGTTCCTTTTTGCAAGAGCGTGGCTGCTTGTTGAGCCCGTTCTATTTGCTCAAATGTGCCGCGTGTTAAGCCGGTAGCCCGTAGAAAACGGCGCTGCACGGTGCGTAATGACATGTCCAACGGCCGATTCTTCAACACAGCTTCCACCACCGGATCAAAAACCAGCATTTCTTCACGTACCAGTCGGTTTATAAAACCATCCGCATTCTCAAAGGTGGGCAGTTCCCAGGCAGCACTGTGCAGCCAGAAAGCATTATTGGCTGCCTGGGGTAAGTTCACATGTTCATTTACCAACTTGCTTACGGGCAAGTGGGGCATGAAGGTGCCATGCTTGAATACGATGCCGAAAAATTCAGCGTCCTTTGGAAAAGGGGCCGGTTTGGCTTCTGTTTCTGGCCCGCGCATGGTGATGGTAAGTTCGCCCTTGTAGCGGGTAACGACCATTTCCCAATGGGTTTCGGCCGTAGAAATAAAAGCACCAGCGTCCTGGCTCTGTGTGCGCCAGACCGATTCAATATACGCTGAATCTGGCACTCTGATCTCAAAGTTGAAAACTTTCTTACTATCTTCCATTACCTTTTTCGTTATTGCTTCTTTAGCTGTACGTAACGGAAGTGTACCCTTCGTTTATTCTGGTAACAATTTTTGGCGCAAGTCGCTGGCCCACCTTTTCTGCTAATGAGCAAAGGCTAGCCGCCCTGGCCGTGATCGTAGTTTACCATCCACTGAATGCCAAACTTATCGGTAAGCATGCCAAAGGTTGCGTTCCAGAATGTTTTTTCCAAAGGCATCGTTACCTCGCCCTCGGCCGAAAGTGCGTTGAACAGCCTGGCAGCTTCTTCTTCACTCTCCGGCTGGAGAGAAAGGCTGAAGTTGGTACCAATAACGGCTTGTCCCATCGATTGAGGAATATCGCTGCCCATAAGCACGTTGTCCTGGCCAAGGGGCAGCGAAGCATGCATGATCTGGTTCTTTTCACTACCAGCTACGTGTTCCACGTTGGGGGTGTCTGCAAAGCGATCGAAAGTTGGTGATCCGGCATCAAAGACTGAGGCGTAGAAGTTAAAAGCGTCTTCACAATTTCCATTAAAGGTTAAGTAAGGGTTAATTTTAGTCATTTTATTCTCCTTTTTAATTCTCACTCTCCGCTAGCTCTTTTATTTTCTGTGTCGCAATATCTACAAACTCCACAGAGGCGTCAAAGTAATTTTCACCATCAGGCAGCGATGAAAAGTCACCAACAGTAATAGTGAGGGCTGTCTTGCCGTTTTCTTCACCTAATGTGAAGGTATAGGCAATATCTTGTGGTGCCGGCTCCGCCCATTTTGGGGAGATAAGCTGCATTGTGAGGCGTTTTTCTGGCTCAAATGCAACAACGGTCAACTTTGCATGTCCCTCCCATTCCATTACGCTTCCTGCCTGAAGCGATCCCTCACCAAAACCTTCCGGCACGTCGTCCCACTGTTTGATGAATGTCGGCATAATCAAAACTTCCCAGACTTTGGATTTGGGAGCATTGATCTCAACCGATTTTTCCGCAACGAGTTTTTTCATGGCGTTTTCCTCGCGAACCTAGGATGAAACGGCCGTTGCCATCTGCATAATTTTGTTCACCGTGCGCCAGTTCCGGGCGGTAGTAGAAACGTTCCAACCCCGACCTATACGCTCAGCCAGCTTGGAACGGCCGATCCCGTCCGGCGCGTGCAAATAAAAAACATCATCAATAAGCTCAAAGCGTTCGTTATCCTTCTTCACCGCTTCCAGAGGGCTCAAATCAAGTCCATTAGGCACCGCATCAAGGAAAAAGAGATGGAGCGATTTGGGTTCGGGTTCACCTTCAGGAAAAGGATTGGCAGCCATTGCCGCCTGCAGCAATTCGATATCTATAATAAAGATTTGCGGCATGAAGCCATGG
>JBHIWP010000115.1:0-15089 GCA_041987425.1 Promineifilaceae bacterium (SeqCode) | reverse complement strand
GTAATCTGTTATCAATCCCTGATAAAGGCGGCCCCGGAGAGTTTTAGCTGACTGTGGCGAGACGGCCGTTTTTCCCCGGTCAAATTTTGCAGATGAAGCGCCAAATCTTCCAGGCTGGCCAGATTATGCACCGGCAAGAAGTCGTCTATGTGGGGCAACGAAGCCTGCATTCCGCGCGTGAGCGGTTCATACGCCGTGGAGCCAAGCAGCGGGTTGAGCCAGATTAGTCGGTGACAGCTTCTTTGTAAACGGCCGATTTCTGTGCGCAGCAGCGCCGGTTCGCCCCGGTCCCAGCCGTCGCTTATCAGCAGCACAATCGCCCCGTGCCCCAACACGCGCCGCCCCCATTCAAAATTGAAGGTTTTGAGCGAATGCCCAATGCGCGTTCCGCCAGACCAGTCCGTCACTTCATGAGAAATTTCTTCCAGTGCGCGATCGATCTCTTTGCTGCGCAGCTGCCGGGTGATGCGGGTGAGGTGCGTGCTAAAAACAAAGGCTTCTACCGGCTGCTCCAATCCTTTTGTCAGGCTATAAATAAAGTGCAGCAGCAGCCGCGTATATCGCTCCATTGAGCCGCTGATGTCGGCAATAACAATAAGCGGACGCGGCTTATACTTAAACTGGCGAGTGGGCCACTCGATTAGCTCACCGCCGTAGCGCAGGTTGCGCCGCAGGCTGCGCCGTAGGTCAATGCGCTGGCCGCGCCCAGGCCGCTGCCGTCGGGTGCGCCGCAAGCCCAGCTCCCACACCATTTGGGCCATAAACCGCTTCACAGACCGTAACTCTTCCTGCGTGAGTTCGCCAAAATCCTTGTGGCGCAGCACCTCGCGGGTGCTGTAGGTGCGTGTAATTTCGATGACTTCCTGCACGTCCTCATCGTCGCTTTCGTCGCTGCTATCTTCACTTTCCCGCTCCAGCTCTGGCAATATCCCGGCTGTCACCAGCGGTTCGTTGCGCAGTGCTTCGCGTCCTGCCTGGAACAGTTCAGAGAACAGGGTTTTTTCCCTGGGGGCGCGCCAGAACAGCTCAAATGCCTGGTCGAACAAGGGCAAATCATCTTTATCATGCACCAGCAGGCTGCGTGCCGTGAAGTAGAAATCTGGCTTGTGCGCCAGATTCACGTGCTCCAGCGCCTGTACCAGGTCAATCATCCGGCCAGGATTGATGTCCAGCCCTAATGCGCGGAGCAAACGGCCGAACAAGATAATGTTGTGCAGGAGATGGTGGTCGATCACAGGTGGTTTGTCACCTGTAATTAAGTAATTGGGCACTCAGGTAATTTGATAATTACTCAATTTCCCAATTACCCAATTACGCAATAGCCTTTACTCGGTCTAAAATGTGCCGGGCCGTTTCGCCATTGACCTTCTCAATGTCATCTTGATATTTTAGAATGACGCCAATTGTGTCTTGCACAAGCTCCACACTGAGCGCCTGGGCGTCCAGGGCAACAAGGGCGGCGGTCCAGTCTAGCGTTTCGGCTACGCCGGGTATTTTGTATAGATCTTGCTGGCGCAGCTCCTGAATAAAGTGGGTCACCTGCTCGGCCAATTGGTCGGCGGCATGGGGCAGTTTGGCCCGAACAATCTCGTATTCCTTTTCGAAACTGGGATAGTCGATCCAGTAGTAGAGGCAGCGCCGCTTGAGGGCATCGTGCACTTCGCGGGTGCGGTTGGAGGTGAGCACGACAACAGGCGGTTGGGCGGCTTTAATGGTGCCGATTTCTGGGATGGTGATTTGAAAGTCGGACAATATTTCTAGCAAGAAGGCTTCAAATTCTTCGTCGCTGCGGTCAATTTCGTCGATCAGCAGCACAGGACGATGATTTTTGCTACGCTCAATGGCCTGGAGCAACGGTCGTTCCAGCAGATATTCCTTGCCAAATAGCTCCGCCTCGGTGGCCTTCTCGCCGCGCGATTCCAGCAGGCGAATGTGCAGCATTTGCCGCGTGTAGTTCCATTCGTACACCGCTTGGTTCACGTCCAGTCCTTCATAGCATTGCAGGCGAATCAGCTCCGTGTTTAGCAGCTCGGCAATCACTTTGGCAATTTCCGTCTTGCCCACGCCGGGTTCGCCTTCTAAAAAGAGCGGTCTTTGCAGTTTCAGCGCCAGGAATGCGGCCGTAGCCAGGCCCCGGTCTGCCACGTAGTTGCGGCCGTGCAGGGCTTCTTGTAGCTGGTCGATTGAGTTAATCTGCATGGGGTCTCCTTGCCCAGTGTTGTGTAATCGGCAAAAAATTTTTGTAGAAAAAAAACCAGGGCGATTGGGCCGATTACCTGAGTAAAAGCGGACGCATTTTGCCTATTCATTTTCAAGGCTTCCCGCTTTTACAGGATGATGTGTCTATTTTAGCAAGAAAACGGCCGTTGCCCCATTACCGCTTTTCTTCCTTGAGCGCAGCGCCGCCTGCAGCCGCGTAGCAATTCTTTGGAAAAGTGTGACTTCTGTGTGCCTGAATGACAACGGCCGTATAAAATGGAGCAGGTTGTTTTACCCATTTGCCTCGCTACGTTCTAGGAGATGTCGCATGTCCAAGCCTGTTCTCTTCACCATTGATGATGAACCGCAGGTGCTAAACGCAATTGAGCGAGATTTGCGCCAGCAGTACCGTCGTGACTACCGAATTTTAAAGGCAACTTCAGGGCAAGAAGCCTTGGAAACCGTGCGCCAGCTCAAGGCGCGTAACGATCCGGTAGCCCTGTTTCTTGTAGACCAGCGTATGCCGCAAATGGAGGGCACAGCGTTTTTGGCCGAAGCCATGAACTACTATCCGCAGGCGCGCAAGGTGCTGCTAACTGCCTACGCCGACACGCAGGCCGCTATTGCCAGTATCAACGATATTGGGCTGGATCATTACTTAATGAAGCCGTGGCATCCGCCAGAAGAGCGCCTGTATCCCATTTTGGATGATTTGTTGAGCGACTGGTGGACCACCGTGCCGGTGCCCTACGATGGCATTCGCGTGGCTGGCACGCTCTGGTCGCCAGGCTCACACCGCGTCAAAGATTTTCTTTCGCGTAACCGAATTCCGTACCAATGGTTGGATATTGAAACAGATTCAGAAGCGGCCGCTTTGGTTGCCGGCTCAGGTTCAGACCCGCTCATCCTGCCCGTCGTCTACTTTCCGGATGGCAGCTCGCTTGTGAACCCCGATCACGTGACCCTGGCAAACAAGGTCGGCTTGCAAACGCAGGCCACGCAGCCATTTTACGATCTGATTATCATTGGGGCCGGGCCGGGCGGATTGGGTGCGGCCGTTTACGGAGCATCTGAAGGGCTGCGTACGGCGCTGATTGAAAAAGAAGCAACGGGGGGACAGGCAGGCACCAGCTCCCGCATAGAAAATTACCTGGGCTTTCCCAATGGGCTGAGCGGGGCAGATCTGGCCAGCCGGGCCACGGCGCAAGCATCCCGCTTTGGGGCAGAAATTCTCACCGCTCAGGAGGTCGTGGGCGTGCGCGTGGAAGACCCATACCGCATCGTTTGCCTGAGCGATGGCAGTGAGCTGAACTGCCATGCCCTGATTTTGGCCACCGGCGTAACGGTGCGCAAGCTTAATCTGCCAGAAACTGAGCGCCTTACCGGGGCCGGGATTTATTACGGTGCCGCAATGACGGAGGCGGCGCACTTCAAAGGAGAGCATGTTTTTGTGGTAGGCGGGGCAAACTCTGCCGGGCAGGGAGCTATGTTTTTCTCGCGCTACGCCGAACGCGTTACCATGCTGGTGAGAAGCAGTTCCCTGGAAAAAGGAATGTCTCACTACCTCGTGGACCAGATTAACGGCACCGACAATATTGACGTCAAGCTGCACACAGAAGTAATTGGGGTGGGTGGTGAACAGCGGCTGGAATCCATAACCATTCGTCATACAGATAGTGGCGAAGTGGAAACCTTGCCAGCCAAAGGACTGTTCCTGTTTATTGGGGCGGTGCCCCACTCCGATGTGGTGGCTGGCGTGGTGGAGTGCAACAATACCGGGTTTATACCCACAGGTCAGGATTTGCAGAAAGACGGCCGTTGGCCAAACAGTTGGAAGCTAAAGCGTGATCCCTACTACTTAGAAACTAGCGTTCCTGGAATTTTTGCCGTGGGGGATATTCGTCAAGGAGCAACGCGGCGGGTGGCTTCGGCCGTTGGTGAAGGAGCCATTGCCGTGCGGCTGGTGCACCAGTACTTAAAGAGCGTCTGATGAATCTTTCGCAGCTGTGGCGGTGGCTTAGGCCACATTTCCGCAAAAAGCTGTTACAAATTGGTTCCGTTCCGGGAGAGAGCGATGAGATGCGGCTGCACCGCACCATAGTCATTCTTTTCGGCCTGACAATGAGCCTGGCAGGAGTTATTTGGGGGATTTTTGTCTATCTGTTCTATGACAGTCCGCTGGCGCTGTGGCCGCCTTTTGGCTACGGGGTTGTCTCGTTGCTGAACTTACTGTCATTTGCCTATACGCGCCGCTTCCATCCCTTTCGCTTTGTTCAGCTAACAGCCAGCTTGCTGCTGCCCTTTTTGATGATGCTTATGTTGGGCGGGATAATACAAGGCAGTGCTACTATCTTGTGGTCTCTAATTGCGCCGCTGGGGGCGATGCTGGTGGCGAGCCGCCGCCAGGCAACAGGCTGGTTTATTGCCTTTTTGGCACTGGTGCTGCTGAGCGTGCTGCTTGAACCAATCGTTAGCCAGCAGGTAGTGATTTCTCCTCGCGTTCGTTCTGTATTTTTTGCCATGAACATCATCGGCCCGTTAACGGCCGCTTTTGGCCTGGTCAATCACTTTTTGCGCCAGAAGAACGAAATTTTGGCCGAAAACGTGCGTCTTTACCGCGAAATGCGGCGGCAGGCTACAGAGATGGCTTCGCTGGCCGAGATTGGCAACGACATTTTAGCCACCCTGGATTTAGGTGAGCTTCTAGGGCGCATCACGCGACATGCCCGCGAGCTGTTAGATGCCAATAACTGTGCCCTTTATCTGGTGCAGGCAGACAATGAGACGCTAAGTCTTATTGCCTGTGCTGGTGAGATTCCAGCCGAGGTTAAGGCGTTTGAGCCGCGCGTGGGGCAGGGCATCATTGGCTACGTGGCCCAGACCGGCGAGGCTGAGATTGTGTCCGACACTTCGGCCGATTCCCGGCGAGTGACGCTGCCCAATGTTTCGGCCGCTCAAAGGGCCGAAAAGCTAATGGTGGCTCCGCTGTTATCGCAGCGTTTGGTGATTGGCGTCATGTCAATCTGGCGGCCAGCTTCGGAGGCGCCGTTTGATGCTGCCGATTTGCGCGTGTTGGAGAGCCTGACGCGGCTGGCTTCCATTGCCATCACCAATGCCAGGCTGTATGAGGAAACGGCCGCAGCCCGCGCCGCAGCCGTGGCGGCCAATGAAGCAAAGAGCGCATTCCTGGCTACCATGAGCCATGAAATTCGCACTCCCATGAACGCCGTCATTGGCATGACCAGCCTGCTGCTGGACACGCCCCAAACGGCCGAACAGCGCGATTTTACCCAAACTATTCGCAGCAGCGGCGAAATTTTGCTGCTGCTAATTAACGACATTCTGGACTTTTCTAAGATCGAAGCGGGGCAGTTGGAACTGGAGAAACGGCCGTTTCTCTTGCGTGACGCTATTGAAGCTGCCCTGGACCTGATGGCCGTGCCAGCCACCGATAAAGGTCTTGAGCTGGCCTATGCCATTGCCCCAGAAACGCCAGAATCCATCGTGGGGGATGTGACCCGCCTGCGCCAGATTCTTATCAACTTGCTTAGTAACGGCATCAAGTTTACTGAGCAGGGAGAGGTGGTCATTTCCGTTCAGGCCAGGCCGTTGCCTGTGGCCGCAGATGTGCCAGCCAGCTACACGCTCATTTTTTCCGTGCGCGATACGGGCATTGGCATCCCGGCCGACCGCATGGATCGCCTCTTTCGCTCCTTTAGCCAGGTAGATGCCTCGACAACGCGCACCTATGGCGGCACTGGCCTGGGGCTAGCCATTTGCAGGCGTTTGTCTCAGCTGATGGGCGGTGATATTTCCGTGGAGAGCCAGGTTGGAGAAGGCTCCATTTTCACATTTACCATTCAGGCAGAAGCGGCCGTGGGGCCAGCGCACGGCTATTTGCAAGATGACCAGCCGCATCTGGCGGGTCGTCGGCTGCTGCTGGTGAATGATAATGTCACCACCCGGCAGATCTTGCAGCGGCAGGTGGAGGCGTGGGGAATGAGCACCACTGCTGTGTCCAGCGGTTCAGAAGCGATGACTGAATTAGCCAAAGACACACCGTTTGACGCTGCCATTCTTGACATGCACGTATCAGAAATGGACGCTCTGGCCCTGGCAGCAGAGCTGCGGCTGGTGGAGAGGGGCCAGGATTTGCCGCTGCTGCTGCTTACCGCGCTGGGCGGGTTAACTGTGCAGCAGCGCCTGTTGGCAGACGCTAACTTCGCGGCCACGTTGACCAAGCCGGTCAAACCTTCTCAGCTATACGACCTGCTCCTGAACATTTTTTTGCAACGGCCGTTGCCCCAACCTAAAACGGCCGTATCCCAAACAGAGTTTGATCCTCACATGGCCCAGCGGCTGCCGCTGCGCATTTTGCTGGTAGACGACAACACAACCAACCAAAAGCTGGGCGTGCGCCTTTTGCAGCGGCTAGGGTACCGGGCTGACGTGGCCGGAAATGGTTTAGAAGCTTTAACGGCCGTGCAGCGACAGCCTTATGACGTGGTGTTTATGGACGTGCAAATGCCGGTGATGGATGGTCTGGAAGCCACTCGCCGTATTCGCCAGACGCTGCCGTTGCAGCCCTATGTTGTGGCTACGACGGCCGATGTGCTGATGGACGAGCGCAGCACGTGCAAAGCTGCCGGAATGGACGATTTTCTCGTTAAGCCCATTCGCGTAAAGGCGCTCATAGAGACCTTGGAACGGGCCGCTGAGAATAGAAGTGACTTGCCGATAGCAGCATCGCCAGGGCCGGGCGTGCAAGAGCAGCCGGAGGCAGCGGTTAACTCGACTTCTTTGCAGGAAACGGCCGTAGATGCCGCTGCTCTGGCCCGGCTTCAGGAGATGATGGGCGGAGAGCCAGCATATCTTCACGAATTGATCGACGGCTTCCTGGCTGAAGCGCCGCAGCTGATCAATCAAATGGAGCGGGGGCTTGCCGCCGAGGATGCCGTGATTGTTCGCCTGGCGGCCCACAGCCTGAAGACCAACGCCGCAGACTTCGGCGCGGCCCGTCTCCACGCGTTGTCGGTTCAAATAGAATCGTTGGCCAAAGCGGAGACGCTGGGCCAAGTGCCCGAGGCACTCGCCAGCCTGCGCGATGCTTATGAGGCGGTCGCAGCCCATTTGCAGCGGGTGCAGGCACAGGACGGCGCATGACGGCTAAAGAATCTCGTACTGACGGCCACATTTTAGTGGTGGACGATAACCTGATGAACCGCATTAAGCTGGCGCGCATGTTGGAGCAGCAGGGGCACACGGTGGCGGTAGTGGAAAACGGCCGTCTGGCGCTGGCTATGTTGGAGGAACGGCCGTTTGACGTGGTGCTACTCGATCTGCTCATGCCAGAGATGGACGGATATGCCGTGTTGCGCCAAATAAAGGCCAACGCCGACTGGCGCGATATTGTGGTGATTATCATTTCCGCGCTGGACGAGATGGATAGCATTGTGCGCTGCATTCAGATGGGGGCGGAGGACTATCTGCCCAAGCCATTCGACCCGGTGCTGCTAAAGGCACGGTTAGACACGAGCCTGGAAAAAAAGAAGCTGCGTGATCTGGAAAAAGTGTATCTACAGCAGGAAGTGCTGCTGCGCCAGTCTGAGAAGCTGGCTACGCTGGGCCGGTTGAGCGCGGGCGTGGCCCACGAGCTAAATAACCCGGCGGCGGCCGCTCAGCGCAGCGCCAGCTACCTGTTGAAGGCAATCGGCCGTTTGCAAAAGGCCCAGCTAGGGCTGGACTTGTACGGACTTTCTTCAACGCAGGAAGCTCAGCTTACGTCGCTATTGCAGCAGGCGGCTGAAAAGGCGGCTCACCCGCTCGATTTAGACAGCCTGACGCGCAGTGACCGCCAGGACGCAGTTGAGGCCTGGTTGGACGAGCAGCAGGTGGCCGACGGCTGGGAATATGCCCCGGAACTGGTGGCGATGGGCTACGATGAGAGGGCGCTGGGCCGGTTGGGGGCAACATTTAGCCTGGCGCAGCTTCCGGCCGTGGTGGCCTGGATTAGCGCCACGTATGCGCTTTTTTCTTTGGCGCAGGAGATCAGCCAGGCAACCGGCCGAATTTCCGAGATTGTTAAGGGGCTGAAGTCTTACACTTACATGGATCAGGCCCCGACGCAGCAGGTGGATATACACGAAGGGCTGGACGGCACGCTGGCGATCTTGCGTCACAAGCTGAAAACCGGCGTGGAGGTAGTGCGCGATTACGGCGAAGACGTTCCGTTGATAGACGCCTATGGCAGCGAGCTGAACCAGGTGTGGACGAATATCATCGACAACGCCATTGACGCCATGGCCGGACAGGGGCGAATTCTGCTGCAAACCCGGCGTACTGCGGACTGGGTGGTGGTGAGCATCACGGATAATGGCCCCGGCATTCCCGAAGAAATTCAGGCCAAAATTTTTGATCCGTTTTTCACGACAAAGCCACCCGGGCAGGGCACGGGATTGGGGTTAAATATTTCCTACAGCATTGTGGTGCAGAAGCACAACGGCCGTTTTATCGTACAGTCGCGCCCGGGTGAGACTCGCTTTGAGGTACATTTGCCGGTAAACAGTAATCAGTTAAGCAGTAATCAGTGAATCAGGGGCATAGCTGCTTACTGACTTACTGATTACTGCCCACTTACTCTATACGAGTGCCATCTTTGCCGTGAAGTGGCGCAACACGGGTGGGGCCTCCACAATGCGCACGCCAGGGATGCTTTCCTTAATACTGTTGACATAAAGCAATACTTCGGCCAGATAATCGACATGGCTTTGCGTGTAGACGCGGCGGGGGAACGCCAGGCGTACCAGCTCCATTGCGGCTGGTTTTTCGCTGCCGTCCGGCTGATGGCCAAACATCACCGAACCGATCTCCACCGAGCGAATGCCGCCTTCCAGATACAGCGCCAGGGACAGTGCCCAGGCCGGGTATTCGCTTTGGGGGATGTGGGGCAGCATCGTTTTGGCATCAATGTAGATGGCGTGGCCGCCAGGCGGCTGCACAATTGGAATGTTGTTAGCGGTTAAAATATCGCCCAGATAGGCCACGGAGCGAATGCGGTACTGTAAATAATCCTCATGCAGCACTTCTTCCAGCCCTACAGCGATGGCTTCCAAATCATAGCCAGCCAGGCCGCCGTAAGTGGGGAAGCCCTCAGTGAGAATGAGCATATTTTTGCACTCCTGGGCCAGATTGTCGTCGTTCAGGGCCAGGAAGCCGCCAATGTTGGCCATGCCGTCTTTCTTGGCGCTCATCGTCGCGCCATCCACGTAGCTGAACATCTCCTGGGCAATCTCCAGCGGGGTTTTGTCGGCATAGCCTTCTTCACGGGTCTTGATAAACCAGGCGTTTTCGGCAAAGCGGCAGCAGTCCAGAAAGAGAGGAATGTTGTGCTGCCGGCAAATCTGGCTGGCGGCGCGGATGTTGGCCATGCTAACCGGCTGGCCCCCGCCAGAGTTGTTGGTAACGGTGATCATAGCCAGCGGCACCTTGCCTGGATTTTCTACGATGGTGCGTTCCAGCGCTTCTAAATCAATATTACCCTTGAACGGCAAAATAACGGCCGGATCGCGCCCTTCAGAGATGGGAATGTCCATTGCAGTCGCGCCGCGATATTCGGCGTTGGCCCGGGTCGTGTCGAAGTGGGTATTGTTGGGCACGATGTCGCCCGGTTGGAGAATGGAACCAAATAGAATGCGCTCAGCGGCGCGGCCCTGGTGGGTGGGAATGACGTGCTTGAGGCCGGTAATGGTGCGCACGGCCGTTTCAAACTTATAAAACGAGCGGGCCCCGGCGTAAGACTCATCGCCCAGCATCATGCCAGCCCACTGGCCCGACGACATGGCTCCTGTGCCTGAGTCAGTGAGCAAATCGATAAGCACGTCCTCAGCTTTGAGTAAAAATAGATTGTAGTGGGCTTCCGCCAGCAGCTGCTCCCGCTCCTCGCGGGTGGTCTGGCGGATGGGTTCCACGGTCTTAATGCGAAACGGTTCGATGATGGTTTTGAACTGCATAGTTGCCTCCAAGTTTGTGGGTGGTGGGAGATTGGTAATTGAGCAATTACCCAATTACTTCTTACAGTTTGCTGCGCGGATACGGCCGTTCTGGCACGTCCTCCAAAAGCCCGCCGTGGCCCAGCTCAATGATGTCTGCCTGGGTCAGGCGGTCGCCAACGAGCAGGCGGGGCAGCACCTCATCGACGATGTTGCGCTTGGGGCTGCGCACGCAGCCGGGTGCACCCATGATGGGCAGATCATTTAGATAGGCGAGCATGAGCAAGTTGCCCGGATCGACTGGCGCGCCAAAGCAGGTGAGTTCGCCCCCGGCCCGCTCCACGGCGCGCGGGGCGATGTCGTAGCGGTCCATAATGGCCGTTTCCCTGGCCAAAATAATCAGGTCGGCCCCATTCTCGGCCTGCTGCTGAATGGTGCGGGCCATGGCTTCCTCGTCGGCTGCGTCATCCAGCGGCACAAAAGTGATGCTGTCCAGGCGTGAGCCGAGCATCTCTAGCCGGGTGCGCAGCGGCGGGTCGTAGCTGCGCTGAATGCGCTCGGCGGCGCTGGGCGAGCCAGAGAGTATAACGGCGACGCGACGCGGCGGCAGCGGGTCCAGCCAGAGCAGCGGCTGGTCTTGGGCAAGCTGTTCGATAGCACTGACGGCCGTTTCCGGCACGGCGTAAGGAATAATTTTGACGGTGCCCACCATCTTGCCATCGGGAACGGCCGTCTGGTTGGGCAGCGTGGCCAGGGTAATGCCCGGCTGGCCGTTGAGCTGGCGCAGTCGTTTGGCATCGACACGCAAAACGCCCAGGGCATCGGCCTTCAGGTTGACGCGGCCCGTAGCGGCCCGGCTGCTATACAGGTTCGGCCCCATCACCGCGTTGGCAATTCGGCGCGCGGCGCTGTCTTCGTCTACGTCATCAGCTTCTAGCTGGGCCACGTACACTGCCTCCCGGCTGGTGCTGTGCAGGGCGGTCAGGTCGTCCTGGGTGATGGTATGTCCCTTGCGGAAAAGGCGACGGCCGTCTGGCCCGGCAATGTTGTGGCCCAGAATTTTGCCTGCGGCCTGATCAATGGGAATGGGTCCGAATTTCATGAAGTACCTTTCGAAGCGAAGGTAACTGTCACCTGGGCGCAGATAACCGTCACCGATCTAAATAATTCAACTCATCCGGCAGCTGCCGCGTAAGCAAATAATCTTGCACAAATTCAATGTAAGCGGCTCTGTTGGGAAAAAACTCGTTAACAAATAGATGATCGACCAATTTGCCATCCCGTTCACCAATCCACTCAAAGTGTTTCGAAAACTGCCATTCTTCCAGATGCTGCGCCATGCCATCCTTCACCGGATTTGCGTGAATGTAGCGGCACAGATGCAGTAAATAGTTGTTATTAGTGATGGGTTTGGCTTTGTAGCGACCTTCAAAAAGGGTGCCGCTATGGAGATAATGGTTGTTGTACGCTTTAGAGTAGCCGTTAAACACGCGCTGCGGCAGCACGCCGGCGTCGAAATCGCCATCTTGCCGGACCAGGAAGTGGTAGTGGTTGGGCATGAGGCAGTAGACAATGAAGGTGAGCTGGAGTTCAAGCAAATATTTCTTGATTTTGCCCAAAACAAACAGATAATTTTTCTCTTCGCGGAAAATCGTCAGTTGCCGCGCGCCACGATTGTAAAGGTGATAGTAATTGCCTGGAACCCAACTGATTTTGTCTTTTCTGGCGTGTGGCACCGTGCATCCTAATGTTCTAAAGGTGACAGCAACTTGTCTACTGTCTGTAAAGCCCTCTCCTCTCAGTTCCCCAGGTGACAGTCACTTTCGAAAGTGACTGTCACCTTCCCCATTTTAACAGCTTCCCCGTGCCAGACTACATAGTCTCCAAGACAAGAGATATGGGTCGATTACAGGGCAGGGTGTCATGGAAAATCTATTGTGCTATAGTTTTATTTACCTTGGTATCTAAACTTTCAAATTCTGTATTAGAGATGAGTCAAATTGATCTAAAACGGTTACGCGAGCTTTTAGCAGAGCACTTTGGATTAGAAGACATCCAAACTATTGCTTTTGATCTAAAGTTTGAATATGACTCCCTGAAAGGGGACACAAAGGACGAAAAAATTGTCTCTTTGATTCAGTCCTTTCGTAGACGTGGTCGATTGAATGAATTAATTCAGTATTGCCAGGGTGAACGTCCAAATGTGCATTTTCAACAAGTATTTATTTCTAATGAGCGATCTGGGAACAGCTCAACAACGGTTCCAGAGAATGTTCGACAAGATACAGATTGGGTTGGATTTCTATTGGATTATAGTTTGATTCACATAGAAAAAGACAAAATTATTTATAACATTTGTGCAAATTGCATTGGAGCTTACGACTTAGAACCCTTATTGGATGCTTTGGATGATTCGGAAAGAGAAATCCGTAAGTTTGCCGCGAAAACTCTAGGTGAAATTGGAGGGAGATTTGCAGTTAACGAAGGTCCGATTGTGTCAGGGTTAATTAGAGCTATAAATTTAGAACAGCAGGACGTGGAGACTAAACGACGGGCCGTATGGGCTTTGGGGGCGATGCGTCCCTCGGAAGCTAAAGCAAGAATCGCAACACGAAAAACTTTGCGGACACTCCTTTATAGCAACTATGAAGATACCTCAGTGAGATGGAAGGCAGCTTGGGCACTAGGAGAATTGCAAGCAAACGAGGAGGCAGATATTCTCGCTCATTTTGCAAGAAGACCAGACGTTGACATGAATATTCGTAGAGCTGCAATGCGTTCTTTAGGTGTCTTAAAGACGGTTAAATATCGTGAGATGGTTGAATCTTTTGCGAATGCCAATGGAACTAAGTTTGAGCGCACAGCTGCATGGAGTTTGGCTGAAATTAAAGATAATGAGAAAAAACTGGGAAAAACATAACTCCCCCAGCTGAAGGCATTAGGTGTGAAGCCCTGCTTCCTGTGCGCCAGAAAATTTATTTAATAGCACCAAACCGTTTCCACTTGCAGCCCCTTTGCGGGATATCACACTTGCGCGTTTGCAAGATTGTGTCCATGTAGGTGTCTATTAGTTCAAACATTCCAGATGACACTCACCATCATGCTACAGTGAGGGAGTTTGATAAGTATATCTAAAATCAGAATGAACCTCAATAAACGGAGGTTACGTGCAAGTACAATTTGTGACCAATGAGCAAGGGCAGCGCACCGGCGTTTTGTTGGATGTGGTTGCTTATCAACAATTGGTCAGCCAAGCGCAACCGATTCTGACCTGCTGACCGGGTTGAGCCGGGAAGAATTGGAAGCGTTGGCTACCAGCTGCCCGGCGCTGGCAGTACATTCTCGACTGGATGAATTGCTAGCTAAACAAAAAGCATATGGTCTGTCAGAAGCTGAGATTGCTGAATTAGATGCACTATTGGCGCAGGCGGATCAATTATTCCTCGTAAGAACTTGTGCCAAATATACAATAGCGCACCTAAACACGACCCAATTATGAGTGGCTTATGAGCAGCCCCCCTTCGGCGTCGTCAGGAAGCGGGTTCGCCGCTATAGTCTTACCTGGATCAAAATTCAAGATGTAACCAGTTCTGAGTTAAAGTATGTCAAGGCGCTGTCTGGAAACATATGTCCGGACGGCGTTTTTTGTTGTCTTTCTTGTGCGGAACCGTACGTATTGATATTGAACCACCTAATTTTTTATGTACCAAACAAGGAGTGTACAACAAATGAGCGATCGTAAAACTGGAACCGTTAAATGGTTTAGTGATCAAAAAGGATTTGGATTTTTAGAGCAGGAAGGTGGCGCCGATGTGTTTGTCCATCATTCGGCCATCGTGGCTGAAGGCTACCGCTCGCTGACCGAAGGCGACCGTGTAGAATTCACCATCGAGCAGGGCCAGAAAGGCCCGGCCGCAGCCGACGTTCGCAAAATCTAAATCATTTTGAACGTCCTCCCAACAGGGGGACGACTCAAATGAAACAAGAAGGGCTCGCATCACTGCGAGCCTTTTTTTGATCTCCCCAGGTGGCAGACCCGAAGGGTTTCGCCTCAAGAATAAGCGTCATCCCGACAGAAAACCCTTCGGGTCTTAAAACTTTTGCTTTGTTTTATGGTGCGCTTCTTTCTCCTCTGTTGGGGAAGAAGGCTTCTAGGCAAAAGCCAGTTCAGTTTGGGGTGGAGCAAGAGGAGCCGTTTCCCTTTCTACCAACTTCATTTTGATACCGTCTGCTGGCGTGAGGGTAATTCGGGCTTTGTAGCGCACCGGCTCTTCAGTAGCTAGCTCCAGACGGAACCGCTGGGCAATGGCTGCCAGAATGAGATGGGCCTCCATCATGGCGAACGAATTGCCAATGCAGACCCGCGTGCCGCCGCCGAATGGCATATAGGCATATTTAGGCAGAGATTTTTCAAACTCGGGCGTGAACCGCTCTGGCTTGAATGACTCTGGCTCGTCAAAGTATTGCGGCAAATAGTGCATGACATAGGGGGAGATAAAAACCGTGCTGCCTTTGGGAATGGTGTAGCCACCGACTTCAGCATCTTCCAGGGCCAGACGGCCGTTTAAAATCCAGGCCGGTGGGTAAAGCCGCATTGACTCCTTGATGATTTGCAGGCTGTAGGGCAGGTTAGGCAGGTCGGCCAGGGTGGGCTGACGGCCGTTTAGCACCGTATCCAGTTCCGCGTGCAGCTTGGCTTCCACTTCAGGGTGCTGCGCCAGCAGATACCAGGTCCAGCTCAGGGCATTGGAGGTGGTTTCATGCCCGGCGGCAAACAGCGTAGCCACCTCGTCACGCAGCTGTGTGTCGTCCATAAATTCGCCATCTTCATCGACGGAGAGCATGAGCATGGAAAGCAGGTCTCCAGTGTCGGCGACCTGACCACCTACGGCCGTCTGCCAC
>JBHIWP010000114.1:0-15119 GCA_041987425.1 Promineifilaceae bacterium (SeqCode) | reverse complement strand
CTGGCTGGGCAACTTCCGGCGTTTGGTGGTTCGTTATGAGCATAAGCTTGACAATTTCAAGGCCTTCGTGAAGCTGGGTTGCATTATCATCCTGCTCCGAAGATATTTATGAGATGAGTTCTAGTCTCACCTTCACGAGCAGTTGGCTCCTTATACGCCAAAGCGATGTGGCCCTCGTTGAACCAGGCCACTGAGCCATATTGAGTTGGTGGAACGTTCAAAACTCTTCTATTAATATCCTTGGATCCGTCAATATAGTTGGGGGAACCACAGCTGGTTACAAGACACACTCCCCCCAAAAGGAACAAGCAAAGCCAGACACTAAGTCGACAAGGTAGATTCATTAAATTCGTCCATTTGTCATATTTGTGATTATCTTTTTAGGATGATCAGTTCTTCGATGTTTTGGCGGGAAGGGACAGAGTCGGGTGGGAATTCGCGGTGCAAAAGTTTGAACTCATGTTCAGTGAGTAGTTCAATCATTGCGTCGGGCTGGACGACGAAGGGAGGGCCGCCGGGCCGCGTGCCGATGGGAAAGGCCAGGCCGATATACAGTCCGCCGGGCTTAAGCAGGCGCGCAGCCAGCGCGGCATAGTCGCCCCGCCGGGCCGGGTCGATGGCGCAGAAGCAAGTGTATTCCAGTAGATAGTCGAAACGGCCGTTCCACGCCTCGTCCAGTTCAAAAATGTCCCCCTGTACAATTTGCACCGGGTGGGCCGGATCATTAAGTTCCTGCATGGCGCTCACCGCTTCGGAGGCAAAATCAACGGCCGTAACTGCAAAGCCGTGCCGGGCAAAAAGCCGCGCATCGTGACCGCGCCCGGCCCCCAGCACAACCATCTTGCCAGGTGGATAGCTGCCGCTGGCCGCCAGCCGGGCAAAAACGGGCGTAGGCTGACCGAGGTCCCAGGGGATACGGCCGTGGGCATAGCTTTCTTGCCAAAATTTGGGCGTGTTACTGTCCGGTACCATCAACCCATTATAACGAATGAAACGCAAAACGTGAGTCGTGAGGAGACATAATTCATAGATCAGCCCTGCACATCGTCATAGGCTAGGCAAGCGGCCAATAGTTCGCTAGAATATGGACTGTAGTCCGTTTATTTTATTTCGTCACACAAAGGAGTATTATGTCTACTAAAATACCTGAATCACACGTGGATTTGTTGAGCGCGCCGGTCTATGTGGATGTCATTACCGTGATGCCGGACGGGCAACCGCAAGCCTCAGTCGTGTGGTGCAGCTATGACGGCGAGCATGTGCTGGTGAATACGGCCGTTGGCCGCCAAAAAGAGATAAACTTGCGCGAGCGTCCTATGGCCACCGTCCTCTCAGTTGATCCAAACAACCCTTTCCGCTACATAGAAGTGCGCGGCACGGTTGAAGTGACGGAAGAGGGCGCGCTGGCGCATATAAATGAATTGGCTAAAGCTTATCGCGGGGCCGACAGCTATTATGGCGGGGTGCAGCCAGCCGAGCTGGCTAAAAAAGAAACGCGGGTTGTGTGCAAAATTACGCCCACCCATGTAAATACCGTGGGCTAGGCAAAATGAGAAGGGTGCTCAAATTAGCGAGCACCTTTCTTTTCTTATACTTATGGTTGGCGAATTGGGAAAGGCAGATTATCATTCAGTCCATGAGCGGAAAATCGATAGCGCCGTATGGCTCGTGGAAATCCCCTATTAGTTCAGACCTCATTGTTGCCGGTTCAATTGGTTTGGGCGAGCTGACCGTTGATGGCAAAGCCGTTTACTGGATAGAAGGACGGCCGTCTGAAAACGGCCGTAACGTCCTGGTTAAATGGACGCCAGAAAACGGCATCGAAGCGCTCACCGCCGCCGGATTCAACGTGCGCAGCCGCGTTCATGAGTATGGTGGCGGTGCCTACACCGTCGATAATGACACCATCTACTTCACTAACTTTGTCGATCAGCGGCTTTACGTGCAGTATCCACACAGCGAACCGGAGCCTCTTACGACCAATGAAGCGCTCCGCTTCAGCGACGGCGTAGTGGATGCCAAACGCGGCCGACTCTTTTGCATTCGTGAGGACCATACGGCCCCTGGCGAAGAACCTCGCAACAGCCTTGTGAGCTTGAATTTAGACAGCCATAATGAAAGCGGCATCGTGCTGGCGGAAGGATACAGCTTTTACGCCTCGCCGCGACTCAGCCCAAACGGCCGTCAACTGGCCTGGCTCTGCTGGAATCATCCCAATATGCCCTGGGACGGCACGGAGCTATGGGTGGCCGACCTGGACGAAACGGGCAGGGCGCTGAACAACGTCACCCTGGTTGCTGGCGGGCCAATCGAGTCGGTTTTTCAGCCAGAGTGGTCACCCAATGGCGAACTGTACTTTGTGTCTGACCGCACCGACTGGTGGAATTTGTACCGCTGGCGCGAGGGCAAAGTGCAGCCGCTTTATCCGACGGATGCTGAATTTGGCCGACCCCAGTGGCTGTTTGGCATGTCTACCTACGGCTTTGAAGGGCCAGACAGCATTATTTGTACGTTTACACGGAACGGCCGTTGGCACCTGGCCCGACTAAACACCAAAACAAATAAGCTCAGCCGCATAAAAACACCCTACACTTCCATCGATTATTTGCAGGTTCACAACGATACAGCCTACTTTATTGGCGGTTCCGCCACGCGGCCTAGCGCCATTGTGCAGCTTAATCTGCAAACAAATGAATGCCAGGTTTTACGCCAATCCACCGATTTAACGATAGACACCGCTTATCTTTCGGTGCCGGAACCTGTGGAGTTTCCCACAGAAAACGGCCTTACGGCCCATGCCATTTACTACCCACCCCAAAATCGGGATTTTGCCGCGCCAGAGGGCGAAAAGCCACCGCTGCTCGTGCTAAGCCACGGCGGGCCAACCAGTGCCGCCTCTACCACCCTCAAATTGGGTACGCAGTATTGGACCAGCCGGGGCTTTGCCGTTTTGGACGTGAACTATGGCGGAAGTTCGGGATACGGCCGTGCCTACCGGCAGCGACTCAACGGGCAGTGGGGTATTGTGGACGTGCAGGACTGTATTAACGGAGCCAAATACCTGGTTGAGCAAGGGCTGGCAGATGGGGAGCGGCTGGCCATCCGTGGCGGGAGTGCTGGTGGCTACACCACGCTTTGCGCCCTCACCTTTTATGACACGTTCAGCGCCGGAGCCAGCCACTTTGGCGTTAGCGATGTCGAAGCATTGGCCCGCGAAACCCATAAATTCGAGTCGCGCTATTTAGACAGCATGATCGGCCCCTACCCGGAGGCCAAAGAAACTTACATCGCCCGTTCTCCCATCCACTTCACAGACCAGATCAACTGCCCACTCATTTTGTTCCAGGGTTTGGAAGACAAAGTGGTGCCGCCTAACCAGGCAGAAATAATGTTTGAGGCTGTAAAAGCCAAAGGCATCCCCGTTGCCTACGTTGCTTTCCCTGGCGAACAGCATGGCTTCCGCAGTGCAGAAAACATCAAGCGCGCCCTGGATGGCGAGCTGTACTTCTACGGGCAAATTTTTGGCTTTGAGCTGGCCGATCCCGTAAAACCCGTCGATATTGAAAACTTGCCTGTTGCCTAAATTGGTGAGTTACTCGGGCCGATAAAAAGAGTCTGCGGGCAGCAGCGGATCGATTTCCTCAAACGAATCCACGATTTCTACAAAAAAGACGTTGGCCAGGGCGCGGATTTGGTGCAAAACGCGCACCAGCTGGCGCGGACGCAGCACCTCGACGGCCAGATTAATGTGCACCTCGTTGGGCGCACCGGGCTCTGGCGTATGAATGTAGGCAATGTTAATGCCTTCGTCGTTCATCAGTTGGGTAATTTCAAAAAGCAGGCCAGGGCGATCATAAACTTTAACTTGCAGCTTAATCTGGCGCACCTCGTGCGGAGCTGCTTCTCCCCAGGCCAGCTTTAGCTTGCGCCCGGCCAGGCGGCCGGGGTTTAGGGTGTGGCAGCGCTGGTGATGCACGGTGACGCCGCCATCGCGACGTAAAAAGCCAATGATGGCGTCAGGCGGCCGAGGGGTGCAGGTGCCACAAAGGCGAATTTCACGACCTTCAGCCTGGGTAACGACAAATTGGTCGCCAGATTCAGAGTAAACGACCTTGCCCAGATGACGGGCAGGGCCTTGAGACCACATTTCTTCAACCAGCTTGGTGGTGACGGCCGTTGGCAGCAGCTCAGCCCGCCCCAGTTCATAATACAAATCGCGCGTGTTGCCATAGCCTAAGGCGTGCGCTACGCGCTCATGCGAGTGGTTGTGCATGCCCAGCATAGCCAGCTCCTCCTGTAACAGCTGAAGCCCTTGGTAAACGGCCGCTTGAGGCGATAACCTTCTGAACCAGCGACGCGCATGGCTGCGCGCATAGGTTGTCATGATATAGCCCAAATCCTCGTCCAGCCAGGCACGCTGGGGCTGCGCCTTCTCCTTCTTCATGATGCGCACCTTCATGCCATCATGCAGGGGCTTATTGAGCGGATACAGCATATCATTCACATACGCCGAGTGGCACTGATCGCCCAGGCCAGTGTGGATAGCATAGGCAAAATCGAGCGCCGTAGCGCCCTTCACCAGCTCAATGGCATCGCCACGCGGTGTAAACACGCGAATCTGCTGCCGGAACACATCCTCCACAACCCCGCGCACACCGGCCGTGGGGTCGTGTGGCTCCACGTTTATATTTTCATTGATGTTCTCGAAAAACGCTTCCATCCGGCCGGCCACACCACTTGTCCACATAGGTGTATCGGAATAAAGCCAGCGGGCCAACACTCCCACCTCCGATACTTTGTCCATCGCTTCGGTACGCAAGCGAAGCTTTAGATGCTGCCCGTGATTGTGAACTACGGTTGTATGCAGCGAGCGATAAAGATTGTCTCGCGCTACGGCCACATAATCATCAAACGTGCCGGGCACTGGCTGCCAAAGCTGATGCAAATACCCTAGCGCATTGTAACAAGATTGCCAGCCATCCATTATCACCACCAGGCGCATCGTCTTATCCACTTCATAAAACGAAGCTGCGTTCTCACACAGGTCCTGGTAAACGCTATAAATATTTTCGGGCGCGAGAAACACCCGGCGTACATCTAAATTTGCCTGTAACAAACAGTCAAATATCTGGCCGCTTATGAGCTGATACTCTTCCTGCTGTTCCTCGTGAATTTGCATCAGCCGTTCGCGAATAATCTTGTGAGCATCTGGATCTAGCACCTCAAGCGAGAGTGATTCCAACTCGTTTTTTAGCCACCAAATGCCCAGACGATTGGCCAGCGGTGCATAAACGGATAGCGTTTCTTTTGCTTTATAGATCTGACGCGAATGCGGAGTTGCTTTGATAGTGCGCATATTGTGCAGGCGGTCAAACAGCTTGATAATAACTGCCCGAACATCGTTGGTCATAGCGCCCAGCAGCTTATGCAGGGTCAGATCCTCAATTTCCTGTTTAGACAGCTCTTTCCGGTTGGCGATTCCTTTGCTAACGTCTTTTAACTTGGTAACGCCATCTACCAGGCGGGCCACTTCTGAACCGAATTGGTTTTCAATTTCATCGATGGTCACCCGGGTATCTTCAGCCACGTCATGCAGCAGCGCAGCTACCAGGGTAGGCGCGTCAAGCATATATTCAGAGATGTAGTAGGCAACGGTCAGGGGATGGGTAAAGAAAAGCTCGCCAGACTTACGACGCTGATCTCCGTGTTCCCGGCGAGCCAGGGCAAATGCTTCCTGCACGCAATCGCGGTCTTCAGCACTCAGGTACTTGTTAACCTGTTCAAAGAACTGTCTACCGTCTGACGCAATCGTAAGAGTCATAAACGGTAATGATATTAAAAATAGGAGAAAAGTAAAAGCTTTTTATGCTTTCTTATAATCTACGAAGCGATAACCCACACCACGCTCGGTAAGAATGTAGTAGGGATTCGCCGGATCTTCTTCTATTTTTTTGCGCAGGTAGTTTATGTAAAGACGTAAATAATGCGTTTCGTCTCGATATTCATAGCCCCATACTTTCGCCAGCAGCGTTTCATGTGGCACCACCCAGCCCGCGTTCTGGATCAGGTGATTCAGCAGGCGATATTCCGTTGGACGCAGATCAATACGTTCATCATTAACGATGACCTGATGGCGATTGAAGTCTATGGAAAGACGCTCATCAATGCGCAGGATGGTTCTGGGCGGCGGGGCGGGCCATTCTGCACGGCGGAGAACGGCCGTTACTCTCGTGACCAACTCTCGTGGGCTGAATGGCTTGGTTACGTAGTCATCTGCCCCCAGGCTTAGGCCCTGAATTTTGTCATCTTCATCGCTCTTCACCGTGAGCAAAATCACCGGTACGGTGGAGATTTCTCGCAGCAGCTTCAGGGTTTCAAAACCGTCCATTTCCGGCATCATAACGTCCATAATCACCAGATCAGGCGTATGCTGGCGTATTTGTTCCAGGGCAGCCAGGCCATTTTCAGCCTCTATTATTTGGTACCCTTCCAGCTCCATATTCATGCGTATAAAGCGCCGCATGCGGGATTCATCATCCACAACCAAGACCAGGCGTGGAGCTGTTGGTTCTAACGAATCTGGAATCTGTTCAACCATAATATTTACCGAACAAAGCTAACAACTTCTTCTACATCTCCCGAAGGCAGAATTTGGATAAAGTTAATGCGATGCCAGGGAACCAGCATGCTGGTAACTTCCTCATCCAAATAGTGCAGGTCCTTGCCGTCTCGTAGGCGGGGATTATGAATTTGAATAAACTGGCTGGCCGGGCTGGGCAGCTCGTCAATTTCGCACTCAAAGGCATCTTCATTTCTAATATGAACAATAACAGTTATCATAACAGTTTCCTCACTATTTATGTAAAGCAGACCCGCTCATCTGCCACTTTACCGCTTTGCAGCTGGCTGAGCCCCCAGCCAGGTTAGGATTTTTCTTCCAAAAATAAGTGCACCAACAAATCACCAAAACGAATTTCGTCGCCGCTGTGCAGCGGATATGGTTCATTCGGTGAAAGACGATAGTTGTTCAGCAGCGTGCCGTTCGTGCTGTCGAGATCGACCAGCATAATCCCTTCCTGTACCGTCTGAATCTTGGCGTGAAGGCGGGAGACGCCCTTTTCAGCGCCATCGTCTTCTGTTAAATCAACCTCTGGAACATCTTCGGCTGAGGCACGGCCGATTCGCAGTTCGCTGTGAACCATCAGCTTGAAGCGCCTTCGGCTGCTGGGCACAACGAGCAAAATTTCCTTGGGCCTGTTGATTGGCGTCAGGGCTTCTTCTGTTAAAGGAGGTGGGGGAGGACGGCTGGCGAACTCAGAAAAGGGCAACACGGCCGTTGTCTCTCCTTCCTCCACTAGCAAGAAGCCTCCACATTCGCTGCAAAAAAGAGAGCCCTCTTCTTGCGATGAACCACAGTCACTACATCTCATCATGGTGCTCTTTATTCGGCTTTCCCCTGTTAATGAGCGCCCGCGTACCATACTTCAATTTCTTGCGGCCAGCCAGCGACATAGTGCCCGCATTAGAAATTCGCGCTACTTCTTGTTGAGCCTGATAGGCCAACGCCGTTTCGCCTGCTTCCAACAGGCGCGTGCTTAAATGCTGCATACGCGCTGAAGCCGCATCTAGATGACCTGCTTCCACTTCTTGCCATACCTTTTCATTCATCCGATACATATTCATCAGTCGTACCGCCTCTACGATCTCATCTGGCGGCATCTCTTTGGGAACCTCAGAGAGGACGTAAAGACAGTAAGTTTGCTTAAATGTTTGCTGCCTGCGCGGGGGACCAGGAATGTCCGCAATGACTTCGATGGGGAGGTTAATGCGGGTTTCGATATCTTGGGGCTTTATTTTAAGCTCCAGCATTACAGACAGGGCTGCTCGCCCTTCCAAATTGCCAAGCTGAAGCATTTCGCCCTCAAAAGATAGGGGCTGCGCAAATGGTTTCAGCTTAAACCCATACGTGATGCTAACCTTGTTGTGCAGGTCTGTTTTAACGGCAAGGTTTTGCGCATACACAGCGCCCAACCCCTGAATGCGCTTTTGTAAATGTTCTATAATTTCATTTGGCTGCTCTATAAAGTTAGACAGTCCACCAGAGGGTGAGACCAATTCATCCAAAAACTGGTCGTTCCATTCGGTTCCCAGGCCAAAAGCGCTTATGCCTATGTTTTGCTCGGCCATGCGTCGCGCCAGCTCCAGGCACTGTTCATCATCGCCGTAGGTATGCCCGTCCGTTAGCAAGATCAGATAATTGGTGGAGCGCGCCAGATCGGCCTTGCGCAGCTCCTGAAGCCCTGCCTGCAAACCCTGTAAGATCTCCGTGCCACCCGATGCCTGCACGGAACGCAGCTGGCCCACAATGGCCGTTGGATTTTCTACCTTGCCAGCAGGCACCACAACGTCTGCTCGATCGCTAAAGCTCACAATCGAAAGCGTATCTGCCCTGGTCAGCTTATTGACGAGGAGTTCTACGGCCGTTTTTACGTGACTCAACCGCCCTCCCTGCATGGATGTACTTCTATCCAGCACCAGGCTCAAATTAAGCGGCCGTTGCTTCGTTTCTGGCGCAGCTGGCAATAGGTCCAGCAGCAGGTAGACAACCTGGTCTGCGCTAGAAAGCTTAATACGCTCTCGACTAGCCTTCACCTGTAGATCAACCAAGTCCAGCGAGCGGGTCTCTACCAGTAGAGAGTCGTAGGTAGCCCGCCGTTCGGGGTCGCTTAGAACTTCATAGGCAGTCGCCAGGCGAGCAAAGGCGGAATCAGTTGTTTTGTTCTGTTTCTCTTGGGGGATTTTTTGGCATAAAGCATCGAAGGCTGCCTTGATTTCATCAGGCTTCGCCTGTGGTGTGAGGCCTAAGATTTTGTAGTAGTCGAACTCTTTGTCCATAAAACAAGGGCCACATCGAGCCAGTTATTACCATCATTTAAGCTAAGCAAAGCTTCTTACGTCTGAGCTTTTTTGCGGTTTGCGCATCGGCTCATCATAAGGAAAAGTCTACAACGATGGCTGTCACATTATCATTGCTGTGGGCGGCTAGCGCGGTTTCATATAGCTCATCTACTACTTGCGGCAAGGATACATCCTGTTCCATTACCTGCTGAATGGTTTCATCAGACACAAAACCACACAGGCCGTCACTGCACAGCAGCAGCTTGCCCTGTTTGGGCAGCAGGCGCATGTACGTGTCTACGTCTACCTCTTCCCCCTGGCCCACGGCACGAAGCAACACATTGCGATAACGGTACATCGTAGCTTCTTCGGCGGTAAGTGTGCCCACGTCTTGCAGGCGCTGCACCAGCGAATGATCCGTGCTAATTTGTTCCAGCTTGCCATTTGCCAGCAAATAAAGCCGACTGTCACCAACGTGAGCAACATGCAGACGACGCCCCAAGACCAGGGCAATCGTCAGGGTTGTGCCGCTATCAACTTCTGGATCATCTTCAAAAACGGCCGTAGTCGCCGCCTGTACTGCATCTAACAATACCTCTTGAATGGGCACCTGGGTTGGTGGATCCACAGTTTGCAGCAGCGGCATGTAAATCTTGCTCAAAATGTAGTGCCCTGCCACCCTGGAGGCCACGCGGCTGGCCACGTGTCCGTTGGTATGCCCACCCATGCCATCCGCCACAATATACAGGCCGAAAGGAACCATCGGAAAGTGCCCCCCGGCTTCCGAACTAAAAACCAGGCAAGAATCTTCGTTTCGTTCGCGGGCACCCACATCACAACGCACACCGGCACGCAAGGTTGGTTCTGTAGCCGCGCCCTCTGTTCGTACCACACCGGTATCTATTTTGGCACCGGGGGCATCCATAAGCACGGTTTCATCTAATTCGGCCGTTTGCGCCACAACAGAGTGATTAGTTTCCGCTTCAACAGGCGTCTGCTCTTTGGGCCGATCTTCAGGCTCAATAAATGGTGGTGTCTCATTCATAATAAAATCCAAGTCTTTGCGCATCATACCCAGCTGCCCAACGTGGGCATCAGGCCGGTAATGCATAAATATAGTGGTTGGTTGAACCGATATATACTACCCCATCCACAATGGTTGGCGAAGAAATGACGGGGGAACCGGTATCAAACTGCCAATTAATATCCCCTTTCTTGGCAGAAAGACAGTAAACAATGCCATTTGTGCCCCCAAAGTAAACGGCATCATTCCAAACTACAGGCGATGAGGCAATCTGCCCGTCCAGCTCAAATGCCCAAAGCTGGCGCCCGGTATCCATATCCAGCACGTACAAATTACCGTCTGAAGAACCAATATAGACGGCTTCATTAAAAACGGCGGGAGAGGAGACAATTGGTCGGCGGCTGCGGAAGCGCCAGATGATCCAGCCGGTATTGGCATCCAGGGCATATACGGTGCCGTCTAATGAGCCGACAAAAACAATCTCATCAGCTACGGCTGGCGACGAGGTAACGTTACGCTTGGCCTGCGCCTGCCACTTTGTTTTGCCGCTGGCTATCTCCACACAAAAGATATAGCCTCCCTCTGTGCCAAAAAAGATGCGCTCTTCATCAACAAAGGCAGTAGAACGAACGGCCGCATACGCATTAGCCTTCCATTTTGACCGCCCCTGATTGATCTCCAGCGCATAAAAGTTCCCGTCATCTGAACCGAAAAAGACGTGATCGTAGCGAACAATGGGCGAAGAGTAAACGGCCCCGTTGGTAGCAAAACGCCAATTTTGGCGGCCGGTCCGCCGCTGAATACAGTACAAATGTTTATCCACGGAACCAATAAAAACGCTGTCGTCGTAAACAAATGGGGTGCTGCCACCAATGCTGTCGGACGCCGGGAATTTCCAGACAAACTCACCCTTCTCGGCTGACAGCCCGTACAGATTGTTATCGTAAGCCCCCACGAACACCATGTTGCCAGAAACGGCCGCTTTGCCCCGAATTTCGTCTTCGCATTTAAACTGCCAGATGGGCTGCACCTGGCTAACAGTTTGGACGGCTGGCACTTCCACCTGCCCGGCGGCGATGGTTGCCGGACTGCTGGTTGGGGGCACGGTCATCGTGGGGTTACTGTCGAAAACGGCCGTGGCAGGACGCTGCAACAACACTTCCAGGGCTTCCTTCAGGGCCTTGGCATCAGGAAAGCGGTCTTTGGGATCGTAAGCCAGGCAGCGCATAATTACAGCTTCAAAGGCGGGGGTTACGTGTGGATTGACTCTAGAAATCGGCCGTTCGGCAAAGGTGAATGGCGGCTCCAAACGCGGGTCCTGCCGCGTCAGCAAATGGTGCAGCGTAGCGCCCAGGGCATAGATATCGCCAGCCGGTTCAGCCTGTCCCCGGTACTGCTCCGGTGGAGAATACCCTTCCGTGCCGATCATCGTGCCCTTATCGCCCATCTCAAACACCTTAGCAATGCCAAAGTCAATCAGGCGAATTCGCTCCCGATGATCGAGCATAATATTGGAAGGCTTCACATCGCGAAAAACAATAGGCTGCGGCTTCTGGCTGTGCAGATGATACAAAGCATCACAAACTTGCATGGCCCAGGTAATTGCCGTCTCCTGATCCAGATAATCTGTCTGCTCCTCCAGCCATTCATCCAGATCTTTCCCCCGAATCAGCTCCAAAACCAGGTAAGAACGATCGCCTTCCGTGAAGTAGTCCGTCACGTCAGGAATGGCGGGATGGTCAAGCGAGGCCAGCATATTGGCTTCGCGCTCAAACGACTTGATTGTCAACTGGCGCATTTGCGGATCAGGGGTGGAGATAACCATTTCCTTAACAGCACACAGCTTGGTAACATTGGGGAAACGCATGTCGCGTGCCTGATAGACGGAGCTAAATCCGCCTGCTCCCAAAGGTCCTACGATACGGTAACGCTCTTGCAGCATATCCCCTGGCTGCAAGCCGCTGCGCTGTGCTTTTTTTTGTCGGCCTCTTTTGCTGGCAAGTTGTCTTGTCGTTAATCGACCCATAATTGGTTGTGGTTTGTCTATGTAATCGGCTAAAAGCTATTGCAAAAACTTAAATATTGGCCGATTACTACGGATAGAAGGCTGGTTGAATAAGATTAGTAAGTGCGCAGGTTTATTATAAGTTCACCCCACGCAATTAATCAAGCGACTCGGTACTAATAGCATGGAACAAGCTGTAGGAATCAAAATGCAGCATTCATTTTAGCTAATCATCATTTTTGATCCGCCACTGCCTTTCGCCACCCACATGTTCGGTGTAGGCGTTAATTTTTTTCACCAAGTCGTCTCGGCTTGTAAAAAAGGTGCTCCTTTGGGAGGCGTAGGCCCAAATGGCATCCACTTTGGCGCGCACGTCGTCAACCGTGAGGGGAATGGTAGCTGAATGCCAATGACCGGGGGTAGCAGCTAAAACGGCCGTTACCGCCCCAGGCTTCTCTGCGTAAGGGAAATCCTCGTAATAAATGAGCGCCTCGCCAAACACCCGCTCGGCCGCCAGCCTGGTCAGGCGATGATCCACGTGATTGCCAGCCGAGAGCGGCGCGTAAACCTGCTCCGCCGCAGGAAGCTGGTGCAGCTTCCTGGCCAGAAAGTCAACCACAGCTTCATCGGCCGGGTGCATGGTGGTAATGACCGATTCCCACGTTGGGTAACAGGGCCCGCCAGTTGCCGGATCCGTGCGGTAAACACAGTCGGGCACTGGCCAATGCAGAAAATCTGCACCCAAAATGTGGCAGGCCGCCGCATCTTCTGCTTGCCGGACCTGAACTGCATCCTGCACCAACTCCCAGCGCTGGTGCAGTTCTTTTACAAAGTCAGACGGCCGTAAATCAGCAGGAGGTTCTCCGGCCATCGGGGTAACGATGAGGACCGGGCTGTTTTCGCGCGTTTGCCAAAAAATCTGCCCGCCACAAGAAAGGGCTGCATCATCCAGATGCGGCGACAGATAAATCGCCTGGTACCGTTCAAGCACGCCCGGCTCTCCGCTTAACTTCCGGCCCGCTTTTGGTATCCGTCACTTCATAGCCAGCGGCGGCAATCTGCTCACGCAGTGCGTCGGCCTGGCGCCACTCCTTATTGGCCCGCGCTGCTTGCCGCTGAGCGACAAGGCTTTGCACGGCTTCGGGAATGGGCTGTTCGGCTTCCATCTGCCAGTCGGCCATGCCCAGCCCCAAAACGCGATCAAATTCCAGAGCCGTAGCTTTCTTTACTCCATCGGGCAAATCGCTTTTCACCAGGTTCCACAGCACGGCCAGGGCACGAGGCATGTTCAGATCGTCGTTGATCTGGTTGGTGAACTGATTGATGTAGGCTTCATCCGGCTGTGTGGGCGTGGGCCATTGGCAAACGGCCGTGTGCAATCTTTGCAGCGCCGTCGCCGCCGCGTCCATCGCCTGCCAGTTAAACGTCAGCTTGGCGCGGTAATGCCCGCCCAGGCAAAAATAGCGGTACACCAGCGGAGCATAGCCCCGGTCAAGCAGCGTTTGCAAACGTAAAAAGCCCCCGGTTGATTTGGACATTTTCAGGCCATCTAGCTGCAAAAAGTAGCCGTGCATCCAGAAATTAGCCAGCCGGGTGCCGTGGCACGCCTGCGTCTGGGCAATTTCGTTAGGATGATGAACCATGATGTGGTCTTCGCCGCCGCAGTGAATGTCGAAGAACGTGCCCAGGTATCTGGCAGCCATGGCTGAGCATTCAATGTGCCAGCCGGGGAAGCCAACGCCCCAGGGGCTCTCCCATTCCATCTGCCGCTGCTCGCCCGGCGAGCTGAACTTCCACAGGGCAAAGTCGGTGGGGTTGCGCTTTTCGCTCATCTCCACGCGGCTGCCTGCCTGTAAGCCCTCAATGTTGAGCCGGGCAATGCGCCCGTAATCGTCCAGCCTGGAGGTGTCGAAATAGATGCCGTCGCTGGTGCGATAGGTGAACTCATTGGCCTCAATGCACTGGATCATGGCGATTTGCTCGGCAATGTGGTCCGTGGCCTTGCACCAGATATGCGGCTCGTGAATGTTGAGTTGGGCCAAATCCTGCCTGAACGCCTCGGTGTAAATCTCGGCAAGCTCCCAGGCGCTTTTCCCAGCGCGGCGGGTGCCCACTTCCATTTTATCTTCGCCAGCGTCTGCATCGTCGGTGAGGTGGCCTACGTCGGTGATGTTCATGACGTGCTGCACCCGGTAGCCGTTGAACGCCAGCACGCGGCGCAAAATGTCTTCAAAAATGTAGGTGCGCAGGTTGCCGATGTGGGCGTAGTCGTAGACGGTGAGACCACAGGCATACAGCTTGACTTCGGGTGGATCGAGGGGGGTGAACGGCCGTATCTGCCGCTCGTAGGTATCAAACAGATTCAACATGCCGGATAGCTTATCCTACTCTCAGAGTGTTGTCGATGCAGGCTGCTTGTGGTTGATCGCTTTCGGATCGTTTATTTGCTATGAATAGCTTATTACTTACAGGTAGTTACCTTATTACAAGGAGCTTGACTTAAAATGAAACGACTATTTTTAATGGCGATTGTAGCTTTGCTGTTGATTGGATGCAGTGACTCTGCACCCGCGGACGCATTAACAAATATGGTTGGTCGAGGATGGGAAGAAGGCGTCGCGGCTATTGTCCTAAGCGAAGATAGAGTTAACGTTAACGCAGAACATGTTTGGACAGATATGCGGCCGTTATCCAACACCAACTACGCCCAGGTCACATTCCGCGTAGAAATGGCTGAAGATGTGCTCAAAACTGGCGGCAGCGGCCCGTTCTATCTTTACGGCGGCGGCTTAATGAAAGTGGAAGAGGCCAATTTTACCTTTAAAGATCAAACCCCTATCCGTGGGCAAGGTACGGGACAACTTGTCCTTTCTAGCTCAGATGTCTCCGGGGTAATGCACAGTGCATATGATTTACCTCTCGTTGGGCTAACGGCACAAGTTGATGGCATTGCGGATTCACCCATTACCGTAAGCGTGTTCGGCGCAGCCAGCGCAAGTAAGGTGCAGTCAAACGTGCTCAACACAAATGAAACCATGATGACATTAAAAAACTTCCAATGTACGGGACAGATGATTCCAGGCAGCAACATGGCCAGACTCAACTATATTGGTGAAACAGAAAAGGGCCAGATGCTGGTAGGCGCAGGCATTAGCCTGCTGTACGATCAGCCTGCGGCGAGAGCGAATGGCT
>JBHIWP010000113.1:0-15165 GCA_041987425.1 Promineifilaceae bacterium (SeqCode) | reverse complement strand
AGGCGGCAAGCATGCCCTGGCGTTTGCCTCTGGCATGGCGGCCATTGACACAATTTTGCGCCTAATCAAGCCAGGAGAACACGTGCTGTCTGGCAACGACGTGTACGGCGGCACGTTTAGATTGTTCGACAAGATTTTATCCAGCTACGGCATTGAGTTCACCTTTGCCGACACCACGAACGAAACGGCCGTAGCCGACGCCATCCAGCCCAACACCAAACTGGTCTGGCTGGAAACGCCAACCAACCCGATGCTGCGCCTGACGGACATTGCCGCCATCAGCGAAATTGCCCACGCCGCCGGGGCGTGGCTGGGGGTAGACAACACGTTTGCCTCGCCCGTGCTTCAGCAGCCGCTGGCGCTGGGGGCAGACTTTGTGCTGCACAGCACCACCAAATACATTGGCGGCCACTCCGACGTGGTGGGCGGGGCCATTATTTTGAACGATACGGCCGTTTACGAACGGCTCAAATTCCTGCAAAACGCTATTGGCGCGGTGCCGGGGCCAATGGACTGCTTCCTCACGCTGCGCGGCATCAAGACGCTGGCAATACGCATGGCGCAGCACTGCCGCAACGCCATGCAGGTGGCCCAATTCCTGGCCGATCACCCCGCCGTGGCGGAAGTGATTTACCCGGGCCTGGAGAGCCATCCGCAGTATGAGCTGGCCCAGCGACAGATGCGTGGACCGGGCGGCATGATCTCCTTCATTCTGCACGGCGGCGAAGCGGCGGCCCGCCTGGTGGCCCGCGAGACGCAGCTCTTTACCCTGGCAGAATCGCTGGGCGGCGTCGAGTCGCTCATTGAGCTGCCCGCACCCATGACCCACGCCTCCGTCGCCGATTCGCCCCTGGCAGTAGACCCTGGCCTGGTGCGCATTTCTGTGGGCATTGAAAATGCCCAGGATCTAATCAACGACTTGAAACGCGTTTTAAACAAATAAGTCTGCCCTTTACAGAAACCTGTAAAATGTTGCACGACGGCTTTCTACCGCTTAAGATCGTGTCATGAAAAGGTTCTTCTCCCAGCTTGTTGATCTTTTCAAGGAAAGCGGCCAGGGTTGGTCGCGCGATAATGCTTCACTGCTGGCGGCAGCGCTCACTTATTACACAATTTTCGCCCTGGCGCCCCTGCTGGTGATTGCCGTGGCGGTGGCCGGGGCGATTTATGGCGATGCGGCCGTTCAGGGCGAGATTGTAGATGATATTAAGCATGAGGTCGGTGAAGAAGCGGCCGTTATTATTCAGGACCTCATTACCGATGCCAGCCAGTCGGAGAGCAGCACGTTTGCCACTATAGCCAGTGCGGTACTGCTGCTGGTCGCTGCCTCAGGGCTCTTTACCCAATTACGCCGCGCCCTGAACATGATCTGGGGGGTGCGGCTAGGGCCGGAAAATGGCGTCATCATCGTTATTCGCCAGCGGGCACTAACCTTTGTGCTGGTGCTGATTGTGGGGCTATTGATGCTGCTCTCATTTGCCACAAGCACGTTAATTACGGCCGTTGGCGACCGCCTGGCATTCTGGCTGCCCGGCATTGGTTCATTGCTGCCTCTCATTAACTTTCTGGTTTCCCTGGTCATTCTCACCGTGCTGTTTGCGCTGCTGTTCAAAGTTCTGCCCGATGCGCATCTCACGTGGCGAGACGTGCTGCTAGGGGCCACGGTCACCACCCTGCTTTTCATGTTGGGGCGGTACCTGATTGGCCTTTATCTGGCGTATGGTTTTTCCGCATCTGCCTACGGCGCGGCCGGATCGCTGGTGTTGATTTTGCTCTTCGTTTATTATTCTGCTCAAATCTTTCTATTTGGTGCCGAATTCACCCTGGTCTATGCTAACAAATACGGCTCCCGGCTGCGTCCATCCAGGAATGCCATCTGGCGCAGGCCAAAAGCGCCACTGGCCTTATGGGCGGAAGAAGACCCGCAACCATATCGCATTGTCACCATTGCCCCAGAGAGCGAGGCTATACCCAAAAGAGAACGGCCGTCACCCCGCTGGCCCGTCCTTACCGCAACTGGACTGCTGGGGCTGGCAGCCGGGCTGCTGGTAGGGCTCTTTAACAGCTTGCGCAGGAAGGGGAGGCGAGAAGAGAGAGAGTAAAGTTCACGGCCGCGTCGGCGCGCTAAAGTCTGTTTTATAAGAAAAGTCGCAGGTCCTTGTGTGCAGCCCACACTGCTTGCGCGTACAACTTGGAGTGTTCCCATGTCTTATTCCCTCATCCACAACGGCACGGTCATCGACGGCAACGGCCGTTCCCCCCTAAAAAATGGCGCAGTCCTCATTCGCGATAACAAAATTGAGCAGGTTGGGCGCAAAAGCGATATTCGCCTGCCCAACAGCGACGTGCAAATGATTGACGCCAATGGCGGGCACATTCTGCCTGGCCTCATCGACACCCACGTTCACTTTATCTTTGACGGCGTGAACTTTATTGAAGCAATGAACACTCCCTTCTCACTCAACTACTACAAAGCCATCGCCCCCATGCGCCGCACCCTGGAGGCGGGCATTACCTCCGTGCGCGATGCGGGCGGTGCCGACCTGGGAATGAAGCTGGCCGTGGAGCAGGGCCACATCGAAGGGCCGCGGATGCAAATCAGCATTACCGTTCTCACTATCACCGGCGGCCACGGCGATAGCTGGCTGCCCTCCGGGCTGGACTTTGGCCTGATCCCCGCCACGCCGGGCCGCCCCAGCGGTTTGTGTGATGGCGTGGAAGAGGTACGCAAAAAAGTGCGGGAAATTTTGCGTGCCGGGGCCGAAGTCATCAAAGTGTGCTCTACTGGCGGCGTGCTAAGCCCTACTGACCACCCAGAGTTTACCCAGTTTACGCCTGAAGAGCTGGAAGTGATGGTGCAGGAAGCTGCCTACCGACGTGGCATAAAGGTGATGGCCCATGCCCAGGGCGCGGAAGGAATTAAAAACGCCGTTCGGGCCGGTATCCATTCGATTGAGCACGGCATTTTTGTGGATGATGAAGCCATTGAGCTGATGCTGGAAAAGGGCACCTTTCTGGTGCCAACCCTGCTGGCCCCCCTGGCCGTCCTGGAACAGGCCGAAGCAGGCGGCAACATGCCGGAATGGGGCGTACGCAAATCGCGCGAGGTGATTGAGATTCACAGCGAGAACATTGGCAGGGCCTTTAAGGCCGGGGTGAACATTGCTATGGGCACGGATGCCGGGGTAATGAAGCACGGCACCAACCTGCGCGAGCTGGGGCTGATGTGCAACGTGGGTCTGTCACCCATGGACAGCATTGTGGCCACCACCAAAACAGCCGCCGAATGCCTGGGCTGGCAGGACAAGGTGGGCACGCTGGAAGCAGGTAAGCTGGCCGACGTTATCGTCACCCAAACGGACCCGCTGGCCGACATTCGCAGTTTGGAAGATGTGGACAATATTCGGCTGGTGATGAAAGACGGCCGTATCGTAAAAAACCTGATGTAAAAAGTTGCAAGTGGCAAGTGGCAAGTAGTCTTACTTGCAACCTGCCACTTGCAACTTCTCACCCCCAGTTATGGAAGTTCAGATAAACCACAACCGCCAGGTGATGCTCCAGCGCGTGAAAACGTATTGGCTCGTCGGCGTGCTGCAAGAGTCGCTGCACGGAGCGGAGCTGATCGATCTGGCCATGACGTACCGCACCAACGCCGTTGCCAGCCACCTGGTGACAGCTGATTACCACCAGCCCGACAACCTGCTGCCCGATGAGCTGTTCGACACGCCACTGCCCCTGGGCACCCACATCACCAGGGTGTACGACGAGTCAGAGGGTACGCTGCTGATCATGGGCGATCCGGGAGCGGGTAAAACGACCGTTCTTTTGCAGCTGGTTAGCGATTTGCTGTTGCGGGCACAGGTAAACGGCCGTCATCCCATTCCCGTGGTGTTTAGCCTGGCAAGCTGGACAAACAATGTGCCCCTGGGCGACTGGATGGTGAACGAGCTGGCCAATCGCTACGAAGTGCCGCGCCGCCTGGGGCAAACCTGGCTGAAAAATGGCGAACTGCTGCCCTTGCTAGACGGCCTGGACGAAGTAGAGCAGGAACAGCGCGTGGCCTGCGCCCAGGCCATTAATCAGTTTCGCCAGCGCTACCTGACGCTGCCTACCGTTGTCACCTGCCGCATCAAAGATTACGAGGCGCTGGCTACGCGGCTGAATCTGGCCCAGGCGATTGTGCTTCAGCCGCTTTCGCTGGAGCAGATAGACCAATACCTGGGCAGCATGGGGCCGCGCCTGGCAGGGCTGCGCGCCGCCCTGCAAACCGATGGCACGCTGCGCGAACTGGCAGAATCGCCCCTGATGCTCAGCATGATGACCCTGGCCTACTACCGCATGCCCGAAAACGTAGCGCTGTCTCTGGGCAACCGCAAAATGGGGCGTACGCTGTTGTTTGATGTGTACGTGGAGCGCATGGTGCGCTACCGCGGCGGCGAATCCATTTACGAGCCGGAACAAACGGTGCAGTGGCTGGGCTGGCTGGCCCAAAAGATGACCCAATTTAACCAGACGATCTTCTTCCTGGAGAACCTGCAGCCAAACTGGCTGCCCCGTGAGCAGCAGCGCCACTTTACGGACGCAGTGCGCTACCGGCTGGCCGGGCTATTTGTGCTGATTGGGCTGCTGTCTGGGCTGGTGGGGCTGCTTGTGGCCGATTGGCGAGCGTTGCTGGTTGGTCTGGGCGCAGGGCTCGTGGCTGGCGGGCTGCTGGCGTTTTTTCGCCTGCTGGTCGTATGGGCGCGCGTGTCATGGTTTCGCATTGAGACGGTGGAGACGCTAAACTGGCGCTGGCTGCGGGCGCTTCTGGGTGGCGGCCTGGGGCTGGTTGGCGGCGGCTTGGTAGGCGGGGTGCTGTGGCTGGCAGGGCGCGGTCTGGACCCACTTATTAGCAGCGGCTGGATTGTTCTGTTGGCGCTGGTGGGCCTGCTTAGCCAGACGGTGGCCCACGCGCTGGAGCGAGATGAGATGAAGATGCGCACCGTGCCGGGGCAAGGATTTACCAGATCAGCACAAAACGGCCGTCTCGTTGGTGCCGTTACCACAGTTGGAACGGCCGTGCTGCTTGGCCTGGGTTGGCTGCTAACGGTGTGGCTCAACGTGCCGCTGGCCTGGGCGGCGTTTTTGCCCTTTGCCGTGGGCATCTCTCTTTATCTGGGCATCTCCGCCGGGTTGGCCTACGGCGGGCTGGCCGCTCTACAGCAGCGGCAGCTTCATCGCGTTTTGGCCCGGCAGCAGCTTGCCCCTGCCAACTACATCCACTTTCTAGACTACGCCGCCGAGCGCAACCTGCTGCGCAAAGTAGGCGGCGGCTATATGTTTGTGCATCTGCTGCTGTTGGATTATTTTAGGGAGACAGCCCGTAACAATGGAGCGTCATGAAAAGTCATCTTTTCCACAAGCGCCCTCGTTTTTGGGTAAAATTGTAACGGTCGTAGTGGATCGGCCGTTGCATTCGCGGCACCCAGAATGGGGTTTTATTTATCCGGTTAACTACGGCTATTTACCCGGCGTGCCTGCGCCGGACGGGGAGAATTTAGATGTGTACATTCTAAATATCACAACACCTTTGCAGCGATTTACAGGGAAATGTATTGCCGTAATCCAGCGCCTGAACGATAATGATGATAAACTTGTGCTGGTTCCACAGGGTCAAACGCTAACCGATCAACAAATTTGGGACCAGACAAAATTTCAAGAGAAATACTTTGATTCGGTTATATTGCGAGAACAGCCCAAGATTTAAAATAGCATATTGAAATCTCGCTTTCGCTCGCACGTATGGCTGCAAAATAGGTTTCAGCCACCGACTCTCACTTCCCCATTTCTAATAACTAAACACGAAGCAAGATGAAATTTAATCGTCATGCTGCCTTGGGAAAAAACGTTACAAACATTATGGAAAACTTTCAGGAATTGCCTCTCACACTTCTCGGTTTTGTTCTTATGGCGCTTGCCTCCTGGCAAATTGGGCGCCTCTTTTCTGCCCTTAACCTGCCTAAAATCAGCGGTTATCTCTTTACCGGGCTTATCGCCGGGCCCTTTATATTGGAATTTGCCACCGTGGCACAAATCGATTCTCTTCGCTTTATTGACGAGATTTCGCTGGCCTTTATTGCCTTTGCCGCGGGCAGCGAGCTTTATCTGCCAGAACTTCGGGGGCGGCTGCGCAGCATTGGGCTGGTTACGGCCGCAATTGTTTTTGTCACTATTGTGGGCGGCACATTGGCCGTGTTTTTGCTGGCTGATTTTATCCCCTTCATGCAGGACTTCCCGGTAAGTGGACAGGTTGTCATTGCGCTAATGGCGGGAACTATTATGGTTGCCCGCTCGCCATCAGTAGCCATTGCCCTTATTAACGAGCTGCGCTCACGCGGGCCGTTCACGCAGATGGCCCTGGGCGTTACGGTGATCTCAGACGTGTTGGTGATTGTGCTGTTTGCCATTAGCGCCGATATTGCCGGGGCAGTATTAACCGGCGTCTCGGTGAATATGGGGCTGCTTTTGCTGCTGGTGGTAGAAATAGCCATTTCAATTGGCCTGGGCTATTTGTTGAGCCGCCTGCTAATAGTGGTGTTAGGGTTTCATTGGCGGAAGTGGCTGAAAACGGCCGTTATTCTCCTGCTGGGCTTCGGCGTCTTTGCCTTATCTAGCTGGGTGCGCGAGTATACGCACGAACACTTCCCGGTGGAAATTTTGCTGGAGCCGCTGCTGATCTGCATGGTGGGCAGCTTTATTGTTAACAATTACAGCAGAGGCAGGCTGGAGTTTTCCGAGATTTTGCACGATGTCGGGCCCTATGTGTACGTCGCCTTTTTCACGCTGGTGGGCACCGGGCTCAAGCTAGATATTTTGGCCCAGGTATGGCCCATTGCCCTGGCGCTGGCCTTCATTCGCGGGGCGGTTATCCTCATTGGCTCTTTTGTTGGCGGCACGCTGGCGGGAGATTCTGGCAAGAGCAATCGATACAAGTGGATGGTGTTTGTAACCCAGGCTGGGGTTGCGTTGGGGTTGGCTAAAGAGGTCGCCGTGGCCTTCCCCGAGTGGGGCGACGCCTTTGCCACAACTATCATCGCCATGGTGGTGCTAAATGAGATTGTCGGGCCCATTTTGTTTAAGCTGGCGCTCAACCGCATGGGCGAAGCGCGGCCACAGGCAGAAGCGGCGCCTTTCGATGGCGTGCGAGATACCATCATCTTGGGCCTCACCCCCCAATCCGTGACGCTGGCGCGGCAGCTTAAAGTGCACCACTGGCAGGTGCGGCTGGCAATTCTAGACAATGAGCGAATGCAGATGCGCTTGGACCAGCTTGAGAGCAACGATCTGGACGTACATGTGGTGCCAAATTGGTCGCTGGCCACGTTGGAATCGCTGGAGGCAGCACAGGCAGACAGTTTTGTGCTGATGCTGTCTGACGAGGAAAATTTGCAGGTTTGCGAATTGATATACGAGCATTTTGGCACGGAAACGGTTGTGGTACACCTGCGCGATAGAGAAATGCGCCCGGCGCTGCAAGAGTTGGGCGCGCTGATTGTAGAACCGGATACGGCCGTTGTCTCCCTGTTAGAACAATTTGTGCGCGCGCCTTCCTCATCTATGCTGCTGCTGGGTGGAGAGCATGAGCAAGAAATCGTAGATATCGAGATGCGCAACGCAGACCTGGACGGTATCACGCTGCGCGATTTGCGCCTGCCGCTGGACGTACTCATTTTATCTGTGCGCCGTGGTCAGCAAATTCTCGTTTCTCATGGGCATACGCAGTTAAAGCTGGGTGACAAGATTACATTGTTTGGCACGCCAAATAAGTTGGAGGAAGTGATGCTGCGGTTTGAAAACCAGGCAGCACCCATCTAGAACTAAAAAAATGCCTTTGTATCCAGGTGAGCTTGTTAATAAACGGTATCGCATCATTAATTTGCTGGCTGAGGGCCAATATGGCGCCGTCTACCGGGCACGCGACGTGGTAGACGGCCGCGATGTGGCCTTAAAGGAGTACCGCGACAGCTCCGTGACGATACAAAAGCTGTTTCGCCAGGAAGCGCGACGGCTGAGCGATCTCTCCCACCCGCAGCTACCGGAAGTGCTGGACCATTTTGCCATCGAACAAAGTGGGCAGTATTTGGTGAGCAGCTATGTAGACGGTATTGATTTGCAAAGCTTATTGGATCAATACGGCCGTCTGCCACACGACCGCATTATCGAATGGCTGCAGGCCGCCTGCCAGCCGCTCACCTGTCTGCACAACAAGGGCCAGCTCCACCTCAACATCAAGCCAGCCAACATTCGCATTACGCCAGAAGGCACCGTCTTTTTGGTGGACAGCGGGCTGCCCGGGCTGGGCATTCATCTGCACACGCAAGGCTATGGCTCGCCAGAGCAGCAGGCCCAGCAGGACGTTTCCCCCGCCAGCGATATCTACAGCCTGGGGGCCACGCTCTACACTTTGCTGACCAATCAGGTACCACCCAAGGCCCTCAGTCGGGAGACTGGCCTGGCAGATCTTATTCCCGCACGTGAAGTAAATACAGACGCACCGCCCTACCTTTCGCTGGTGGCCAATCGCGCGCTCTCTTTACGCGCCGACGCTCGCTACGAAACGGCCGAATCCTTTGCCAATGCGCTGACAAGACCCAACAGCCAGCCAGCTCCGCCGCCGACCGAACTGCGCCGCAGCTCACCACGGCAGTTGGGTAGCCCGCCCCCGCCGCGCCTTTCGCCACGTACCCGGCGCCAGATTGAGCAGCGCACTATCATTGCCCTGGTGGCCATGCTGGCCCTGGTGCTGTTGGTTGGCGGCCTTTTTACACTCTCCGGGTTGCGCAGCGATGACGAAACTGCCCAGGCAGAGGCAACCGCTACGCTAGAATCGGCCATTGTGGCCGCCCTTACCGCCATTGCCCCGACGCCTTCACCGCTGCCCGCGCCCACACTGCCTCCTACCCCCAGCCCAGAACCACTTATCACCGATACAGGCGCGCGCATGGTGTTTATGCCAGGTGGATTATTCCGCATGGGCACAGATGAGGGGGAAGCGGACGAACGGCCGTCTCACCTGGTGCAAATCGATCCTTACTTTATTGATGAGACAGAGGTAACCAATGGGCAGTATGCGCAATGCGTAGAGGCCGGTGTTTGTGCCCGGCCCGGCAGAAGCAGCGCCCCAATTCCCGCGGGATACCACGAAGACCCCACCTATGCCGATTATCCGGTAATTCAAGTGTCCTGGTACGATGCCGATACGTTTTGCGAATGGCGCGACGGGCGGCTTCCCTCGGAAGCAGAGTGGGAGATGGCCGCAGGCTTTGATCCGGGTGAGGCGATTGTTTTGCGCTACCCATGGGGCAATGCCTTTGATGGCACGCGGCTGAACTATTGCGATGCCAGCTGCGCTTCTGGGGGACGCGACAGCAGTGTAGATGATAGCTATAGGACTATTGCGCCGGTAGGCAGTTTTGTAGACGGCCGTTCCCCCATTGGCGCTTACGATATGGCAGGCAACGTCATGGAGTGGGTCAGCGACTGGTACGATCGCCGTTACTACGAAAACACCACCGACATCAATCCGCTGGGACCGCCAGAAGGAGATTTTAAGGCGATTCGAGGCGGCTCCTGGCTGTCCTCTGCGGAAGATCTGAGCGTGGTTACCCGCAGTTCATTCGACCCGACCGTAAGGCGAGACAACCTGGGCTTTCGCTGCGCCATGACAGCGCCCTAGGCGGTGATCAGTTATCAGTTTTTGAAACTAGCTGCTGTTACGCACTCCCTTTGGAGTAGATGCGTAAGATGAGTAACTGATCTACTGATTACCGATTTCCGGTTACTGATTCACCGCTGACCAGGCCCCCACAGGCACCGTGACGGGAAGTTCCACAGTAAAAAGAGCGCCTTTTTCCGGAAGATTTTCTACACGGATAGTCCCTTGATGAGCCGTCACAATTCCTTTGACGGCAGAGAGTCCTACGCCAGAGCCTTTAGTAAACAGACCTTCTTGAATGCCCCGGAAAAATTTGTCAAATACGTAGGGCAAATCTTGCTCTGGAATGCCGGGCCCTTGATCGGCAACCTTGATCACCAGGTTTTTCAAATCGTAACAGGTTGTAATGGTTACTTTGGTAGAGTCGGGGGAATATTTAATGGCATTATCTACCAAGTTTAGAAGCATGTGATAAAGACGAAGGTTGTCTCCATTGATTGTATGCGGGACGCCTTCGACGTCGCTTATAACCCGAATTGATTTTGGCAAGGCGGAACCTTCTGTATCGTGCACAACCTGGTCTACCACCTGCTGAAAGTCTACTTCCTCTTGTACGAGCTGAATGGCATCCTCTTGAATGACGGTTTCAAGTAGTTGGGTAATCATATCCAGCATCCGGTCTGCTGCTTCATTGATCTCATCCAGGAATCTTTTCCCTCTCTCGCCCAACGTTTCTGTGCGCTCCAGCAGATTGGCATAGCCGGTCACCGCCATGAGCGGGTTTTTGAGATCATGGGACAGCATGTGCATAAACTCGGAGCGATCCTTCTCCAGCCGCTTAACATAAGTAATGTCTTGCATCATAACAATGGTGCCGATGCCTTCCACATGCTCTGTCGTGGAGAGATAAGTCTCCTCACCAATTTGCACCTCAATGGTCCGACCGACGCTGTTGCTAATTGCCGCAAAAAACTGGGACATGTTTGTCATCAGGAGCCGCTGTGCCGCTTCGTTAGAGACCAACACGTTGCCAATTTCATCTAAGATTGTGAGCGGCTCAGAGAGTGTATTGCCCATGGCTAATATTGCACCGCGCTGGCGGGCGGTATTGGCATAGAGGCGGGCATTTTCAACGGCCGTTGCCGCCGGATTGGCAAAGGAGCGAAGTAAAGCTGCATCTTCTTCAGAAAAAAGCCTGCCAGGCTGGCTGTGCAAGACCAGCACCCCGACCACATCTCCCTTCACTTTTAGCGGCACTGCGGCCATAGGCGCCTCTGCCTGGGGAGCAATGGCGTCAAGCTGCTCGTCAAAGTTGGGGTAAGCGGCAATATTATTGGTTATGATTGATTGCCCTTGCGCCACCACCTGCCCTAAAATGCCACGCCCCAGCGGATAATTGGGCAGTTCCGGGGCCTGGCCAAACGGCCGCAGCACCGGCTGTCGTTCATCGCGTAAATAAAGATGAACCTGAGCCACGGGCATGTGGCGCTTCACCTGCTCCACCAGCACGCGATAAACCTCATCCATATCGAGCGAAGCAGAAACGGTTTGGGTCAGCTCGTTAATTGCCCCAAGCTCCCGCACGCGCTCATTCAGCGCCTGATCAGTTGCCTGGTACAGGCGGGCATTTTGCACGGCGATGGCAGCATAGTCGGCCACGGCGTTCAGCAGGCGTTCATCGTAATCATCAAACGACTTGCCCGGTTCGCGGTGCGCCGCTGCCAACACGCCAAACGTAACCCCTCCCAAAGAAATGGGCACGTAAGCCAATGCCTCCACCAGGTAGCCCGTCATGACCTGCTGCGAAGCTTCTCCTGGTTCGGATTTCGTGCGGATCGGTTTGCCCGTTTTGATGACGCGGCCAGCCGGGGTGTTTTCATTGATGGGCATGCGGGTTCGGCGCAGTTTGGTGTCGTCAATGCCTTTGCGGGCTTCCAAAAAAAGCTCGCCTGTGCCCTCATCTACCAGCCAGATGGAGGTTTCACCAGCAGAAGTGATCGTCATTGCGGTTGAAACCACCTGGTTTAGCACTTCATCCAGATTAAGCTGGGAGGTAATTGCCTGACCAATCTGGGCCAGCGCATCGACAAGGTCTGGACGCTGCTTGATGGGCGAAGTTTGCATGTACGGCCGTTTCACAATGTGAACCGTCATCTGCAAGTTACCCAACGTTAGCACATCCCCATCTGCCAAAGCGTAAGGTGTGTTTAAGCCAATGGAACGGCCGTTGCGCCGCGTGCCGTTGGTGCTGCCTAAATCTACTACAAACAAATTAGAAGGCGTTGGCCGCAGGGCCACATGCCGCCGAGAAACGCCTAACTTTTCAGCATCATAAGGAGTGAGATCAAGGAGATTGCTTTCGTTCTTACCCCGCCCCAGGTGAATCTCATCGTTAATTTCCAGGCCAAGCTCGTGCTGGGCAGCCTCCAGGGAAAAACGCACTCGCCAAACAGGTTGTTTTCTCTCATCCACTTTCAAAAAGGGAATAGGCTGATAAGAAAACTCCTCTTCTAAAACCTGGTCTGTTTCAGGGTCCAAAACATACCCCGTGTGTTCACCTACAACTTGTTGCGACATAAGCTTATCAAGGTCTTCTATGATTAATATGGTACTTTCTCATCCGCCCAGCGGTACTTGTCCAGACGTGGTTTGCGTCCTAAGCAGTAAAGATGACAGAGCAAACTAACATTGTTTGTTAAGATCATCTGTGCCTGCTGCTTTTCTACCCTACAGATAGAGACAAAAGTCTACAGAAAAAGACACAAAATGCACCAAACTCACCGTAAGGGCCCCTTGTAACGCGCGCACTTCTTTACTTTTTATCGTTTTTCAGGGCGAAATTAGATTTGTTCCCCCGTGCATTCTCAGATGCCGTGGGCCCAAAAGCGGCTCAACACCTGAGAATGCAGTTCTCTTCTTCCCATTCAGCATCCTAAACCCCTTACCTTGCAAAAAATGTAAAAGGATGCTGGAAATAGGTAGGACACTAGGTTTTCACCAAGAAGGCAAGCTCGGTGGCAAACTCAAACGGCCGTACCTGCCAGGAGCGGCCATGCGCCAGCTGTTCAAACTGCCGAGTGTAATTTTGCACCATTCCCTTGCCGCGTCCGCCCAGGCTTTGGGCCGGATAGCTGATAAGGAGAAAACGGCCGTTCAGTGCGTCGAGCAGATTAGCGGCGGCGTTTTTATCGACCTGCTCCAGGCAGGGCAGCGTTTTGAGCAGCAAAATGAGATCGGTTGGTTCCGTGGGAGGGTTGCCAATGATGTCTCGCTGCTCGGTACGGCCGTTAATGCCCGCGATGGCAAAGAACTGCTGAAGAAAGCTGAGCATATCACTGTAGATGTCTACGGCCGTGTACTGCACGTCAGGCGACAGCGGCAGCCAGGGGTAGGCCAGCGGGTTTAGCCCGCAGGCCAGGTCCAGCACGGTGCGAATGGGGGGAAGATCAGCCAGGATCGTCTGGTAAAAGGCATCCAGAATGGGCAGCCGTTCTCGCGTGGAGGCATGGGACTGCATAAGGGCGTGGCAGGTGCCGCGGAACTGTTCGGGGGAAACGGCCGTTTCTCGCAGCAGTTCCAGCCCCCTTTCATAATCGATCCGGCCCGGCTGATAGGCGCCCCCAACCTGGTGGAGCTTATTTTTAGTGGCCTTCACTGCCTCCTTGAGCGAGCGCCGCTTCTCCAGCTCCTGGGCTCCAATACGCCGCACCAGCATCGGCGCAATTTCGCGGTATTTAGCCCCCTGCAAAACTTGTTGTATCAACAATTCGATCATTTCTTCAGACATTTCTAAAAAGAATAGTGTAATCGGCAATGAGTTTTCGCAGTAGAACGAAGGGTATTGGGGCCGATTACTCGAGCAATTGGCAAAATTTGCGCATAATCTATTCTCAAAGGCTTTGCCAATTGCCAGAACGCAGATTACCCAGATTTTCCTGATCTTTTTTATAAGGGTAATCTGCGTCCCACTTTAATTCTCCCGACGCAGGTTTTGCATAAGCTGGGTCATAAACCGCAGGTTGTGCAGCGTGGCCAGCCTTTGGTAAAGGACATCATTAAGATTAAAAAGATGGTGCAGGTAGCCCAGGCTGTAGCGCGTGCAGGCCAGGCAGTCGCAAAATTCAGAAAGCGGGCGATTGGTTTTGACGTGTTTTTTGTCCTTAGCGTAAATATAGCGGAAGAAATCGCCCGCGCTGTCCAGCCTGCTTGTGCGGGGATCAGTGGTGAAGATCATGAGACGGCCGTGTCGCGCGTCTCTGGTGGGCATGGTGCTGTCGAAAATATTGTAGCCCAGCCGGGCACAGACTACCACGTTGGCCGGATGTCCCACGCCCAGCGCGTGAAGCGTAAAGGCGTCAGGGATCAGTTCACGGGTGTAGGCCAGCATCTCCGTCAGCAGATTCCCGTCGGCATCCAGCGGCCAGCCGCCGTAGCCATAGCCATCAAAGCCAATCTCCAAAAGCTGCTCCGCACACTGCCGCCTCAGATGGCGCTCTGCCCCACCCTGAACGACTGCGATGAGATACGGCCGTTCCGCCTCTGGCATCTCTCGCTGTGCCAAAATCTTCTCGAACTCTGCCTTGCAGCGGGCCGCCCACTGCACCGTACGCGCCACCGATTTTTCCTGCTCCTGCAGCGGGTCATCCACATGCGTACAGTCATCGAGGCAAATCACCACGTCTGAGCCGTAGCTCAGCTGGAGCTGCACGCTTTTCTCCGGCGTCAGGTTAAACTTGCGGTCAGCGCCTTCCGGGCGGAAGGTGGCACCCTTGTCATTGATGGAGCCGCTTTTCGCGTTTTGGCGCAAAAGTGAATAGACTTGAAACCCGCCGGAATCAGTGAAAATTGGCCGATTCCAGCCCGCCATGCGGTGCAGCCCGCCCAACGCCTGAATGGTTGAGGAGCCGGGACGCTGCATCAGGTGAAAGACATTCATCTGCACCGCCTGAATGTGCGCATCTTCCAAATCTCGCGCGTCGAGCGTGCGCACCACGCCCTGGGTGCCATCGGGCAGAAAAGCGGGTAGTTGAAGAGTGCCATGCGGGAGTTTTAGTTCAGAAAGCATTTGAGTAATTGGGTAATTGAGTAAGTGCGTAATTACCCAATTACCCAGTTACTTAATTACACGTTCTATGTTTATGTCAACAAATCCACATCTGCCCCCGCCAGAGTTTATGGCCAAGATGGCCAGGCTTTTGGGGGACGAGTTTGCCCAGTTTGAGCAGAGCTACGGCGAGAGTCCGGCCGTCGGTTTGCGGGTCAATACGCTGAAGCTGAGCCCAGCCGATTTTAACATTCTTTCGCCATTTGCGCTGAAAGCTGCGGGGCCACACGAACCAGCCGGGTTTTTGGTGACGGACGGCAGCAAGCCAGGCAGCCACCCTTACCATGCAGCGGGACTGTACTATTTGCAGGAACCGTCGGCGATGACAGTGGGGGGATTGGTGGCGGCGCAGCCCGGCGAGCTGGTG
>JBHIWP010000112.1:0-15338 GCA_041987425.1 Promineifilaceae bacterium (SeqCode) | reverse complement strand
ACTCCTCGTACCTCGTCTCCGACAAGGTCCCCGTGTTCTCGTTACCAGGTCTGCCTATGACAAACGATGTGTGCCAGCACCTTTTGCAGCGCTGGTAAATGTACGTCATCAAACAAAATTATTCCGCCTACTTCCAACATGCGGTTGATGTAGAAGAACTCTGTCAGCACCTGATCAAAGGGGTGCCAGCCATCCACAAAGGCAAAGTCGAAGCGCAGTCCCTGCTGTAAAAACGCTGGCAAGCATAGCTCCGAACGCTGTTCATGCAGGGTAAAGAGCTGGCCATACCCCGCCTGCTGCAAATGTTGCAGCCCCACGCTTTGCCATTCCTTAGACTGAAAGGCGTCGATGATGTGATAATGTTCAACTTGCCATGCCGAGACGGCATCACAGATAAAAAGGGAAGAGATGCCATAAGCCAGCCCAATTTCCAACAGACGCGTGGGTTGGTATTCGGCTAGCCAGGCTTGCAGCAGTTGGCCTTCCAGCTCAGGCAGCTGCGAATGGAGAGGAATTTGCTCACCCGATGGCGTCGTGACGCTCTGTGATTTTAGAATGTTAGCCAGAATCGGATTCATGTTGCTGCTGCCGCTTGCGCTTGATGGACGCCCTGAGTAGCTGAAAGAGCTCACCGTGGATTTGCTGGCTCTGCTGTGATTGATTTTCGTTATGAATGCGCCGCTCAAGGATTACCTGGGGTAGGGTATGTGTGGGAATGTTGGCATCTTTGGCGCGGGCAAACCAGTCGGCGTCGCTGGAGATAGGGTACTTTGTGTCAAACAGGCCTAGCGTGTCGAATAACGGCCGATTCACCATCAGCGTGCCGGGCAGGTAACCCACATGGGGCACATTCACCTGCTGTAAATGAAACCAGGCTGGCGCACGACTGCCCGCTTCTAAAAAGCAGATTTGGTGGGCCAACGTGTAGCCAATCTCTGGATGGCTTTGATGATATGACACCTGAATCTGTAGCGCTTCTGGCGTCCAGCGGTCATCCTGATCAAGAAAGGCAATGTAACGGCCGTTGCTGGCTAAAATGCCGCTGTTCCGCGCCGCCGACACGCCGCCGTTTTCCTGGCACAACAGGCTGGTTTGTGGAGCAGTCGCCATAAATTCCTGCACAATTTTGCGGCTGCCGTCCACGGAACCGTCGTCAATTACTATCAGCTCAAAATCTGCAAACGATTGATTTAATACGCTTTGAATAGCTTCGGCTAAATATTGCTGGCCGTTAAAAATAGGCATAACTACACTGACCAAAGGACGCATAAGCTTTACCACTCCTCCGATGCTTCGTACCCCAGCTTCAGCAACAAGGCGTTGTATTCCCGCTTAAATTGCCGGGTCAGCGCCGGGGAAAAGTGGCGCTGCCAGTCACCAGCTACACCATTCCGGTAATGATGGCTCGCGTTCGTTTGACCCAGCATTCGTCCACCGCTTTTTTGGCGGAAAGTGTGGTCTGCAACGACTTCCTCTATCAGCCAGGGCCAAACTTTTTCTACCGACCAGCGCGGCAAATTCAATCGCTGTTTTAGACGTCGTTCTAGCCACCACAACCTTCGGTTCAAGGCAACCCGCCTTCTTTCCGCTTTTTCATTCACACTTTCTTGCAGCCGATCCCAAAACAAAAATAGTCCCTGAAATGAAGCGGTTGGCGATTGAACCATTTCTTCCATCTTCATTTCGCAAATATGGGGCAGGTTGTAGGGCCAGTTGTACATGTCTTCGAATTGTTCGCCGCGGCACGTCAGCTCTAGCATGAAGCCTTCCGCTTCCGAGCAGGCGCGGAGCTCGGCACGGTGACGCACGAGCTCGGGCCATTGGTCCGTGGGATGGCTGTTGCGATGCGAAAAATAGGCGGAAACTAGCACATCGCGCGGATCGCGAATAAGATGAAATCCTTTAAACGGCGGTAAGTCTTGCAGATAGCAGCTTTGGGCGTTGGAAAAAGTAAGTAGGTCTGGTTTGGTTCGCCTGATAAACGCAGGCAAATCATGGTCAAACATGGCCGCATTGTGCACCACCTGATGACGCCAACCGGCCGCTACAGCAATGGTGCGTAAAATGTCATTGGCCCAGCTGCTAGCCGAGCGATGGTGGGCAAAAAAGCAAAGCAAGCTCATGAGAATTGTGCCTGGGTGCGTTTGTGCTTTAACACAACGCGCAGCATGTAGTGATCAATAAGATCGCGGCGATTGGTGAGGTTGTTCTGGTGTCGTCGGTAGTACAGCGCAACTTCTGACTGCTGTTGAATGGACACATTTGCCTTTTGGGCGCGGAAAAACCAGTCTACATCTTCACAATAGGGTAATGACGTGTCTAACAAGCCAATGTGCTCAAAAACCTGTCGGCGGAAGAGGCCAGTCACCAGGCTAAGGGCAAAAAATGGCTCGTCGTGCGGTTGCCATCGCTCATTAATCTGCCGAATGTACTGGATTTGCCCCTGCACCACGTCAACCGTTGGGTTTTGTCGCAGGTACTCAAGCTGGCGGTTTAGACGGCCGTCTATCCACTCATCATCTGCATCTAAAAAGGCTACAAATTCGCCCCCAGCTTGGCGCAAGCCCGCATTTCGCGCCGCCGCTGGCCCCTGGTTTACCTGCGAAATGGCGGTAACGGCCGTTCCATAGCGCGCAATTATCTCCGGTGTTTCGTCCGTGGAGCCATCATCAATCACTATCAATTGCAAATTAACTATCTCTTGCCGCCACACGCTTTGCAGCGCCGCATCCAAATAGACTGCCCCGTTAAATACTGGCACAATGACAGAAACGAGCGGCCTCATGCCAATTCCTCCAGCAAACGGCTGAGCGCGTCTGGAACTTGAGAAATATTTTGCCCCAGTTGGAGCTGATAACAAGGGAGCTGCGTTACCAGGCGGCGTAAAAAGGAAACGGCCGTTTCCCGAGCGCCAGGCAGTTGAAAAACCGTTGTGGGAGCCAATGCCAAAAAGGCCAGGGATGCTTTAAGCGGCCGTACGTGGGTGTGTGGAGTTGTGGTCACCTGAGGAATCACGATTGCCCGCAAGGGCGCACAAGGCAGCAGCCGCTCTGGGAAAAAATCATAAGCATAGATGACGCCCTTTTCCTCCGGTAAATTTACCTTGTTGCTTATTTTATCTGCTAGTTGCGGCAGTAAGTGGAGCGAATTGGCGTCTATCTTGGCAGAGCTAAACAGGCTGTGTACCGTGGCGCCTGCCGTGTTGAGCGCACACAGCACATAATCATCTCCCAAATAGCTTAGACCCGCCAGCAGGCTCGCTACGGCCGTTGTCGATTTCCCAGAGCCGCCCTTTCCTGTAAGCAACACGGCACCATGCTGGGAGCCAACGGCCGCACCGTGGACGAGCTGCTGCCCTTGCTGGCTGCACCACCAATGGAAGATGGTGCGCAGCGGCGCTGCCTGTTCGTAATAGGGCATGTTGGCAGCGTCGTTCAGCCAAACAATGGCCCTTTGCTCTTCGGCATGCAGCATGCTGAGCAAGCCAGAGCCAGGATGGTAGGCCACCTGAACCGCAGATGTCAGGTCGCTGCCCCGGATTTCGCCGCGTGGCTGGTAATCTGCCTCAGACCAGGGTGGACCAGGCATGGGAACGGCCGTTGAAGCACTATCCCAAACCCCAATTTCTAAATCTGCTTTTGCTTGAGGAGAAATTTGCAGGTGTGCCAACGCAGGCAGCACGTTAGGCACCATGGCCCGGCCAGCAAACTGCACGTGCACAACCGAACCGCCGACATTCAGCCAAACGGACGTTTTGCTTCCTTTGCGAGTACGCGCTTCTGTAAAAGAAGTCCAGGTAGATTCAAAGAATTGGGGGAAGTTCTGGGGCTTCGTTTCAATTTTGTATTGCATGTAATCAGGTGGACTGGTGGGGCCAGCCCATTTCATCTACGTCATGAATGGGGTCCAGCAGCAACAAACTCTGTAAGTCGGTAAATTTCTCTAAATGGGGCTTTTCATAGGGAGTAGAAGGATGCGAAAACTGTCCATTCTGAGCCACTTTTTTTGAATCAACGCGCACGATTAGCGACTCTTCTTCCAACGTCTGGCATAGCGCTGCCAAATCAGCACGAACGGCTGCATGCTCCTCAGCGTAAAGCTCCTTTAGCAAGCTAAAGATTTGCTCTTGATTACTGCCCGCTTGAATTTGCTGCCAGATAAACATACCGCTTATATTCAAGCTGTAGTATGTGCCGCTCTCAAAATTTAAGATGATCACCTCACCGTCAATAAGTTCTGAGATAACGTGTGGTTCGTTTACCCTGTAAGAAATATTGTTCAACATGATTGCCTTTTGCTATATGTGAAGGATAGAAGAAATTTTGCCATTGAGGAGCTTGATTCCCCGTCTTTTCTAAGCTAATGGGCCTAATTATAGCCGCTACTGAGGGATGTTACATCTAGTTAATTTGGCTGAGCGGCGAGAGAAAGTCCTGTCTGAAGCTCTCGGCCGCTGTGCGGAGCGTCTGTGTAGCGGTGTTGCCCGCCAGACTGAGTTTGCGCTTGTGCTGGGGCAAAATGGATCACGAAGTACCAACAACCGAAGCACCTTCGCTGGGCTGGCAGACATAGACTTTGGGTGTCAGGCTGGTTTGCTGCGCATATTGTGCGCTAACGGCCGTTACAAACGCATCTACCCGTTCCCCGTGCACCAGCGCCACGGCACAACCACCAAATCCTGCCCCAGTCATTCGCGCCCCAAAGCAGGCTGGTTGTGCTTGGGCTATGCTCACAATCGCGTTAAGCGCGTCGTTTGTCACTTCAAAATCGTCGCGCAGGCTGGCGTGGCTTTCGTTCATGAGCTGGCCCAACAGCATGGCGTCGGCGTTTTGCATGGCCTTGGCGGCGTTCAGCGTGCGCAAATTTTCGGTGATGACGTGTTTAGCCCGCTTGCGGGTAACGGGTTCCAGATTATCGGCTGCGTCTAAAAATTCTGTGATGGAAACATCGCGCAGAGCCTTGACGCCAAAGTAGTCGGCCGCGGCCTCGCACTGTTGACGGCGCTCGTTGTACGCAGAATCGACCAGGCCGCGGCGGGTGGTTGTGTCTAGACTGACAACGGCCGTTTCTGCGCCATCGAGCGTTGGCGGAAGCGGAACGGATTGCGTATCCAGGCTGCGGCAGTCGATGAGCAGCGCGTGGCCCTCTTGCCCGGCGGCGGAAATCATCTGATCCATGATGCCGCAGTTGACGCCCACCCACTTGTTTTCTGCCAGCTGGCTCAGCTTCGCCATTTGCGGTGCGTCCCAGGCAAAGTCAGAAACCTGCTGGAATGCCCTGGCTGTAGCCAGCTCCAGCGCGGCCGAGGAAGATAGCCCGGCGCCTTTGGGCACGTTCCCGGCCATGATGCCTTCCCAGCCGCTCAGCTTGTAGCCGTTTTGCTGTAAGGCCCAGGCGACGCCTTTGATGTATTCGGCCCAGCCGGATTTTGTATGCTGTAGCGCGTTTAGCTGGAAAACGGCCGTTTTACCAAAGTCCAGCGAATGCACCACAACCTGCTCATCATCACGCGGGCGGACCGCCAGCCAAATCTCCCTATCGATGGCCATTGGCAGGACAAAGCCGTCATTGTAATCGGTGTGCTCGCCGATAAGGTTGACGCGGCCGGGTGCACGAACCACCAGGGCGGGATCGGTGCCATATTTCTTCTGAAAAGCAGGCCAGACCCTTGCTTGTAAACTCATGAATTTTGCTCCAATTTGTAATGGGTGTCGGGCAGATTGTGCAGGCGGTCAGCGGCCTGTTCGGCCGTCAGATCGCGCTGGGCTTCGCCAAGCATTTCGTAGCCCACCAGGAACTTCTTCACCGTGGCCGAGCGCAGCAGCGGCGGATAAAAGTGGGCGTGAAGCTGCCAATGTTTGCTGTCTTCAAACCCCAGGGGTTTTGCCCTGGGTACTTGTTGCACGTTAACTGTTGAAACCCCTGGAGTTTCAGTTGGGGCAAATGGCGCGCCGTGCCAGCCCATTGAGTAGGGAAATGAAGCTTCAAACAGATTATCGTATTTGGTAAGCAACTTTTTCAGTATATCGGCCAGAGCATCACGCTCGGCCGTTTCCAGATCCGGCAGGCGCAGCACGTGGCGGCGCGGCAGCAGCAGCAGCTCAAATGGCCAAACGGCCCAGTAGGGAACTAAGGCTAGCCAATGTTCATTTTGCACCACGATGCGTTCTTTCTGTTCCAGTTCTAAATTGACATAATCTAGCAGAAGAGGACGGCCGTTTTCCTCCATATACCTCTTTTGCGCCGCGTCTTCAGCAAATGGTTCGTTGGGGAGCGTGTCCAGCGCCCAAATCTGGCCGTGCGGGTGCGGATTAGAACAGCCCATGATCGCACCCTTATTCTCGAAAATTTGCACCCAACGGTAAGTTTGGCCCAGTTCGGCCGTTTGCATCGCCCAGGTGTCCACCACGCCGCGAATTTCCGGCAGGCTCATCTCGGGCAGCGTGAGATCGTGGCGGGGTGAGAAGCACATGACCCGGCACGTGCCCTGCACCGCCTGTATTTGCAGCAGCGGGTGTTCTTTCTTGCCCATTGGCGGCACTTCTTGCAGAAGGGCAGCAAAGTCATTGGCAAAGACGTAGGTGCCTGTGTAACTGGGGTTCGTCTCGCCGCTGGCACGGCCGTTTCCCGGGCACAAGTAGCAGTTGGGGTCGTAGGCTGGTCGGCTGTCTGGCGGTGCTTTTTCTACTTGGCCCTGCCACGGCCGTTTCATGCGGTGCGGCGAGACAAGTACCCACTCGTCCGTTAATGGATTGTATCGCCGGTGGGGGTGTTCGGTTGGGTCAAATTTATGATTCATGCGTCACTTTTCATTTTCTAAATAATGTTAGCATCCAACACCTAAGAGCTCGCTTGACCTCTGAAAATTGACCCTGGTTTTGTGAAAATCCTCAGGGTTTCTGCCAAAGGTGTCTAAGGTGAGACTTAGTGTACGCGAAAAGTACCAAAATGCTCTATCTAAAATGGGCGAAATCGAGTTGCTTGACAAGGGATTGAGCTTAAATTATTATAAATAATAACATTATCAAAATTAATAATGGAGATTGCTTTGCGGAAAATTGAGCTCGTTATTCATCCAGTTCGTTTTCAAATATTGCGGGTGCTCAGCTCGGAAACGTTAACCACTCAAGAAATTGCCGACCGGCTGCCCGACATACCGAAGTCGTCAATATATCGGCATTTAAAACTGATGCTGGAGAATAAGTTGGTTGTCGTTGCAGATTCCAGGTTGGTGAACGGCATTCAAGAAAAAGCGTATCGGCTAGAGCAGCCAGCGCGCCTGAGCGCGGAGGACGTGAAAGATCTGTCTGTAGACGAGCATATCCGCTTTTTTACAACCTATGCGCTGACGCTGGTGCAGGATTTTGCTGAATACGTCACGAAAAATGCGCCCATCGATATGCTGGCCGACCGCACTGGCTATACTGAGGTCAATTTCTATGCCACCACGACCGAACTGGATACCTTCCAAATGGAAATCAATACGGCCGTTGCCAAGCTATTAAACAATGAACCGGGCAACGGCCGTTCTCTTCGCAAACTCGCAATCGTTTCCCAACCGCTGCCGATGAATGGTAGTGAAGAGTGATAAGTAAAAAGTGAAAAGTTTGCTGAATGTTTAACTTTTCACTCCTAACTTTCACTAAAAAATACGGAGCTACACTTATGCAAACCCTTTCTGAATATCTCCCCCTGCTTATCCCAATTCTGCTCATTCAGCTGGCGTTGATCATCTTTGCCCTGGCAGATTTAATTCGCCGTGAGCAGACGCGAGGCCCCAAATGGCTCTGGGTGCTGATCATTTTGTTTGTCAACATCATTGGCCCGATCATTTACCTGCTGCTGGGGCGGGAAGAGGCTTAAGAAAATGGAGAATATTGCTATTCGCTGCCACAGCTTGAGCAAGCAGTACGGAGACATAGCTGCGCTGAAGTCGCTGGATTTAACGGTGGCTAAAGGCTCAATTTTTGGCTTTTTAGGGCGGAATGGGGCAGGCAAAACGACCACCATTCGCCTGCTTACCGGGCTGGCGCAGCCCAGCAGCGGACAGGCGTGGGTCGATGGGGTGGAGACCACCACCGCCGATAGTGCAGCACGCTCTCGTTTTGGCTACCTGCCGCAGGAACCCGCCTTTTATGGCTGGATGTCCCCGCTTGAGTACCTGGACTACGTGGGCAGGCTGTTCCAGATGGATAAGGTCGCCCGCAGGCGACGTATTGACGAGATGCTGTCGCTGGTGAAGCTGACAGACGCGGCCAAACGGCCGATTCGCGGCTTTTCTGGCGGCATGATGCAGCGAATGGGCATCGCCCAGGCGTTGCTGCATGAGCCCGCCGTGCTCTTCCTGGATGAGCCAACGAGTGCCTTGGACCCCGCTGGGCGGCATGAGCTGTTGGCGCTGCTGGACAGCCTGCGCGGGCAGGTAACTATCTTCCTCTCCAGCCATATTTTGGCTGACGTAGAGCGCATTTGTGACACCATCGGCATCATTCGCGATGGTGAGCTGGTGCTGGTGGCGGCCCGGGATGAGCTGATGGAGCAGTACGCGACGGATAGCGTGCTGTTGGAGATAGCGTCTGGTTCGCCAACGGCCGCTTCTCACCTTATTCCCATCTTGCAAAATGAGCCGTGGGTGCAGCAGATCGAGCAGCATAACGGCCGTTTGCAGCTGCACGTTCAGGATGTAGCAACTGCCCAGCAAACGCTGCTGCCTCTGTTGGCAGAGCATCACGTCTACCTAAATAAATTCGAATGGATACGGCCGTCTCTGGAAGAAATATTTCTGTCGATCAGCGACCGGTGATCAGTAAGCGGTGAACGGTAAACCGATTACGGATTACCGCTTACGGAATACGGAAAACACAAATGACCATCTTACTCTTCACAACCGCAGTACTCCTTATGATTCTCCTGCCCTTGGTGCTGGCCATCTGGCTGCGCCGCCGATACAGGGTACCCTGGTTGCTTTTTTGTATTGGATTTCTCACCTTCGCGGGGTCACAGCTTTATCACATTCCGCTTAACAACTGGCTGAGCGACTGGGGTGTGATCGGTCCTGTGGCTGCCGATGCGCCGAATTTGTGGCGTACGGCCGTCATTCTGGGCCTCTCAGCCGGGATCAGCGAAACGGTGGCCCGCGTGGTCGGCTATTGGTTTCTGTTTCGCAAAAAGCTGGCCGAACGGTTTGAAGACGGCGTGCTGGTTGGCCTGGGCCACGGCGGCATCGAGGCAATGCTTATTGGCGGTGTGCTTACTGCGGGGTCGCTAAGCTCGCTGTGGGCCATCCGCGACGTCGATTTGAGCACGTTGGGGATGACGGCGGCGGAATTAACGGCCGTGTCCCAGCAGCTTGCCGCCTTGCAGGAAACGCCATGGCTGGTCTTTGCGGCCGTATTTGAGCGGCTTATTGCCATTACATTGCACGTCACCATTTCTGTGCTGGTGTGGCGCGCCTTTAAGCATCGGCAGGTGTGGCCCGTTTTGCTGGGTGCGGCCTGGCACGCTGTGCTGGATGCGACGGCCGTTTACGCCGTTCAATATCTGGATGTGCTCTGGCTGGAGCTGCTCCTGCTGCTGCTGGTGCTGCCCGGTGCCTACTGGCTGTGGCGGCAGTGGCCTGCGCCCGTAAATAGCCAGCCCCGTGTCGGTTGGCAAAATGAGCTTCGGCTGCTGGGAACGGCCGTTTCCCACGAGTTAAAGCAGCAGTGGCGCACTAAGCGGGCCCTGGTAATGGTGGCTGTTTTCGTTTTGTTTGGTCTCACGTCTCCGCTGCTGGCTAAATTTACGCCAGAACTGCTGCAAAGCCTGCCGGGTGCAGAACAGTTTGCCGGGCTTATCCCCGAGCCCACAGCGGCAGATGCCATTAGCCAATACATTAAAAACCTCACGCAATTTGGCTTTATTCTGGTCATTTTGCTGGGGATGGGGGCCGTGGCGGGCGAAAAAGAGCGGGGCACGGCGGCGATTATTTTGAGCAAGCCTCTGCCGCGCTGGGCCTTTTTATTGAGCAAATTTGTTGCTCAGGGCATTGTCTATTTCGTGGCGCTGCTCCTGGGCACGCTGGGTGCCTACTATTATACGCTGGTGCTTTTTGAGCCGTTGGCATTTGGACCATTTCTGTTAGGCGGGGGTTTGCTTTGGCTGTGGGCGCTGGTGTTTACGGCCGTTACCCTGTTGGGCAGCACCATCGGCAAGTCCACTGGGGGCGCGGCAGGGATTGCTTTGCTGGGGGCCGTGTTGCTGCTCATTTTAGGCAGCATCCCACCCCTGGCTCAATTTTTTCCTTCGGCTCTGGTGGGCTGGGCCGGGCAGCTAGGGCTGCCCGGCGCGGTGCCGTTTAACGGTGCGGTGCTCTCTGCCAACGGCATATTGATTATTCTGTTCTTGATAACGGCCGTTGCTCTATTCGAGCGCCAGGAGGTTTGATGCTAAGCCGACAGAAGATGGGTGCGGACGAGCGGCTTACCCGGTTAACAGCTCGTTAATTTCTGCCACGTCATCAGCTGAGAGCTGCCAGTCTGCGGCTTTGGCGTTTTGCTGCAAATGCTCCAGTCGCGTCAGCCCAGAAATGACAGAGCAAACCTGCGGCTGGGCCAGCAGCCAGGCGTGGGCCAGTTCGGCCATGGTGCGTTCCTGGGCTTCGGCCCAGGCGGCTAACTTTTCTACTTTGGTGTAGTTTGCGTCCGTCATGTACTGTTGCACATACGTGCTCGATTCGCCGCGCGATCCTTCAGGTGCGCCTTCTTCGCGGGTGTACTTGCCCGTGAGAAAGCCACCTGCCAGGGGGAAATAGGGGATGAAGCCAACGTTTTTTGCCTGGCAGTAGGGAATCACCTCTTTCTCTACCTCGCGTTCCAGCATGTGGTAGTGGGATTGCACGGTGACGAAGCGTGCCCAGCCGCGCATTTCGGCCAGCATATTGGCCTGGGCAAGCTGCCAGGCGGCGTAGGCCGAGGCACCAATGTAGCGCACCTTGCCGCTGCTCACGAGATCGTCGAGCGCGCGCATTGTTTCTTCGATTGGCGTGTGTGGGTCCCAGCGGTGCATCTGGTACAGATCAATATGATCGCTTTGTAGGCGGCGCAAGCTGGCCTCGACGCCGTTCATAATGTGGTAGCGGGACGCGCCATAGTCGTTGGGGCCGTCGCCGGTCTTAAAGTAGACCTTCGTTGCCAGCACAAATTTATCCCAGCGTCCTTTAAGCGCTTTGCCCAGCGTTTTTTCTGATTCGCTGCCTGCGTACACGTCGGCCGTATCAATAAAGTTGATGCCTAAATCCAGGGCGGCATCAATAACGTTGTTCACGCCCGCCTGATCTACCTTGTTGCCGAACTGGTTTGTGCCCATGCCAATGACTGAAACGCGCACGCCAGAATTACCTAGTTGTCTATATTCCATGAATGCCTCCAATTGAGTTAAGGGCTGATTGTCAGCCCAAGATCTAAAAAGGAACCCGGTCGTCTTCGACGCGGCGGGTGAGGCGGCGCTCGTCGAGGTGCTCTAGCAGGGCAATGGCGTATTTGCGGCTGGTATCCAGCAGATCGCGCACGCCAGCGGCGTTGAGGCTTCCCTTGGCCGCCAACTCGCCCATTAATTGCGTAATGAGGCGCTCATAGGTGTTTTGCCCGTAAACCACATCGGCCGAAATGGGTCGCAGCGTACCCAGATCCACCAGGGCAAAGTAGACGTCTTCGCCAACGGCCGTTTTGCACTCCTTCACGCTCGGGGAATTAATTCCGGCCTCTTCAAACGCCCGCAGCAAAGTATCAACCTTTTCCTGCTGCGCTGCCGAAAAACGGACCTCGTGGCCGGGGTCGTGCACTAAAGCGCCTGCCTCTGTGAGTAAGTTTTCTGCCGCTGCCTGGGCCATCAGCGGGTTGAACACGGCCGCCTTCAGCTTCAGCCGACTGCGTAACTCCTCACGTGGGATGCCCAAACGCAGCGGGTAACGCTGGTGAAAGTCGCTCACCAGTTGGGTTAGCTGGCTTACCAGCGTCTGCCAGCCCGCCTGCGAAATAATCTGCTGGTCTAACCTCACCACCTGCCCGCTTTCTTCCAGCTCAGCCAGGGCAGAGACGGTCGTTTCCGTATCCAGCCCCACGGTTTGAAGCACGTTTTGCGCCGAAGTGGGTTCCAGCCGCTGCACGGTTTGCAGCAGCAGCTCCGCAGGGGTGCCCTGCGACAGCGTTTTGAGTCGTTCCACCGTTTCTGCACGAAAGCGGCGATGGCGGCGGCCTGGATGTGGGTCCAACACGCGCCCACCGCCAATGGTTTCACCGGGAGACGGCCGTCGCAAAATAAAGCGATCCCCACGGGCAACGGCCACCGGCTCAGACGTTGCCAGCTGAAGCCAACCGGTTTGACCTGGTTCGATGCGCTCGCTGCCCAGCACGCGCACCCGCGCCAGCAGCTCCGCTGCGCCCACAAAGAGCTTCATTGTGGTGTTGTGCTTCAACGGCTGCGTGGCGGCTGGCAGATGGCGGTAGGCGGCGTCGAACAAAATGGTTTGGCCAATGACGCCCGGTTCTGACACTACGTGCCCGCGGGCCAGATCGTCTTTGTCGATGCCCGTAAGGTTGATGGCGACCCGACTGCCGGGGCGGGCCACATTGAGCTTGGTTTTGTGGGTTTGCAAGCCGCGAATGCGTCCTTTCAGGGCAGTCGGCTGTAGTTCAACCGAGTCACCAACGTGGAAACGGCCGTCGATCAGCGTGCCCGTAACCACCGTGCCAAAGCCGGACAGAGTGAAAATTCGGTCAATGGATAGTCGTGGACGGCCGTTGTCTGGGCGGGGCGGAGAGGCGGCCAACTTTTGCCACAAAACCTGCTTTAGCTCTGCGATTCCCTCGCCCGTTTTGGCCGACACAGGCAAAATCGGCGCTTCCTCAAGGACGGTGCCCTGCAGGGCCTCGCTTACGTCCAGCATCACCAGCTCCAGCCAATCCGGATCGTCAGCAACCAGATCAGTTTTGGTCAGGGCGACCACGCCGCCGCGCACTTCCAGCAAATCCAGAATAGCCAGGTGCTCTTGCGTCTGGGGCATCACGCCTTCATCAGCGGCCACAACAAAAAGAGCCACATCAATGCCGCCCACACCGGCCAGCATGTTTTCGATAAAGTCGCGGTGCCCCGGCACGTCTACCACGCCCACTTCGGCCTGGGCTTCCTCATCGCCCAGCTCCAGCCAGGCAAAGCCGAGATCAATCGTCATTTCGCGTGCTTTTTCTTCTGCTAAACGGTCAGGATCAATGCCGGTGAGAGCTTCTACAAGGGTGGATTTGCCGTGATCTACGTGTCCAGCGGTGCCGATAACATACATTAGGATAAAGAGTGGGACGCTGATAAACGCAGATGACGCTGATTCTCTCTTTTAATCTGCGTTTATCAGCGTTCATCTGCGTACTAATTTGGGTTGATTTTAGTCAAATTCTTCGCGCACGGGCACCAGGGCAGGCTGGCGGCGGCGGTTTGGATTTTGCTGGATTGCTTTTTCTACTTCTTCTAGCCACATTCGGGGGAACTGTTTTAAGGCATCTGCCTGAGCCGTTTGCACGCGCCAGAGCAAATCTTTTTCTTGCTCTAGCTTATTGATCTTTTCTTCAATCAGATCAATCATCTCGCGAATTTCCCGCTCGTGCCGGTTGACGGTATTCCAGCGCTGTTCGGCATCTACCGCCTGGCTTTTCCAACGCTTGTCGTTCTCGTGCCGGAAATCGTCCCAGCGAGACTGCATTCGGCTGGTTTCCACACGCAGAATTTCGGCGGCCTCACGCTGCTGCTTTTCCAAATCTTCTTGCCAGCCAGTGAGGGTTTGCACGGCCATTTTGGCCTCTTTATACATATCAGAAAACTTGATAAATTCTTTGTTGAACTGCTCAATTTTATCTTCGTTCTCTTCCAGAACGCGCCGCCAGGCCTCCAGGCGCTGATTGCGTTCGTACTCACCAATCTGGATTTGCTCCATCCAATTTTTGGTGCTTTCTTGCACCTGACTTTGTTTCTCAGTGATGCCCTGCATGCTGGATTCCAGGCGGAGAATGGCGCTGTTGCTGGTGTCTAGACGGCTGTAAATATGCTCCCAGCGCTTGTTGATTTCCACAACGGCCGTTTGCACCTCGGTAATGTCGCGCTTGTTGTGCTTCTCTTTTTCCTCCAGAAAGGCAAAGGTGCTGTCTGAAGTCTCAAGCCTGTTTTTCAGACTATCTATTTGTGTTTTCTGCTGTCCAATGAGGTTTGCCAGGCGAGACTCTTCAGCAACGCGCAGCTCCATCTCGTTTTGCAGCTTGGGCACCTGGCCAATATCCTTGCGCAGCTCGGCCAGCTCGCGGGCATTGGCCTCTTGCTCCACCCGCCGCAGACGGTCCATCTCTGCCTCAGACTGAATGCGCCGCTGGTCGTACTGCTCAATTAGCTGAACCACCTCATCTTTGAACTGAGCCAGCTGAATATCTATCTTGGGAATTCGGCCAATCTGGGCGGTTGTGCTGGAAAGCTGCCGCTCTAAATCCTGAATGCGCTGTTCGCGCCCGGCAATTTCGCGCTCTTGCAGGCTGAGCTTTTGCTCCAGCTCCGTGATTTTGCGCATCTGTTTGCGCCGCTCTTCATCGAGCCAATCAAGGCGGCTTTGCAAATCTTTGATGGCCTGTTCGGCTGCGGCCGTTGTGCTGTTGTTTGCCATAGATGTTCTCCGTTTATCCGCCGATTACGCAGATTAGCGCAGATTATGCGCACATAGTTCCTTTACCGTGGTAAAAGTCATTATAACTTGGCTGGGGCAAGTGGGCGAGTAGAGGGGGTGGTTTTTCAGTAATCAGTAATCAGTTGGTCAGGGTTCGGTGACTGTTTTGCTGATTACTGGCTTACCGATTGCTGAACACCGTATAATCCCGCCATGCACATCGGAATTGACGTTCGCCTGCCGTTTTACCAGATGGGGGGCATTAGCCAATACATTTTACATTTGTTACCTGCCCTGGCGGCGCTGGATAGGGATAATCAATATTCCTTGTTTCACATGGGGGGAGACGGCCGTTCCCACACCCCAGTTGCCCCCAACTTTCAGCGCAAAAATGTGCTGACGCCGTGCCACCACAGGCTGGAGCGCTGGACGCTGGGGATGGAGCTGCTGCCACACCGGCTGGACGTACTGCACAGCCCGGATTTTATTCCGCCGCAGTGGGGTGCACGGCGCAACGTGATTACCGTCCATGATTTGAATTTCATTTTTTACCCGCAGTTCCTCACGCGAGAGAGCATGGCGTATTATGCGGACCAGATCGAACGCGCGGTGCAGGTGGCTGATCATATTTCGGCCGACAGTCATGCCACGCGGCATGATT
>JBHIWP010000111.1:0-15343 GCA_041987425.1 Promineifilaceae bacterium (SeqCode) | reverse complement strand
GACACAGTGCAGACGACAGCGCCGCCGCTGGAAAAAAATATATTCCCAAGCTGGGAAGAAATCGGCTATTTTGCACTAATCACCATTGCCTTTGTCGTTTTGTATGTTGCGTTTGTGCTTCTGTTTGTGGTGGCGGTATTTGGCCTAAGTGGATTTTGATGGGCAGGTGGAGCAAAACCAACCATTCGCTATTCTGGCTTTTCCTGACGGCGCTTCTGCTGCTGGTTGGGCAGCCTGCCCAGGCACAGGGCAGCACCGTTACGCTAGAGGCTTACTGGGAAGCCGTTGGCGACATTCGGGACAGCTTGAGCGCTGCCGAGGAAGATGATATCGGCGTACGCCAGGATGCCGTTGAGCAGTTGATTGCCCTGAACACCGTTGAATTGCCAGACGGCCGTATCCAACCCATTAGCCACAGCTTCCTCATTCGCGAACTTCAAAACGAAAACAACAGCCTGGAAGCGCTTTCGCTGCTGTTCACTGCCTACCACAGCAGCCGCCAGGTCTGGCCAGCTCCCACCCTGCCCCAGCTTGACAAAGCGGCCTTAGACGACATTTTAAGCCAACCTCAATTTCAATATACCGTAGAGGAACCGAACTTTTTGCAGCGGCTGTGGGCAGATTTGCGCCAGGGAGTTGAGGATTTCTTCCTGCGTCTCTTTCCAGATGACAGCACCGTTGCGCTGCCGACCAGCGATTTTATCGTGATTATTGCCACCGTGCTGGTGGGCCTCGTGCTGGCCTATGCCCTGCGTGGCATCATCTCAGACATCACCGCCGATGCCGCTCTGAGCGCCGAGGAGGAACTGGGCGGCGAACCGCTCACGGCCGATCTGGCTCTGCGGCGGGCCCAGGAGCTTTCTACGGGCGGGGACTATCGCACGGCCGTTCGCTACCTGTATCTATCTGCTCTGCTGCTGCTGGAAGAGCGGGGCCTCCTGCGCTACGATCGTTCGCTGACCAACCGGGAGTATTTGCGCACGGTGGCCCATCGCCCGGAACTGGCCGCTACCCTGCGCGAGGTCATCGACGTCTTTGACCGGGTCTGGTACGGTTTCCAAACTTTGAACCCCGGCGAGTATGAGGCCTACGCCCTGCGCGTCGAAACGCTCAAACAGCAAAAGGAGGCGCGATGAAACGGCCGTCTCGCGATGCGTTGCTGGCGTTGGGCCTCTTCTTGCTGCTTACTATTTTCACCACCATCACCGTGGTGCAGCAGGCCCAGGCCGGGTTGGCCGACCCGCCGCTGGCCACCTTCTCTACGCAGCCACAGGGCAGCCGGGCACTCTGGCTTTATCTGGAATCTCAGCAGGTCAAGCTAACCGATACAGTAGGCAGCGCCTTTGGTGTACCGGCAGGGGTAAGACTGGCGATGGTGCTGGAACCGGCCATTGAGTTTACGCCGGGCGAATGGCAGGTGCTGCACAGCTGGGTTAAGGATGGCGGCACGCTGCTTATTGCCGGTAATGGGCCGGTCAGCGCCAGCCTGGCAGGCGAGCTAAACCTGGGCTTCGGTCTGGCTCCCTCTACCGCTGCCGCCACTTCTAGCCAGACGCCGCTGCTGCAGGCGCCACCGCTGGACACGCTAGAAAATGCCAGCACGGCGTTCTTTTTGCGGCCAGATCGGAATGATTTTGTAACGCTGCTAGCCAACCAGAGCGGTAACCCAACGGCAATTGCTTGTGCCGAAGGAGACGGCCGTGTCATCTTCACCACGCTGACGACCCCGTTTAGCAATGAGGGGCTGCAAGAGCCAGGCAACGCTGAGCTGGTACTGAACCTGATCAATGCTGCCCCAGAGGCAAGCAGCATCTGGTTTAACGAATGGCACCATGGCGTTCGGCCCGAGGCGGACGTCGCACTCACGTCCAGCAACTGGCTGCAGCGCACGCCGGTAGGGCGGGCCCTGCTGCTGGTGCTAGCCATTGTATTTGTAGGGCTGGTGCTGCGCGGCCGCCATTTTGGCCGTCCGGTGCCGCTAAGCAAAGAGCTATCGCGGCGCGCCCCGCTGGAGTACATTACTGGCATTGCCAATTTGAGCAGACGGGCCGGACACAGAACGGCCGTACTGCAACATTATCACGACAGGCTCAAGCGCAGCTTGGGAGCCCGCTACCGGCTAAGCCCCACCTTGCCCGACGATGAGTTCATTAAGCAGCTGGCTATCTACCAGCCCAATCTGGACATAGACGCCCTGAGCAGGCTGCTGCAAAAGCTCTCGCAAACCAACGTCAGCGAAGCCGAAATGTTGCAAATCGTGCGCGAAACAGCTTACTTCGGTAAACAGTAATCAGTGAGCGGTAATCAGTAAGTCAGTGCGGAGATAACCGATTACTGACCGACTGATTACCGATCAGTGACAACCAGGAGACAAAATGGAACCAACCCAACTCAAAACGATTTTCGAAACGCTGCGGCAGGAAGCCGACAAGGTGCTGGTCGGCCTGGAAGAGCCGTTTGAGATGCTCACAATTGCTCTGCTCACCGGAGGACACGTACTGCTGGAAGGCGTACCGGGCACGGCCAAAACGCTTATGGCCAAAACGCTGGCCCAATTGGTGCAGGCCCGCTTCAGCCGCATTCAGTTCACGCCAGATCTGATGCCGTCAGACATTTTAGGCACCTCTGTATTTGACATCAGCAACGGACAGTTCTACCTGAAAAAAGGCCCGATTTTTACCCAGATCTTGCTGGCCGATGAGATTAACCGGGCCCCCGCCAAAACGCAGTCTGCCCTGCTAGAAGCCATGGAAGAGCGCCAGGTGAACCTGGAAGGCACGCGCTATCCGTTAGGCGTGCCCTTCATGGTCATTGCCACGCAAAATCCCATTGAGTACGAAGGCACTTATCCGCTGCCTGAGGCCCAGCTAGACCGCTTCTTGTTTAAGGTTACGGTCCCCTACTCTGATCTGGACACGGAAATTGAGGTGCTGCGCCGCTACCACAACGGGTTTGACGCCCACGATCTTGCCGCCAGCGGGCTCACTGCCCGGCTCACGGCCGAAGCAATTGCCGAAGCGCGGCAGGCAATTAACAAGATGGTTGTGGAAGACGGGGTGTTAAATTACATTGCCCAGGTGGCGGCCGCTTCCCGCCAATCCCCGGATTTGACGCTGGGGGCGAGCACCCGCGCCGCCACGCACGTGCTGCTCGCCTCCAAAACGTTTGCCGCGCTGCAGGGCCGCGACTTTGTGACGCCCGACGACGTGAAGTACGTAACGCCAGCCGTTTACCGCCACCGCATTTTGCTTAAGCCAGAGGCGGAAATTGAAGGGCTCGACGCCGATGCGGTCATCCGTCGACTGTTGGGGCAGGTTGAGGTTCCCCGATAAGGATTTGTAATTAGGATATTGAGTAATTGGGTAATTTTGTGGCTCAATTGCTCAGTTACCCAATTGCCCAATAACGTTTGCATGATTGACACGGCCGTTTCCACCCCCACCCTCAAAGAAGTTACGCTATCTCCGCTGCGCATTCCGGAGATTCAGCGGGATCCGCTGGCGTTTTTGCAGCAAAATGCGGCCGAATTTGGCGACTTTATCCACTATCCGCTGGGCCTGTGGCAAGTGTACCAGCTCAACCATCCTGATTTAGTCGAGCACGTTTTGGTGACTAACTGGCGCAACTACAGCAAAAACACCGTGCAATACAATACGCTGGCCAAGATCACCGGACGTGGGCTGCTCACCAGCGACGGCCGTTTCTGGCGCAGGCAGCGGCGGATGATCCAGCCCGCGTTCCACCGGCAGCAGGTGCAGGGCTGGGGGCAAACGATGTTGGCCGCCACGCAAAAAATGCTGCAGCGCTGGGAACTTCTCGCCAGTACCGGCGAGCCGCTGGACGTCGATCAGGAAATGATGGCCGTGACGCTGGAGATTATCGGCCAGGCTTTGCTGGGCATTAACCTGGAAGCGGATGCCGCCGCTCTGGCCCAGGCTGTGCTGACCATGCTCGACTACGTTGTCTACCGTTCCCAGCGCCCTGTGGTTCTGCCGCTAGCCGTGCCCACGCCGCGAAACCGGCGCTTCCGCGCGGGGCTGCACAAGCTGGATGCGCTTATTGCCCAGGCCATTGCTGAACACCGAGAAGGGCGCGGCGACCCAAACGACATTTTAAGCCAGATGCTGGCCGCCACCGATCGCGAAAGCGGCCAGTCGATGACCGAGACAGAACTGCGCGACGAAATCATTACGCTGATTGTGGCTGGGCACGAAACGGCCGCATCTGGCCTGAGCTGGCTATTCTACCTGCTGGCCCAGCATCCAAAGGCTGAAGAAACAGCGGTGGCGGAGATTGACGATGTGCTGAACGGTCGTGCCCCCACCGCCGCTGACCTGCCCAACCTGCCTGCCGTTGAGCGCGTCATTGCCGAGGCGCTGCGGCTGTACCCGCCCGCCTGGGTCATCACCCGGCGCGCGATTGAACCCGACACGCTGTTTGGCGCACCGATTCCGGCCAACGCCCTGCTCATCATGAGCCCGTTCACCACGCACCGGCATGCGGCATTTTGGGAAAAAGCGGAGGCATTTTACCCGGACCATTTCCTGTCAGAAGCAGAAAAGGCGCGGCCGCGCTACGCTTATTTTCCCTTTGGCGGCGGCGCCCGGCTGTGTATTGGGGATAGTTTTGCTAAAGTGGAGATGGGCTTGATTGTAACGGCCATTTTGCAAAAGTACCGGCTAAAGCTGCTGCCCAACCACCCGGTTATACCCGACCCGCTTGTCACCATCCGTCCCAAACACGGCCTGATGATGACTATAGAAATGAGATAAAACCCCAGATTGACACGTTTTTCTCTCTTATAAGAAAAATCTGCGCCAATCTGCAAGCGCAATGTGCGCAAATCTGTGGATAAAAAAATATGCAGCCAACGAACCGAGGCATACTGATCTTACTGCTGGCAGCGCCCATCCTGGCGGCGGGTGCCTGGCTGCCGCTCATGCAGTGGCTGGCTCTGGCTTACCTGCTCATTGCCTGCCTGCTCATTGCCTTCGACTGGAAAACGGCCGAATGCATTGAAAAGCGATTTGATATTCGCCGCGAGCATGATCAGAAGCTTAGCCTGGGGGCCGACAATGCAATCAAGATATTTGTGCGCAACAGGAGCAATCGGGAGACGGCCGTTTGGCTCCGCGACGAACCGCCTGACGAATTCCAGATTTCTGACCGACTGCTGAGCAGCGAAATTGCCCCACGCCGAACGTGGGAAGCCACCTACTATGTCCACCCGCTGCGGCGCGGCGACTACGAATTTGGCAACCTGAACTTGCGCTGGCAGGGGCCGCTTGGTCTGGCCATTCGGCAGGGCAAGCTTCCCCTAAATGCCCCGGTGAAGGTCTACCCCAACCTGCTAGACGTGCGCCGCTACGATTTGCTGCTGCGCCGCAACCGGCTGCAGGAGATCGGCCTGCGCAATACGCGCCAGTTTGGCGAGGGCACCGAGTTTGAGAGGCTGCGCGAATACCTGCCCGACGACGAATACCGCCGCATCGACTGGAAAGCCACCGCCCGCCGTCACCGCCCCGTCACCGTGGAATACCAGACGGAGCGCAGCCAAAACGTCATTGCCCTGCTGGATGTGGGGCGCATGATGCAAAGCCCCGTAGCCCAGATGGCTAAGCTGGATTACGTGGTCAATGCGGTGCTGCTGCTGGGGTATGTGGCTACCGGCAAGGGCGATAAGGTGGGGATGATGAGCTTCGCCAACGACATCCAGCACTACCTGTCGCCACGCCAGGGGCGCGGCCAATTTTACCGCATGCTGGAGCTGCTCTACGCTATCGAGGCCCAGCCTGTGGAGTCCGACTACCGCCGCGCGCTGACCTATCTCTCTGCCAAACAGCGCAAGCGTTCTCTTGTCGTCATTTTCACGGATCTGACACACGGCATCAGCCTGGAAGGGCTGGTAAGCCACGTCGCGCTGTTGGCCCGGCGCAGCCTGCCGCTAGTCGTTACGATTAGCGACCCGGACGTGGTGCAGGCGGCCCAGCAGCAGCCAGAAGACTCGCAAACCGCCTACCAGCGCATGGCCGCCGCCGAGCTGCTCGATCAGCGCCAGGTAACGCTGGATCACCTGCGCCAACAGGGCGTCCTCACCCTCGACGTACCGGCCAATCAGCTTTCCATTGCGGTCATCAACCGCTACCTGGAACTGAAGGCAAAAACATTGCTGTAAGGGGAATATATGAAGAAACATAGGATCGATGACTCTGTAGAATGGAAGAAGTGGGATTTAAATGGATTCAACGTAACGCAACTCCGCTTCGATTATCAATTCCACATACACATGTGGACGCTTCAGTCCGATCTCTTAGTTAGCTTTATGACCCCGTTTATACTGCACTCCTATGATGGAAGGGAAAAGCACTTTGCTCCAGAGAGAAATGAAGCCTTGGGGCCTCTACTCAATCTGCTGCACCAGAGAGCAAAGAGCTTTGCAGCCTCATCGGCAGGATTCTGCATCCTTGAATTTGAGGATGGGACGCAGTTGAAAGGCGAACCGCACAAGAAGTATGAAGCATGGGAATCGCGCGGTTCAGGAGACTTGGCAGAGGCATCGCTGCTCTGCGGTATTGGCGGTGGCTCGCCGTGGGGAAAAATCTGAGCTTGACCGCCTTGCGCACCGCTTCAGCAACCTCGGCAGAATAGTTGCCCAACTCAACATCAACCCGGACCCACCCGCGATGTAATTAAAGCATAGCTCGATTACTCAGTGCCCCATAACAAAGATCCAAGGCTCAAATCCTCCATCTTAACAATCAACAGGGACATTTTGTCCCAGCGCAATGATGACAGCTGCCTCTACTCTGCGGGACTCGCCACGTCTATGATCACTGCAAATTTGATTGTAAAAAAGGATGAAACTACCATGACGAACTTACCCAGAGTACACCTTGCCGGGACGGCCTATGTGGTCGGAAGCGTGCTGTGGCTGCTGCTCATAGGAGCGCAAACAGCACTATGGGGCTTCGAACCTCCCGCTGGATCGTTTGCCTTCTATGCAATTGAGCTCTGCCTCATCATTACGCAGTTGCTGCTGCTCTTTGGCTTCTTTGGCGTGCTGTGGAGCGATGGCGTTGGGCGCAGCACTTTCGGCAAAATCGCCTTCGGCATTGGCCTGCTCGGGCACCTAATCTTCGTCGCCGCCGAAGCTCACTCGTTCATCGTTGGCGCAACATCGGATCTGCTGGCGCTTGGCGCGCTGGTATCAGCGATTGGCCTGCTGCTTACCGGTATTGCCGTCTTGCGCGCAAAGCGCTGGCAGGGCTGGACGCGCTGGATGCCGCTGCTGACAGGCCTATACCCGTGGCTGGCGATGTTTCCCTTCATCTTTATCGCCGATGAGCCAAACGGATATGCAATCGCCGGGTGGGGGCTCATGCGGCTAGCCCTTGGTTTGGCAATCCGCTTGAATAGGCAAAGCACCCAACCATCGCTGGCGCAGTCCCACTCATTTTGATTGCCTGTCGGCCCATCATTTTCACGAACGCTCCAGCCTTTGACGCATTGCTAAGTTATGTGAAGCTTTCTATAATTGATATCCGAAGTCGGTTCGTTTGTCAGCTTGATATTTCCTTTTGACGTTTTGACGTTCGACCACCGCCTGGGTGCGGCGGTTTCGGCCGAGGCGCATCATATGACGCTGAGCGTGCAAACAAAAATAGGCGAGTCTGCCGCCGAACCGACGCCACACATTGAGCGCCGATTTCGTGGTGTAAGCCTGATCATTCTGCTCATCGGCGGCGTCCTTCTTATATGCAGCACCGCCCAACTTGCTTACCGTCTCACACTGCCGACCGACGGATGGAGCTACACCAGCGGTGCCATCGGCACGGCGGCCGAAGACACTATCACCTACAATACAAACCTGATCAACCAGCCTTCATCACTACAGTCAGGCGACTTTGTGCTGGCCGTCGAAGGGCATCCATACGCCGAGTTAATGTCCCACGCCCTAACCGGGGAGCCAACGCTGGTTGGCAACTGGCGAGCGGGCACAACGGTGCGCTACCTGGTGCAGCGCGGCGACACAACCGTTGCGCTCGATGTACCACTTTATCATTGGCGGGTGCGGGATGTTGTGCGGCTTGCCCTCGGCAATGTGTGGTTACTCATTCACCTGATAAGCGCTGCGTTAGGCCTGTTTGTCTTCTATAAGCGTCCTTACGACATTGCCGCGCGCGTGATGTTCATGCTCCACACTATCCTGCTTGCGGCAAGCATTAGCGATACGCTGTATTGGGGCTTGCCGGAGATTATTAATCCGCCCGCTTTGCTGCTCGCTCTGGTTTGGAGCAACTGGATCTATGGCGGGCTGATCGCACCGACTGTGTTGTTCCTGGCGCTAACCTTTCCCCAGCCCAAGCCGTTCATATTACAACATCCCTTGCTCGTGACCGCGACGGTATATGGTACCCTGCCTCTGCTTGTGCTGCTTGCTGGCCCCCAACCATTTCTTGGCTGGGGGTGGACGGCCGTATGCGGCTTGTGCAGCCTCATCGCAGTCGGGCATACTTTATTAACCGCTCGTGATGCAATCAGCCAGAGGCAGCTGCGCTGGGCTGGGCTCGGGTTTGCCAGTCTCGCCTTCAGTATTCTGCTGGAAGCAACTGGAGGCTTTGACTTCTATCCCGAATCCGTCCAGCAGCTGATTCCACTACTCGCCCCATGGTTGCAGCTAGCGTTTCCGATTACACTCGCTGTTGCGATCCTTCGCTATCGCCTGTTTGAGATTGATCTCATTCTGAGCCGTACGCTGGTATATGGCGCGCTTACCATTTGTGTCATCAGCTTGTACATTAGCCTGGTAACCTATCTAGGCACGCTATTCCACAGTGAGGACAATTTGATCTCCTCGCTAATCGCCACAGGTATAGTGGCAGTCGTGTTCCAGCCACTACGCCAGCGGCTACAACGGGCGGTAAACCGTCTCTTATTTGGACAGCGCAGCGAACCATACGCTGTTATCACCACGCTCGGGCGACAGCTTGAAAACGTGTCGGCACCCAACGGGGTATTCGCCGCTATTGTGGAAACGATAGGACAAACGCTGAAACTGCCGTATGTGGCGATCACAACGGCCGATGAAGCACGCTTGCTCGCCGCTTTTCCGGCCGGGGCTGACAGGTCGTCACCATCCGCAAAGCTGCTTCATCTACCGCTGAACTATCAGAATCAATTAGTTGGCGTGTTGCTCGTCGCCCCGCGCTACGGCGAAGAGCGATTTAGCGATGTAGAGTACAAACTGCTTTCTGATCTCGCGCGGCAAACCGGTATTGCCGTCTATGCTGCACGCATCACCGCCGATGTCCAGCGCTCACGTGAACGAATCGTGCTAGCGCGCGAAGAGGAACGCCGTCGCCTGCGCCGCGATCTGCACGATGGCCTCGGACCGCACCTGGCGAGCCAAACCCTGACACTGGATGTCATCGCTAAGCTAATGCGAAGCGACTCAGACCAGGCGGCAACGCTTCTATTGGTCGTGCGTGAACAGATGCAGCAGGCAGTCAGCGATATTCGCGATCTGATTTACGGACTGCGCCCCCCAGTACTTGACGATTTAGGGCTGTACGGTGCAGTCGAGGAATTCGCCAATCGCGTGCAGCAGCACGGTATGCCACGGGTAACGCTTCACCTTGCGCCAGCGCTCGTGCCGTTGCCTGCCGCTGTGGAAGTTGCCGCCTACCGCATCTTTCAAGAAGCGCTCAACAATGTTGTTAAACACGCCCAGGCCAGCCTCTGCGAGATACGGCTGGAAACTAAATGGGAGGATGCCGCGAAGGATGCTTACCTGCTGCTAGATGTAATCGACAATGGGATTGGCATTGCCTCTCAACGCCTGTCAGGGGTTGGATTGCAGTCAATGCGCGAACGGAGCGAGGAATTGGGCGGTCAATTGGTGATAGAGGCAGCTGCCGGTGGCGGAACGCGCATCCAGGCTTTGCTGCCACTTACAAGTGAGAAGCAAGCCAATGATAATTAGGCTCCTGATCGTTGATGATCACCCTGTGTTCCGCTTTGGTTTGCGAACGCTGGTAGGCATTGAACCGGACATGCAAATTGTTGGTGAAGCCACGAACGGTACAGAGGCGCTGGCACTGGCGGCAAGCCAAACGTGTGATGTGGTGCTCATGGACATCAAACTACCGGACATCAACGGCCTTGAAGTGACGCGCCGTCTTCGTTTGCTGCAACCTGAAGCAAAAGTGCTGGTAATCTCCATGCTCGACGATACAACGATTTTTCACGCGCTCAAGGCTGGGGCGTGTGGCTATATTTTGAAAGGGGCAGGTGGTGAAGAAACGGTACGTGCCATTCGTGCCGCTGCAAGCGGCGAGGCCATCTTCAGCCCAACAGTCGCCCAGCGCCTGAGACATTATTTTAATACTCCGGCGGAAGCTTACCCGTTCCCTGACTTGACTGAGCGAGAACGCGAAATTCTGGCCCTTATCGCACAAGGTCTAACGAACAGCGCGATTGCTGAGCGGCTATCGCTCAGCCCGAAAACGGTGCGAAACCGTGTCAGCGATATTTTCAGTAAGCTCCAGGTGAGCGACCGCGCTGAGGCAATTGTTAAAGCACGCGACTCAGGTATTTAGTGACCCTACGGCTGGTGAAGCGGATTTTTAATTGTAGTTTAAGAAAATAATCGGGTAACTGTCATTTTCGCGTAGGCGGGAGTGACACACAGTAGTATCTTTATTCGCGCCCTCTTCCGGCGAGCAGCAAATAGCCGTACAGTAAAATGCCGGTCAATATGCCTACGCCCCACTTCACGGGCCAGGGGATATTTTCGTTGGGAGAGATGAAGCCTTCGATGAGGCCAGCGACAATGAGAATGGGCACGCAGCCAATGATGAGCCTGACGGCCTTGCGAGCTGCCAGCATGAGCGCATCGCCTCGCTTCAGTAACCCCGGCTGAACAATAGCCCAACCCAGCATCAGGCCGGAGCCCCCGGCGATAAAAATGGCGGAAAGCTCGATTACGCCGTGCCCTATGACAAAGGTCCACAGCTCAAAGCCCACGTCATAGTGGGCCGTGAGGCCCGTGATGCCGCCCAGCAGCAGCCCGTTGAAAATGAGAATGTACAGGCTAAACAAGCCAGCGGTGATGCCCCCACCAAATGCCAGAAAAGAAACCTGGATATTGTTAGACATGATGAAGGCCGAGGCATACGGCCGTTCCTCAATCGGGATATTCGTCCACAGCTCCTGATCTTCGATCATCGGGCGCAGTCGCTGTACGTCAGCGGGCAGCAGCCAGGTTGAGGCGTCCGGCTGCCAGTTGGTTAAAAAACCGGCAATGAGAGAGGGGATGATTAGCAGGAGTGCGGCCGTTACAAAAAAAGGCAGTGACTCGCGAAACGTGGCCGGAAAGCCAACCAGCAGGTAGTGCTTCAGACGTCGTACCGCCAGCGGTTCCCCCTGATAAATGGTGGCATGACCCCGCGCGACCAGCTGGTTCAAAAAGGCTGTTACCTGATGCCTGGGAAACTCTCGTTGAGCCAGCGCCAGATCAGAGGTTGCGGAGCGGTAAAGCAATCCTATCTGCTTGACCTCTTTTGGGCTTAGGCGGTGCATTTGTTGACTTTTATCTAGCAGTGCGGTTAACTGTTGCCAATCCGCCTGGCGCGAGCGGTAAAATTGTTCTGCATTCATAGAGCAGATTATACTTGATATGTAAAAGCCAAAAAGATATTGGTTTGCCTAGAATTATAGAAACTGGAAAAAGCAATGACAGCACCGGATGAATTCTTAAACATCGACACGCCCGAAAATGTGGTATTTGGCTATGAAGTGGTGGGCATTGGCTCCCGCTTTTTAGCGGCCCTTATTGACACAACTATCATCGCCTTGCTACTGCTGGGCGCAAATGTAATCCTTATTTATGTCCTGGTCGGGGGATTGGATAATCTTTCCATCGGCAATTCGTTTGTCGTTGCGCTGCTGTCGCTTATCAGCTTTGCCTTCTTCTGGGGCTACTACATCTACTTCGAGATGCGCTGGAACGGCAGTTCGCCGGGCAAGCGGCAGGTGGGCATTCGCGTCATTCGGGCCGACGGCACGCCAATCACGCTGGCTGAATCGATCATTCGCAACCTGGTGCGGCTGGTAGATTTTTTGCCCGGCGCCTATGGGCTGGGGCTGGTGACAATGTTTATCGATAGCAAAGCCCGGCGCCTGGGAGATCTAGCCGCAAACACCCTGGTCGTGCGTGAGCAAACGGCCGTTTCCCTCGAATCACTCAACAACACCGCTGCCAAAACAAGCCCCGTTGCCAGCCGTGCGCCCGGCGGAGCCGAACGCGAAGCGGCCAAGTGGCCCGTCGATAAGCTCACCGAAGCCGATATTCAGCTCGCTGAATCCTTGCTGCAGCGCTACAACGATCTGCCTAACGGCTTTACGCTAGCCAACCAGATATTAACCCGCCTAGTGGAGCGCATGGAGTTACCCGCCAATCCGGTACGGCCGTCTGAAGCCATCTACGCCATCAAACGCATCGTCCAGATTTACCACTACGATCGCTAGAGTTTGGAACGCAGATAACGCGGATAGCACGGATTGGCACGGATTTCTCTTTTGCTCTTGTCAGCGCGTATTCCAGTTACCCGTGCAATCCGCCTCTTTTGGCTTACCATTCTGGAAAGACCTCCACGACCAGCCCATAAATGCCAATGGCGACCAGGAGCAGGCCTGAAACACGCGTCAACAACCTGTAATTCTGGCCCATCCAGCGCGTGAACCTGCGCTGTAGCGGCATAGCCACAAACGGCAGCAGCACCAGCGGCCAGCCAAAGCCCACGCCAAAGGCCAGCACATAGCCCAGGCTACTCGCCAGATCGGCCACGCTGCCCGCCCCCAATATAAAGGCTGCTATGATAAATGGACCCGAGCAGGGCAGCGTCATCGGACCAAGCATCAAGCCATACACATACGCCCCGGCATAAGGATTACTGAGCAGCGGCGTTTGCGCCATGGAAAGCCGGTTAAACGGATTGCGCCCCGTCAACATCAGTAAGCCTAACAAAATGACGGTGCCATAAATAATCGGCAGCAAGATAGTCAGGGTGTTGCCGAAGGTTCTTTGCAGCAAGTGCAAAATCAGTCCAACCAGCAACATTAAGCTCAACACGCCAGCCAGCACCATGAGTCCAAGCCATTTAGTGGCTGCCTGTACACGCTCATTTTGGGCGTTCCCAGCCAGATAAGCAATCAGGCCAGGATAGAGCGGCAAAAGACAAACATTGGTGAGGATGGCGGCGTTGCCGAGCAAGAATCCGTTTAACAGCTGGCTCATTTGTATTAACTCTGTGACTCGGCTTCCAGATTTTGCAGGATTTCTTCTGGGCTTTCAAACCCGGTGGTTAGCTCGGTGGTAGACCCGTCCGGCCGGATAATGAAGTGAGGCGTCGACGGCGGGCTGGTAATTGCCTGACCAAAGCTTTCTACCAGGGAAACAAGCATTTCAGGCGAGGCAATGGCAAAAGTCCAGTCAAAGCCGGTCTCTTCTGTGTAATTGGCTAAGTCACCGTTGCCAATATTAGTTTCCACGCTCAGGGCAACAAAAACCACATCTTCACTATCGCCCAGCTGCGCCCTGGCCTGCGATACGTTATTTAGCTGGCGGCGGCAGTTGGAGCACCAGGTAGCCATTGGCTCTACAAATACTGTCTTGCCAGCAAAGTCAGCCAGGGTGAACGTTTCGCCGGAGCGCACATCGGTTAAGGGAATGGTCATCCAGGTTGGAGCATCGGCCATACTCATTTCGTCGTCCATTTCCTCGGCCATCTCTTCCATTTCTTCCGCTGTTTCGTCCATCTCGGCCATGCCTTCTTCATGCTCGGTCATGTCCGCGTCTTCGCTCATCGGCTCATCCATGGACTCGTCTGCCATTTCATCTTCTGTGCTCATCGTTTCAGCGGCTTGAGATGTGTCGGGTTCAACGGCCGTTTCTCCACCATTACCGCAGGCAACCAACAACAAAGCAGCTATCAGCATCACAATCAATTTGACATTTTTCATTTGGGGCTTCTCCTTAATCTGCATCTTCTTAAGCTCATTAAAATCTATTTCTGTTTTGCCTGGCAGCACTCTTTTGGCAACCAAACCACTTAGAAGATAGCTATCAACAATTAACGTCACCTTTTTAAATGCTTACAGATTGCTTACAAGCAAGGGTCCAAATAAACATGCCTTCCGTATATCTTGCTACTCTATCCGGGTAGATAGTGTATTGATCGCTAACGCAGTAGAGTACGAGCAAATCAACATCGCTTACATCACGACGCGTGATGGGAGGAGACCAAGGTGATAGTACCAGCTTACAGCGACACCCGAGACCTTAATCTACGCACCCACATTATGAACCATTATCGGTCCCATTCCCAAGAATGGCACTCATGGTTACAGAACCAGTTGAACCTCCCTGCCAACGGCCGTTTCCTGGATCTCGGTTCAGGCCCTGGCACATTGTGGCAGGCACAAGGCCAGCTTCCGCTTACCCACAAGTTTCTTTGCCTTTCCGACCTGTCGGTTAACATGCTGAAAGAAGCCAGAGAGACCTTTAAATATAATCCCGCCATCACTTACGCCTTGCTAAACGCCGCCGTCCTGCCCTTTGGCACGTCGGCCTTTTCTGGCGCATTTGCCTTTGGGCTGCTGGACCAACTCCCAGACGTTGCTCATGCTTTAGGCGAAATTAGCCGGGTTATACAGCCGGGCGGCCTGTTTTACACTTCTGCTGGCGGGCAACGCCATCTAAAGGAATTAAGAGAGCTCATTACGCCATTTTTACCAACGGCCGATTACGGAGGAAATCCCGATAAGTTTGGCCTGGAAAATGGGCAGGAACAGCTGGCTTCCTATTTTACGCGGGTGGAGTTACGGCCGTATACAAATAAGCTCGTCTTTAAAGAAAAGATCCCCCTCCTGGCCTTTGCGCTTTCTGAACCAGAGGTGCGCAAACAGCTAACGGCCCACAACCTGGCGGCATTTAAGCAACACGTTGCTGAAGAATTAGCCCGAAAAGGTGAAATTCAGATCACCATCAATAAGGGTCTCTTTATCGCCCGAAACCCCTGGTAAGGCTTGTCACTGTAATTGTGCGCGCAAAATCAGTTGCTAAATCCGCTCCAAAATGAGCCAGGTAAAGGCATAGTTGTGTCGCTCATCAGCGGGATGGTGCTGGCGGAACGTTTCGCGCCACTCACGCCATTCAATTTTTGGGAAATAAGCGTCGCCTTCTAGCTCCGCCTCGATAAGCGTAAGATAAAGCCGGGCCGTTTGCGGCAGCAGTTGGGCATACAGATTTGCCCCGCCGCCAATGATCACTTCATCAACGTCG